>JAZDHF010000279.1:0-2151 GCA_043806315.1 Planctomycetota bacterium | reverse complement strand
CGCAAGCTGTGCGTCCCGCTCGACACCAATCTTCAGCAGCACGCCATAGGCGTCCGCAGCGGAACTCAGAATGCAAGCGGCCTCGTCGAACAAATTGAAAAAAACTGTGTCCCGAGGAATAACACTGAAGCTGAACATGGGGCCATCTCCACTTGTTTCGAAGCCTGAGGACCAGGGCGAACTTCACGTTCCCGTACAGCGAGCCCACAGGGTGACCGGGGATCGATAGAGCCCAATCGGAGGCGACGCGGGACGCCTACGGCACCTCTTGGGTGCAAAGCTCGCAGTACATTCGGATCCTCGGGTCTTCAACAACGGACCGCCGGAGACGGTAACCGACAGGCTCCGCAGGACGCAAGCCCGTCTCGCAAATCGGTCGCCGGAGATATGGTCTGGTCAAGTCAGAAGTTTCGTTTCGGCTCTTCGGCAGAACTCGTGGTTGGACTAAACCGCTGCGCGGTAGTGTTCGCCTCGTCGGCGGTCTATACCGTCTGCTGAGCCGCCGCTGGGCTTTTCACGCTTCCGTCCGGCTCGCTTACTTGTAACGCCGAGATTGCGTCATTCTGTTCCTTCCGAGCTCTCCGCGTGGAGAGCCATCGTGGTTTCTTCGGAAGGAGAAGCTATGAAGTGAGCCAACCTCGGCCTGGTCGTTAGGATGCTCGCGTTGTTGTTGTGAGTATCGAGAACACCATAACGAAGGGAGGTTGGCTCGTGAACTATTGTGGATTCGATATAGCGGGTGTGTCCAGTTACGTGTACGTCACAAACGAGAAGGGACGGAAGCTGTCATGCGGTGCCGTAGCGACGGACAAGGCGACGATCGAGCGGCGATTGAAGCCGTTTCTTCGCTGCGGGCTGTCGGTGGCGATCGAGGCCGGCAATCAGACGGCGTGGATTTATGAGGTTTTGGTAGGGATGGGGGCGAAGGTGACGGTGGTGAATCCGGCGAAGGTCAAGGCCATCGCGGAGAGCCGGCGTAAGACGGACAAGATCGACGCGCGGATTCTCTGCGAACTGCTTCGCCTGGATGCCCTGCCCCATCCGGTGCACATGCCGGGTCGAGACACACGAGCCCTGCGTGGCTTGCTGGTCGCACGGCGACAGCTCGTATCGGCACGAACGAAGTTGTGCAACGTGGTGCGGGGGATGCTCCGCCAAGAAGGGATTCGCCTGCCAGCGGGGGCGTTGTCGAGCTTTGCTGGCTGGCGACGGTTGCTCGCCCAGGGATATGAGCAGGCCCACTTGCCCGTGGTTCTGGCCACGTTCTTCGATTCCTTCGTGAGTCTGACGGATTCGCTTCGCGATCTGGAGAAGCACCTGGCCGAGTCCGAGCGGAAGGACGGGCGGGTCGCTCGGCTGAAGACGATGCCCAAGGTGGGACGAATCGCGGCATTGACCTTCGTGGCCGCGGTGGATGACGTTCATCGCTTCCCCTCGTCGCGGAAGTTGGTGGGGTATTCGGGTTTGGCGCCCACGGTGCGGAGCAGCGGGGAACGGACGGAGTACGGCTCGATCAGCCGCGAGGGGCGCCGGGAGTTGCGGGCGGTCTGGGTGCAGATCGCGCATCTGGTGGCCATCGATGGGACGAAAGCGACGCAACCCTTGCGACGTTGGTTCGAGACGGTGGCCGGCAAGCGCGGAAAGAAAACGGCTCTGGTGGCGTTGGCGCGTCGCCTGTTGGTGATCGCCTATCGCTTGCTGAAAGATGAGACGGTGTACGACGCCGCGCGACTGAGACGCAAGGCGGCGTGAAGCGGAACAGCTTGAGGGGGAACCAGAGTTCCCAGGTTCCCCCTCAAACTCCCCCTCCTTCCTTCAATCCTCTCCGGGGGAGAGGAAGCGAGACGAAGTTGGGAACCAGAAAGGAAGAGGCCGAGTCGCGAGGTTATCGAAACGGCGTGGATCGATGGAGACAGCCCGTATTGCATCGCTGGCCCTAGGAGGCCCGAAAAGGAGAATGGGCGTCTCCGCTTTGACAGGACCAGCTTAGTGTGCGGGGTGAGTGCTACGCTTAGAATCTGGGCAAAAACAACTCCGCATTTTCGGTTTGGCGTTCATGGTAGCCTTGGCGCGGTTCGGGGTTGAATCGTGTAGTTCCATTTTGGGCAGGTTGCGTGGTGTTGGATGGAGAGGGTTTTGAACTCCTTCTTG
>JAZDHF010000278.1:0-2098 GCA_043806315.1 Planctomycetota bacterium | reverse complement strand
CCTGAACTACTGGGGTATCTTATTCGGAGTCGGTGGAGTTTTGACGTGGTGGTGTCCGCCAGTGTGCGTTACTTTTGGCCTCGCTTCTGCCGGCTGTTTGGGCGGCGGGGTTTATGTCGGGGGTGTGGAGGATGAAGCTCCATGACAACGGAGACTCACGGGGCGCGATCGCCTTGCGGTGATACACTGGCTTGGGTATCGCGAGCGGGAGCAAGTTCGACTTTCGCATTTTTGAGGCCTGGATGAGGCCCCTGTAAACAAAAACGAACCTCCTGCATCATAGAGGTTGTTGGTCAAGGATGACCCCGCAGAGCAAGGAGGCTCGTCGTGGAACTTGTACCCTCGTTCGTGGAGCTTGTGCAACAGGTCGCGCCCGTGTTTACCGCCCCGACGTTCAACAGTTTCCTCACCGTCCTGACGGGCTGGCTCTTCGCCCGCCGCCGGGTCGTCACACGCATGATCGAGGCCGCCGAGGCGGTTGGGACCAAGCATCACTCGGCCTTCCATCGCGTATTTTCCGCAGCCCGCTGGTCGCTCGACGGACTCGGCCTGGCGGTCTTCACCCTGATCGAACCGTGGCGGGACGGCGACGCCGTGCTCTTGAGTCTCGACGACACCTTGGCCCGCAAACGCGGTCTGAAAATCTTCGGCGTCGGCATGCATCACGACCCGCTGCTCAGCACCCGCAAGACTTCCCTGACGAACTGGGGCCACAGTTGGGTGGTGCTGAGCGTGATCGTGGTGTTCCCCTTCCGTCCCGGACATTACTTCAGTCTGCCGATCCTCTTCCGCTTGTACGTCAACAAGAAGACCGCCACGAAGAAACGGTTGCGCTATCGCACGCGGCCGGAACTGGCGGTCGAAATGCTGACCGTGCTCTGCAAACGCCATGAAAACCGGCCTTTTCACGTGGTCGCCGACTCGGCCTACGGCGGCCAGAGTGTCTTGGGCCAACTGCCGGAGAACTGCGATCTGACCTCGCGCCTGGGCCTGGATGCCCGTCTTTACGATCCGCCGCCGGTTCGCCGGCCCGGCACCAACGGGCGACCCCGCAAACGTGGTCGTCAGTTGCCCACGCCGCGGCAGATGCTGGATCAGCGCACGCGTCGCTTGACGCTGAACATCTATGGCCGACGCGATCGCTCGCGCGTGGCGGACCGGGTTGCCCGAGTCTATGCGGTGCCGCAGCGCGCCTTGCGGATCGTGGCGGTCGAGCCGCTGACCGGCGGCCGCAAGATGCAGACGTTCTATTCGACGTGTCACGCGGCGACGGCCGAGCAGGTGTTGACTTGGTATGCCATGCGTTGGTCGATCGAGGAGGCCTTCCACGATGCGAAGGGTCATCTGGGCTTCGAGCAGCCGCAGGGCTGGACCCGCCAGGCGGTTGAGCGCACCGCGCCGACGGCAATGCTGCTGTACAGTCTGATCGTGTTGTGGTTCGCGGCCGAAGGTCATCGTCACTACCAGGCGCCCAATCGGCCGTGGTACCAAAGCAAATGTTGTGCGTCGTTCGCGGACATGCTCAATACCTTGCGGTGTGAGAGCGTCCGCGAACAGGTTTCGTCACTAGGCTTGCAGGGCCAGGGTTCACGAAACATCATGAAAACCCTATGCCGTGCGGTCCAACAGGCCGCATAAGTGCGAAAGTCGAACTTAGCGGGCGAGCGCGATGATCGCTTGGCGGCGGCGGAGCAGGGTTTCGACCAACACGTCGGCGTCACGCGGGTTGCTCAACCATGCCTCGGCGACGATCGCTTCCAGGTGCGGGCGATCGAGACGCGCAATCCGCGCGATGATCCACGCCGCGTCAGCATTCGTCATGTGGTTGAATGCGTTATTGGGAGCCTGCGGCAGCCAGCGGAGCGGATCGAAATCGGCAGCGAGGCGGCCCAGGGCGGGCGAGATCAAGGGGGGCGAGGGGTGTGGCGCGGCAGGGAGCAGATACCAGGCATGTCGGTAGCCGCGCCATGGCTCCTTGGGGCGACCTTGCCACGATCCCAGGCACGAGTTGAAGTCGATCAGGTAATACGTCGCTTGGCCGTCGCGCTCGACGACCAGCGTGTTGCTGCCGATGCGGTCGCTGTCGTTGATCCAGGCG
>JAZDHF010000277.1:0-11258 GCA_043806315.1 Planctomycetota bacterium | reverse complement strand
GAGTCCGCCGGAGGAGGCGAAACCCGGAACGTTCGACCTGTTGGGCTTCACCCATTTCCGGGGTCGATCCCGGAAAGAGAACTGGGTGCTGAAGCGGAAGACGGCCCGCAGCCGCCTGAGCCGGGCGTTGCGGACGGTGGGCCAGTGGCGCCGGTGGAACCGACATCGAGCGGTTGCGGAGCAGCACGACACACTGCGCCAAAAGCTGCGTGGGCATTATGCGTACTATGGCATCACCGGCAACGGGAAGGCGCTGTCGGGATTCCACTGCGCAGTCACGCACCTTTGGCGGAAATGGCTCGGTCGCCGCAAGCGTGCGGCGCCGATTCCGTGGCCGTTGTTTCAACGCCTGTCGGAGCGATCTCCGCCGCACACGTTGAACCTTGAAAAACAGCCGCGGCGCTGCGGTTGACATAAAGGCCCCCTAACCCTAAACTGCCTTCTCTGGACCGGGTTTTTGGTTTGCATTCCGTTTCGGGAAGACGACACATGGGGCAGATGTACAAGGATATCACCGGCGCCATCGGCCGGACGCCGCTCGTTCGGATCAACCGCATCGTCAACGCGCCCGCGACGGTCTACGCCAAGCTGGAGTTTTCCAACCCGCTCTCCAGCGTCAAGGACCGCATCGGCGCCTCGATGATCGAGGCCGGTGAGCGCGACGGCCGCATCACCCCCAAGACCACCATCATCGAGCCGACTTCGGGCAACACGGGGATTGCCTTGGCCTTTGTGTGCGCGGCCAGGGGGTACAAGCTAACCCTCACCATGCCGGAGAGCATGTCCATTGAACGCCGCGCCATCCTCAAGGCCCACGGGGCGACGCTGGTCCTCACCCCCGCGGCCGACGGAATGAAGGGGGCGATCGCCGCCGCGGAGAAGCTGGTCAAGGAGACGCCCAACGCCTTCATGCCCCAGCAGTTCGAGAACCCGGCCAACCCGGAGATTCATCGCCAGACGACCGCTCAAGAAATCTGGAACGACACGGACGGCAAGGCCGACATCCTCGTGTCAGGCGTTGGCACCGGCGGGACCATCACCGGCGTAGGCGAGGTGATTAAGGCGAAAAAGCCGTCGTTCAAGTGCTACGCCATCGAACCGGAGAACTCCCCGGTCATCACCCAAAAACGTCAGGGCAAACCGCTCCAACCCGGCAAGCACATGGTCCAGGGCATCGGCGCGGGGTTCATCCCCAAGATTCTCAACCTCGAGATCATCGACGACGTGATCCTCGTCACAAACGAGGATGCCTTCGCCTGGGCCCGCCGCGCGGCCAAGGAGGAAGGGATTCTCTGCGGGATTTCCTCCGGCGCCGCCCTCTGCGCCGCCGACAAGGTGGCCCACATGCCGGTGAACAAAGGAAAGATCATCATCGCCGTCCTCCCCAGCGGCGGCGACCGCTATATCTCGACGCTCCTATTCGCGGAGTAGCCCCCTCTCCCCCCGTTGGGGGAGAGGCTGGGTGAGGGGTTTCACCGTGTGCCACTGCTCTTGAGCAGTGGGTCCGTGCCACCAGTGTCAGCAGTGCGGCGCGTGGCGGTCGGGCGATGCTCATCAAGAGTTCATCGTCCGCCGCGGAGGCGTTGTTCGAGCTTTTTGGCCACATCCAAGGGGACGAGTCGGGCGAGGCGGTTCGGATCGTACCGCCCGATCTCGACGATCTGCTTAATCAACGTGCTGGACGTGAGCACGTGCTGGCCGCTGGTCATCAGGAAAACCGTCTCGATGCCGCTGATAATCAGGTTCGTGGTAGCGATCTCCAATTCGGCATGAAGATCGACATTGTCGCGGATGCCGCGGAGGATAACCCGCGCCCCGACCGTGCGGGCGCATTCCACGGTCAGTCCGCTGTACGTCTGCACCTCGATGTTGGGCAGGTGGGCCGTGTGCTCGACGAGCATGTCCCGACGTTCCGCCTGGGTGAAGACTTCCTGCTTGAGCGGGTTGTCCCCGACGGCCACGATCAGCCGGTCGTACAGCCGCGAGGCCCGTTCAATGATATCGAGATGCCCGAGCGTCAGCGGGTCGAACATGCCCGGGAAGATCGCCAGATTGGACGACGTTGCCATGGCCCGATGACTCCGGCGCGGCTGAGAATCAGAACCCGGGGCGCCGGCGACGGGCCACGGCCCCCCCTTTGTCCCCCCTCGGGGAGGGGGGAGGCTGCCCCCGCGCTGGCGCTCGGGTTCTGATTGTACACCGCCCGCAGGATGCGTCTATCGACCGCTGATTGACAGCCTTCTGGGCCACGACGATGCTGATTCCGATGAGCAGCGCGCCGGTCCAAGATCAAATCGTCGATCTCAGCGTGGATCTCGCCGGGATGCGCCTCGCCAACCCGGTGATGACGGCCTCCGGCACCAGCGGCTTCGGCCCGGAGCACGCCGAGCACATGGACCTTCGCAGACTCGGCGCCTTTGTCACCAAGGCCGTGTCTCCCGAGCCCCGCAAGGGCAACCCGCCGGAGCGGATCGTCGAGACCCGCGGCGGAATGCTCAACGCGATCGGACTGGCCAATGTGGGGCTGGAACGCTTCGTGTCCGACAAAATTCCGTTTCTTCAGACGCTCGGCGTCCCCGTCATCGTCAACGTGGTCGGTCACTCCGTCGAGGACTATCAGACCGTCTGTCGTCGATTGGATGCGATTGACTGTGTGGCCGGGTTGGAGCTCAACGTCTCTTGCCCCAATGTCGCCGACGGGTTGGAGTTCGGCACCGATCCGCGCCGCCTCGCAACGCTCGTTACCGCCGTCCGACGCGATGTGCGCCGGGCGAGGCTCATCGTGAAGTTGTCGCCCAATGTCACGGACATCACGGAAACGGCCCGGGCCGCGATCGACAGCGGCGCCGATGCTCTTTCGGTCATCAACACGTTGTACGGCATGGCCATCAACGTGGAAACTTGGAAGCCGATGTTGGCCAATCGCACGGGCGGACTGTCCGGCCCGGCCATCAAACCCGTCGCCCTCTACATGGTGCATCGCGTTTACACGCGGGTCGCCCGCGATAAGGGCGTGCCGATCATCGGCATGGGCGGGATCACCGACTGGCGCGACGCGGTGGAGTTCTTGCTCGCGGGGGCGACGGCCATCGCCGTCGGGACGGCGTTGTTCGTCGATCCCCAAACGCCGATCCACATCTGTGAGGGCTTGGCGGCGTATTTACAGCGCCGCGGCCTCACGTCCGTCCGCGACCTCATCGGCAAGCTCAACTAGACGGGCTAACAAGTTAGACCGTGCCGCTTGAGATGGGATGCACGCCGACGAAGGTTCGGTCGTCCTGCTGGGCGCCGCCTTTGGTGAAACCAAGTATCATTGACCTGCGGGCGCCCGGGACGATAGGATAGGCGCGGAAAGAAACATGCGGCATTCCATCCGTTCGCAGACACCCAGTGACCATCGAGACACCCCGCGGTCGAACCGCCCGGCGCGGGATCCGTTCGGCGACCGGTCGACCAAGCGGCCGGAACGCGCGGTGCTGGCGGGCGTGCTGCTGCCCAACACGAAAGCAGACTTACGTAATCCGCTGGGCGAGCTTGCGGCCCTGGCGGAGTCGGCGGGGGTGAAGGTCGTGGACACCATGATCCAGAAGCGGACCGAGCTTTCCGCGGCCCATGCGTTGGGAAAGGGGAGGTTGGCGGAGCTGGTCGAGCGGGTGACCGCGGCGCAGGCCGACGTGGTGATCTTCGACAATGACCTTGCTCCGCGGCAGATCCGCGGATTGGAAGAGGCCGTCGGGCGCAAAGTCATCGACCGCAGCGAATTGATCCTCGACATCTTCGCCTCGCGGGCCAAAACGCGGGAGGCTCAGTTGCAGGTCGAGTTGGCCCAACTTGAATACACGGCCCCGCGGCTTCGCGGATTGTGGACGCACTTGGAGCGCATCGCCGGCGGGGGCGGCGGGACGGCGGCGGGGGCGGTCGGCGGCGTGGGCACGCGCGGGCCGGGCGAGCGGCAGATCGAAATCGACCGCCGCGTGATTAAGGAGCGGATCTCGTTCCTGAAGCGCGAAATCGCGGAGATCGATCGACGCAAGCAGCGGGAGGTCGGGTCGCGGTCCGATCAGTTCACCGTTTCGTTGGTTGGATATACGAACTCCGGGAAGAGCACGCTGCTCAATAAGCTGACGCACGCGGAGCAATTCGTGGCGGACCTGCTGTTCGCAACGCTGGACACCAAGACCGTGCGTTGGTCGCTGGGCGAGGCTCGAAGCGTGTTGTTGTCGGATACTGTCGGGTTCATCCGCGACTTGCCGCACGGGTTGGTGGCCTCGTTCCGGGCGACGCTGGAAGAGACGATCCACGCGGACTTGCTTCTTCACATGGTGGACATTTCCTCGACCACGGCATGGCAACAGATGGAATCGGTCGATGCCGTCCTGGAAAACTTGGGCTGCGCGAAGATTCCGCAACTGACCTTGCTCAACAAAGTGGACATCGCCGACGACCTCGCGCTGGCGGAGATGTTGGCCCAACACCACAGGGATGTGCTGCGGATTTCGGCCCTGACCGGCGAAGGCCTTGACGAGCTGGTGCGCGAGGTTACCCGCCGGGCGGAGGGAGACGCGGTCAATGTCACCGTTCGCGTTCCGCACACGGAGGGGAAGACGATCACCGAATTGCTGAAAGTGGCCGACGTGCGCGAGCGGCGGTATCTGTCCGAGGGGGTCGAACTCGATGTGCGCATCAACCGTAGCCAGCTTCGGCAACTGCAAGGGCGCTATCCGGCGATGACGGTGGTTACACCGGAACCTCTCATGGACAATCCCGAAGCGCAACTCGATGATTGACCCGTGCCGTTTCGTCTCAACACAGCTTGGCTCGCATTGACGGTCATAGCCGCAGCAGCGCGGGGACAGACGCAGACCCTTAGCGTCGATCTGAAGCTGCGTACCGGCGGCGCGCTGAGCGGGCTGGTGGTCGATCACTCGGAACACGCCCTGGTCATCGTTCGTGATCGGAAACCTTATGTTTTTTCGTGGAGTGAACTGGAGTTCGGATCGGCGTTTATCGCGAAGCGGGCGCTGCTGGAGCTGGAGCGCGGCGGGCCGGAGAAGCTTTCGGCCGAGGATGCGTTCGAGTTAGGCCGTTTCGCGCTGGCCCACGATCGAAACGACGTCGCGGCGCAGGCGTTCCGCGATGCTGAACGCCTGAACGCGAAGCTCACGGAACCGATCCGCCGAGCGTTCGAGGAGTATCGGCGGCGGAAAGCGGCGACAAACGACAACGACGATCTGTTCAAGGCCGAACCGTCGGCGCCGCTTGAGAACCCCACGGATGAGGCGGTCGCCGATGTAGGCAATTCGATGGGAGTGCCCGAACTGGACGACACCGTCCTCGCCGCGCATCCTTCGCCGGAGACTCGTACCAGGGTGATGGAGGCCTACCGCACGTTCGGGGAAAAGGTGCGGGAGGTGATGGGGAAGGATGTGGCCCTGGTCGAGACGGACCATTTTCTGATCTGGACCGACTGGGAGAAGAAGTACCGCGATCGGCTGACAGGGTGGGCCGAGGCGATGTACGCGGCGTTGGGTGAACAATTCAACCTCAAAGCGACGGACGGGGTGTTCTTGGCGAAGTGTCCGGTGTACTGCTGGCGTTCCAAGGCGAGATTCCAGAAGTTCGCTCGCTACTTCGACGGCTACGGCGGATCGAACGCGGTGGGCTACTCGAGGTCAATCGAGAAGAACGGCCATGTCCACGTCGTGCTGCTGCGGCAAGGACTAACGGGGCCGGACTTTGATCGTTTCGCCTCCACGCTGGTGCACGAGGGGTCTCATGCCTTCCTGCACCGCTTGTATTCGACGCGATTGATCCCCCATTGGGTCAACGAGGGATACGCGGAGCTGATCGCCGAGCGCGTGCTGGGGGAGCATTGTGATGCGGCGGAGAAGGCGGCGCTACTCGCGCGGCAGTATGTGCGGTACGATTGGCCGTTGGCGGGGATGCTGGAGAGCACGGCGCCGATTGAGGTGTATGAATACCCCCTGGCCCACAGTTTGGTTGCACATCTGGAAAGCCTTGGGCGGCAACGCTTCGCCGGGTTCATCCGGAGTCTGAAAGAGGGACGAACGACGGCTGAGGCTCTGGGGGCGAATTACCACGGAATGAGTCTCGAAGGGCTGGAAGCGAGTTGGCGAGCCGCGATTCGGGCGGCCGATGCGTCCTCGCAGGTGAAGGGGACAAGATGAGCTTCGCATGGATGATTTGACGCCCCAACAGATCGTCGAAGCGCTCGACAAGTACATCGTGGGCCAGCAGGCGGCCAAGCGCGCCGCGGCGGTGGCGATCCGCAATCGTTGGCGGCGGCGGCAACTGCCGGAGGGCCTCCGCGACGAGGTCGGACCGGCCAACATGATCCTCATCGGGCGGACGGGCGTGGGGAAAACGGAGATCGCCCGGCGACTGGCGGGGCTGGTCAACGCGCCGTTCCTGAAAGTCGAGGCCACCAAATACACGGAGGTGGGTTACCACGGGCGGGACGTGGAGAGCATGGTGCGCGATCTGTTGGAGATCGCCATCCGCATCGTGCGTGACGAGCAGACGGAGGTGGTGCGGGAAGAGGCCCAGCGCCGCGCGGAAGAGCAATTGCTCGACACGTTGATGCCTCCGACCGCATTGGACGTGGAGCAGAGCAAGACGGACAGCGATCTTGCGGAGCGACGCCGGCGCAGCCGGGAGAAGCTGCGGAGGCAACTCAACGCCGGAGAACTCGAAGAGCGCATGGTGGAGCTGACCCTCGAAAGCAGGGCCGCCCCCGTGGGAATGATGGCTACGTTCGGCATGGATCAACTCGATCCCGACATGCAGAGTTTCCTGGAGCGGCTGATGCCGGCGCAGACGAAGACGCGGAGTATGGCGGTGCGCGACGCCCGTGGAATCCTCTTTTCGCAGCAGTGCGACAAACTCATTGATCGAGAGAAAGCGACCGAAGCGGCCGTCCAGCGGACGGAGAACGCGGGGATCATCTTTCTCGATGAGCTGGACAAACTCGCGTCGCCGTTGCAAACCCACGGCCCGGACGTGTCGCGGCAGGGCGTTCAGCGCGACCTGCTGCCGATCATCGAGGGGTGTTCCGTGAGCACACGGTACGGTCCGGTGCGCACCGACCACGTCCTGTTCATCGCCGCCGGGGCGTTCCACGGCAGCAAGCCGAGCGACCTCATGCCGGAGCTTCAAGGGCGACTGCCCATTCGCGTCGAACTCGAGGACCTCAGCCGCGACGATTTCGTCCGCATCCTCACCGAACCGAAAAACGCGCTCACCAAACAGCAGACGGCGCTGCTGGCGACGGAGGGCGTGTTCATCGAGTTCACGCCCGACGCGGTGTTCGCCCTGGCGGACATCGCCGATCGCGTGAACCAGACGATGGACAACATCGGTGCTCGTCGCCTGATGACGGTGATGGAGAGGCTGATGGAAGAGATCAGCTTCGAGGCCCCAAACCGGCGCGGCGAGACAATCCGCATCGACGCGGCCTACGTCAACAAGCGCCTTTCCGGCATAAGCCAGGATGCCGACCTGAGCCGGTTCATTCTGTGATCGTCGCGTACTCGCATTCATAAGTCGTTACTGTGCATTAGGTTGCAAGCGCATTGAGCCTGTCCGGCGGACGCCATTTATCGGACCTCGGCATGTTGCTTACGCAAAGTCCGCCGTTTGCACTTGGATTCACAACGATGCTGGCGTGCACCGATGAGTTGACGTAGGATTACGGATTCATCGGCCTGTGGGCGAACGATCGCTCGCCGGACCGGTGCAGGGTGGGAGTGCCGCTGTCGGCGTAGGAGTTTCGATTGATCAAAGTCAGACCTCGCGGGAACGAGTCGGTCCAACAGATGTTGAAGCGTTTCAAGCGCCTGTGTCAGCGCGAAGGGCTCATCCGCGACATGAAGCGGCATAGCTACTACGAAAAGCCTTCCGACCGGAAGCGCCGGCAATCGCGGAAGAGCGTCCGCAAGGTGGAGAAGGAAGGCGAAGTCGTCGTTCGAAAGTCGTATTGAAAACTCGTCACCGGGCGTCGCACTTTCGATCGCCCGGTTTTTTCTTAGAGTGTCTAACAGGATCCCAAGCGCGGGGCCAGGCCCCGAGGGCCGAAGAACCCAAGACCGGTCGCTCGCGCTCCCGGTTCTGTTAGAGGCTCTTAGGCTCGGCGGCGATCAAGTCTGAGGAATGGGCTTACTATGCGATCGGGGTAGGTTGGGAGCGTGGGGATGAGCCTGCTGGCGGTGACGTTTATCGCCGCGGTGAGCCTGGTCGTTGCGTATCGGACTTTCGGATCGTACTTGTCGCGGCTGCTGCGGCTGGACCCGACGGCCCAGACGCCCGCTGTCGCCCTCCGCGATGATGTAGACTACCAGCCGCTCGAACCGTCGTCGCTGCTGAGTCAACACTTTTCCGCCATCGCCGCCGCCGGCCCGATCGTCGGACCGATCCTCGCTGGGGCCATGTTCGGTTGGGTCCCCGCCCTGCTCTGGATTCTCCTGGGATCCATCTTCATCGGCGGCGTACACGATTTCACCGCACTCGTCGCCTCCATCCGCCACAAGGCCCGCTCCATCGCCGAAGTCGTCCGCGAGCACATGAGCCGGCGGTCGTATGTCCTGTTCCTACTGTTCGTGTGGTTCGCCCTGCTTTACGTCATCGTCGCGTTTACGGACATCACCGCTTCCTCATTCATCGGCGCCGTCGAGTTGGAGAGCGGCGAGACCGTCCAAGGCGGCGGCATCGCTGCTTCATCGTTTCTGTACCTGATGCTCCCGATCATCATGGGAGTATTGCTGCGGTTTACGAAGCTGACCATTTCCGCGGCGACGTGGATTTTCCTGCCGCTCGTGGGCTTGGCCATCTGGGTGGGGCAGTATATCCCCTTCGACCTCACTCGCCTGATCGGCTTAAATGAAGGGTCCGCCCACAAAGCCTGGAATCTGGCTCTCATCGCCTACTGCTTCGTCGCCTCACTTGTCCCTGTCTGGTTGTTGCTGCAACCGCGCGGGCATCTGGGCGGATGGTTCCTTTTCTTGACCTTGATCGGCGGATCGTTGGGCTTGATGTTCAGCGGCGATCCGGTTCGATATCCGGCCTTCGTCGGTTGGACCGCCGCGAAGGGCGAACCGCTCTTTCCCATGCTCTTCATCACCATCGCCTGCGGGGCGTGCTCCGGCTTTCACGCCATCATCGCCTCGGGGACGACCTCCAAACAGCTTCGCAAGGAAACCGACGCCAAGCTGGTCGGCTACGGGGCCATGCTCATGGAGGCCATGGTCGCGGTCGTGTCCTTGTGTTGTGTCATGCGCCTGTCATCGACCTCTCCGTTGATCACGGGAGGACCCAAGCCCAACTTCCTCTACGCCCAGGGCATCGGCAGCTTCCTGGGCGTCCTGGGCATCCCGGCCTCCTTCGGAGTCTCGTTCGGATTGATGGCCTTCACCACCTTCGTCTATGACACCCTCGACATCTGCACGCGACTGGGGCGGTACATCATCGAGGAATTGACCGGCTGGCGGCAGCGCGGCGGGAGGATCTTCGCCGCGGTCGTCACCGCCGCGGTGCCGGTTCCGTTTCTGCTTCAGCGAAGTGTGGATGCGGCGGGGAACCCCATCCCCGTCTGGAGAACGTTCTGGGAACTGTTCGGGGCCAGCAATCAACTGCTCGCCGCATTGACGCTGCTCGGCGTGACCGTCTGGCTGTGGCAAACGCGCCGCGCCGTGTGGGTTTTCTTCGTCACCGGCCTGCCCACCGTCGTCATGTACGTGATGAGCATGTGGGCATTGCTGCGAATCATCCGCGTCGCTTTCACCGCCCACGGTGTCACGGCCAACCCCGTCCCCTGGGTGGCGATGATCCTCGTCGCCCTCGCCGCCCTGATGGCCGTCGAAGCCTTCCTCGTTTTCTTCGGCCCAACGCTTCCCCCCTCCCGCCGCCTCGGACCCGTACCGGCATAACATCAGAGCCGGGAGCGGCAGCGACCGGATTCGAGGCGATCGAATCAGAGCCGGGAGCGGCAGCGACCGGATTCGAGGCGTGGACCGCGATCCCGAGCGGACGAATCGGGTCGCCCTGATTCGTTGTGTGCTCCCGCAGCGCTGGAAACAACAACATCGGGTCGCTCCCGCTCCCCGCTCTGACCCGTTGCCTCGTCCCGCAGCGCTGGAAGCAACGACATCGGGTCGCTCCCGCTCCCCGCTCTGACCCGTTGCCTCGTCCCGCAGCGCTGGAAACAACAACATCGGGTCGCTTCCGCTCCCCGCTCTGACCCGCTGCCTCGTCCCGCAGCGCTGGAAACAACAACATCGGGTCGCTCCCGCTCCCCGCTCTGATCGAGCGCGACAGCGGGACGGACGAGTCAATGCGACTTCTCGTCGAAGGCGGCAAACCGAACATCGGCGCCCTGCCCATTCAGGACGTAGTCGATCGCCGCGTGGACATGGGTGCTCTTCCACAGATATCGGGTGCTGCCATGTTGGGTCCAAATACGTTGACGTGGACCGAAGTAGCGGTTCTCCCGCAGGCATCGCGTGGCACGAGCTTTCAGCGACGCAAGCAACCTGTCAGCCGACCAACCCGGGTCGTACGCAACGACGACGTGGGCGTGGTTGGTGCGGATGTTGACGGCCAGCAGGCTCCAACCGCGATGCCGACAATGATCGAGGATGGCTTCCCGGACAACCCTCCGCGCTGCGTCGTCAAGCATGACGGGGCGATCCGAAAGCCTCGCCGCCTCCATCCGCGCCCAACGCGGTTGAGCATCAACGAACGGCGATCCGTAAGCGTTGTCATCCCGCGTCACCGACCCGCGTTCATTACCGTGCAGCCAAGTCCCATAGCAAGTCCATGTCAGGAGATAGGCAAGCGGTTCGGACATGACCAGCACGTTACGTCATCAGAGCCGGGAGCGGAAGCGACCGGATGAAAGGCCGGTGGAATACAGTCTCAAGGGGACGGATCGGGTCGTCCCGGCGCGCCGGGAGCAACGATATCGTGTCGCTCCCGCTCCCCGCTCTGATCGAGCGCGACGGCACCAAGCCCGCGTTCACCGCCGAACTGCGGAACTTGGGCTGACTTTTCGACGCTTGCTAGAACACCATCGAGTGAAGGTCCCGCAAGAAAAGACGGGCTATCCCGAGTTATTCAAAGGCGCCCCTGTTTTACGACCTCCTTGCGAGTTAAGTTACTCTTGTAGCGACAGTTAACTCAAACAAGGAGGTCGTGAGTTATGGAACAGACTGCGGAACGGATTCGCTTCGATTTTCTCCCCGGGC
>JAZDHF010000276.1:0-27682 GCA_043806315.1 Planctomycetota bacterium | reverse complement strand
GCCCGGGGAGAAAATCGAAGCGAATCCGTTCCGCAGTCTGTTCCATAACTCACGACCTCCTTGTTTGAGTTAACTGTCGCTACAAGAGTAACTTAACTCGCAAGGAGGTCGTAAAACAGGGGCGCCTTTGAATAACTCGGGCTAGGCCCATTGCTAATACAATCCAGCGATACAGATGCCACGCAGACATGGTTACCTCCCGCGCCGCTTTCCATTCGTTCCCCACTTGGTTTTCCCTTCGTCGCTCCGTCGCTTCGTCGCTTGGGCGCTTCCTTGCGTCCCTCTGTCCCTCGATAAACTGACCGCTCCCTTATGGTCGCGGCTCTGATCGGCAATGGAGGGCCAACATGAGTCGCCAGGCGACCCCCGCCCCCCAAACCCCCCACCCCCGGGCCCGCGCCGCCGCCCCCGCGACCGAGCATCATCCCGGGCGGCTTCCAGATCATCGTCGCCGGCGAGTAAGAGTGCGTCCTGAAACCCCTCTCCCCCACGGGGGAGAGGGTGGGGTGAGGGGGTCTTCGGATGCGCACTACGAGCGAACGGTTCGGTGAGCGAGGCTATCCTTTCAGCTTGTCGTCCACCGACATGTTCAACGCCTTGACCAGGAACGCCCAGCGGTCGGCCGCTTCCTCGATCTGCTTGGAGGTCGGCTTGCCCGCACCGTGACCGGCTTTGGTTTCGATGCGGACCATGACCGGGTTCGGCCCCGAATTCATCTCCTGCAGGGTCGCCGCGAATTTAAGACTGTGCCCCGGCCATACCCGGTCGTCATGATCGGCTGTGGTGACCAGCGTCGCGGGATAGCTCGTACCGGCTTTGAGATTGTGCAAAGGGGAGTAGGCATAGAGCGCCTTGAATTCCTCCGGGTTTGAGGAGGATCCATAGTCCGAGGTCCACCCCCATCCGATGGTGAACTTGTCAAACCGCAGCATGTCCATCACGCCCACGGCGGGCAGCGCGGCCCCGTACAAATCCGGGCGCTGCGTGATGCACGCTCCGACGAGCAGTCCACCATTGCTGTCGCCCCCGATGGCCAGCTTGGGAGTCGAAGTGTATTTGTTGGCAATGAGCCATTCCCCCGCGGCGATGAAATCGTCGAAGCAGTTCTGCTTCTTCAGTTTCTTACCGGCCTCATGCCAGTCTTTGCCGTACTCGCCCCCGCCGCGGATGTTGGCCACGGCGTACAACCCGCCCATTTCCAACCAAACCGCGTTCGACACCGAGAACCTCGGCGTGATGGAGATGTCAAACCCGCCGTATCCGTAAAGATAGGTCGGGTTGTTCCCGTCGAGCTTCAGCCCCTTGGCGCTGGTGATGAACATCGGAATGCGTGTGCCGTCCTTGCTCTTGTAAAAGACCTGCTTGGTCTCATAGAGGTCAGGATTGATGTCCACCTTCGGTTTGCGGAGTACCGTGCTTTCGCCGCCGGCCACGTCGTACCGGAAGATCGTCGTCGGATAAACGAAGCTCGTGAACAGGTAGTACGTCTCGGCGTCCTTTCGCCGACCACCAAACCCCGCCACCGTCCCCACCGTGGGGAGCGATACGTCGCGCGTGAACTTCCCGCCGAGCTCAAACACTTTCACTCGGCCCAGCACGTCCTTCAGATACGTGGCGATGAACTTGTTTCCGACCGCGCTCACGCTCTGCAGCGTGTCATCCGCCTGAGGGATGATCTCCTTCCAGTTGGCCTTCTCCGGCTTCGTGATGTCAACGGCGACGACGCGGTTACGCGGCGCGTCCAGGTCGGTCCGGAACCAGAAAACCGGCCCGTCATTGTCAAGGAAACCGTATTGCGCCTCCCACTCACGGATTAGTTCGACGATCGGTGCGTCGGTTTTTTGCAGGTCCTTGTAGAAGACCAAGTTCTTCCGCTCGGTGCCGTGAGAGACCGTGATGACGAGATATCGTCCGTCGTCGGTCACGTTGCCGCTGAACTCCCATTCCTTTTCGTCCTTTCGCTCGTACACAATGGGATCGGCGGACTGCGGCGTCCCGAGTTTGTGGTAGCACAACTTGTGATAGTAGTTCAGCGCTTTGAGCTTCCCCGATTCGCTCGTCTCCTTTGGTTCATCGAAGCGACCGTAGAAGAAGCCCGTGCCGTCGTGCGTCCAGGAGGCCCCGGAAAACTTGACCCACTTGACGAGGTCGTCGCGATCCTGCCCCGATTCAATGTCGCGCACTCGCCATTCTTCCCAATCCGACCCGGACGCCGATAGTCCGTAGGCCATGTACTTGCCGTCTTCCGTAATGTCATATCCCTTGAGCGAGACCGTGCCATCCGCGGAAAGCTTGTTGGTGTCGAGAAGCAGCTTCGGCTCCTCGCTCATGGATTTCGTCGTGTACAGCGGACTTTGGTTTTGGAGGCCGTCGTTCTTGGTGAAGAAGTACCGCCCGCCGCGCTTGAAGGGCACCCCGTAGCGTTCGTAGTTCCACATTGCCGTCAACCGATTCTGGATCGCCTTCCGCTGGGGGATGCTTTCGAGGAACGGGAACGTGACCTTGTTCTCGGCGTCGACCCAGGCTTGGGTGTCGGTCGAGTCGGGGTCCTCCAGCCCGCGATAGGGGTCGGCCACTTTCGTCCCGTGGTAATCGTCAACCTGCTCGACCTTCTTGGCCTTGGGATAGACGAACGGCGGATCCCCGCCCGCCACCGCCAATCGCAGCGGCAAAAGGAACCCGATCGCCAACGCGACCACCACCGACCCACGCATCGTCTTCTTCAACGTCCATTCCGACATGGCCTGACCCTTTCTTGCCTGCACCAACGGGGCGAATCCCATCGAGCCGCAGGCTTCGGCCTGCGCGACACACGGATACGCCGCCGACGGCGATCCTACCCGAAATCCAGCCGCGGCCAAAGCTCGCGATCCGTCAGAAACTGTCGCCAGGTCCGCTGGTTTCCGAGGTCGGCTCCCTTCATCGCGCCGTCGCCCACTTGAAGGAACACCAGGATGTCGCTACACTTACGATATGGTATCAAAACTCCCATTCAGCGATCTCCTGTCCCTGAGTGTCGCGGAGCGTATTCTGCTGGTCGAGACCATTTGGGACAGCATCGCTGACTTCCCCGAGTCCGTGCGCCTCACCGACGCCCAGCGCCGGGAGTTGGATGCGCGACTCGAAGCCTATCACCGGGATCCCACGGCCGGTTCGCCCTGGGACATCGTGAAGGCCCGCATTGCGCCGCGCTCATGATGTCGCAGCTCATTCTCCGGCCGCAAGCCGAGGCGGATTTGGCTGAAGCCTACGCATGGTACGAAGAGCGGCGGGCGGGACTGGGCCAAAGCCTGCTTCTGTCCGTCGAAGCCGCCCTCGCGTCGATCCGGGAGAATCCGCTCTTGTTTCCCGTTGTTCATGGCAACATCCGGCGTGCACTCATTCGCCGCTTCCCATTCGGCGTGTACTATCTGGTAGACCGTGAGACGGTGGTCGTTGTCGCCATCTTCCACGCAAGTCGAGACCCCAAAGGCTGGCGGCTGCGGTCCTGACCGCCGGACGGCAAGCGCTCCGTACCGGGCGTGGGCGCTGCGGCCCCCCTCTCTTCACTCTTCTCTCCTCTAACTTCGCTACAATGCAGCCTATGGACGACGCCCGGCTCGAAACCGTCCGAAACCTCGTCGCCGCGTTCCCCAAGACGCCCGGCGTGTACCTCATGAAGGACAAGGAGGGCCGGGTGCTGTACGTCGGCAAGGCCAAGGAACTCCGCTCCCGGGTGATGAGCTACTTCCAACCCTCCGCCGACCTGCTCAACACCCGCGGCCCGGACATCTGCCGGATGGTCGAAAAGGTGGACACCATCGACTACGTCGAATGCGAAAGCGAGGTCGACGCCCTGCTCAAAGAGGCCCGGCTCATCAAGGACATCCAACCGCCGCACAACGTCCTGCTCCGCGACGACAAGACCTTCCCCTACATTGAGATCACCACCGGCGACGACTTCCCCGGCGTGTACGTGACGCGTACGCCGCGTCTCAAGGGCAGCAAGCTTTACGGGCCGTTCCTCTCCGCGTCGGCCGTGCGCGACGCGATGAACGCTCTGCAACGAGTGTTCAAGTTCCGCACGTGCGAGTTGGAGATTCACGAGGGCGACGAGTCTCGGAAGTTCTTCCGCCCCTGCCTGCTCCACGCGATCAACCAATGCACGGCCCCGTGCGCGGCGCTCATCAGCAAGGAGGATTACAAAAAGGACATCGAACGGCTCAAGAAGTTCCTGGCTAGCAAGCGCACCATCCTGATCCGTGAAATGACCAAGGAGATGGAAACGGCCTCGGAGGAGCAGCGCTTCGAGGAGGCGGCCAAAATCCGCGATCGCCTCAAGGCCATTCAATCCCTGGCGCTATCCGGCGATGTGACGGAAGACATTCAGCCCGAAGTGTTCTACATCGACCCGCGACACGGCTTGGAAAAACTTGCCGATCTTCTGGAGTTGGAGGCCCCCCCGCGCTGCATGGAGTGCATCGACATCGCCCACTTGCACGGTGAAGCGACCGTCGGCTCCCTCGTCTGCTTCATCGACGGCAAACCGTTCAAGAACGGTTATCGGCGATTCAAGATCGGAACGGTCGAGGGCGTGGACGACTACGCCGCCATCCGCGAGGTCATCACCCGCCGCTATCGCTACGCCGCGGAGGGAGAGGAACTGTACCCCGACGTGATCCTCATCGACGGCGGACTAGGCCAACTCCACGCCGGACTGGGAGCATTCGGGGAAATGAACGTCCGCCCGCCGATGGTGATTTCACTGGCCAAGCGCGAGGAGGAAATCTATATCCAGGCCAAATCCGCCCCCGTCCGCCTGCAACGCAACAATGAAGCCTTACGCCTCCTCCAACAAATGCGCGACGAAGCCCACCGCTTCGCCCAGGCCTATCACCACAAACTGCGCCAGAAAAAAACCTTCGACGAGGATGTGAAGTCAGGCCGCCGCTCGCCCCGTAGGCGGTGATGCAATCAGAGCGTGGAGCGGAAGCGCCACCACGCGTCCGAACCCGGAGCGCGAGCGACGGGCCGGCGGATTGTCGATTCCTTCGAGGCTCAGGACGAGTGTCGATTGCCGAGCGGGTAGCGGGCAGGTCGAGTCATCGACCCGACGGCATGTAGCGCCGCCCCTTGTGGGTGGCGCAGATCAGAACCGCAACAGGCATGGAGCGGTACAACGGAACCGTCCCGGCGCGCCGGGACGGCACGACCCGTCAGAACCCTGAGCGTCAACGACCGAGCGTCCAAAGCGTGGCGCGGGAGCAACACCAACGTACTGCTCAAGAGCAGTGGCACACACAGGGTCGTCAGTGCCGCCCCGCCGTTACTCTCTCGTCCCCGATCATAGCTGTCTCCTGAAAAAACCCACCGGATACGATGCCATCCGGCAGGAGCCAGCCTTTCATGGGATCACATCGCTTTCTTTGCTGCGTCGAGGCAGCGATTGATTTGGTCGATGTGGGACAGGTCGTGGCCGGGGATCATCCGCAGGATCTGCCCGAGCGACTCGGCCCCGCGCTCGTTATGTTGACCGACGCGGGCGAGCTCTTGGGGACCCAGTCGCCCCCAAACGGACAGGTTGAACTGCCGCATCGCCCGAAACGTCTCGACGAGTTCCTTTGGTTCTCGATCGTTGTGCCGTTGGCCCGCGACCCACAGATCCTGGTCCATCCCCAGGACCGTCGGTTGGTCCTCGCAGAGGATCAAACGCAGCCGGTAGCCGTAGACCCATTCGGAATCGACGAGATGCCCGATTACTTCGTTCGCCGTCCATTTACCGGGGAACGGCCGCGTGCGCATCAGCTTCGCGGGATGTTGCTCGACGATCCGCGCCAGGACGTCCGCCGTCTGGGCCATCACCGTCAGCGGATCACGGTCGCCAAGCAGACCTTCCATCTTCTTCCGGTACGCCTCGGGGTTGGTGATCCACATCCCGGTTTGCGTTTGCGTCATGAGGATTCCTCCGTCTTCGCAGGGTTCCGCTCCGCTGGAACGCCAGCCGTCGCAGGAACGTGATGAAGAATATACCGCCGGTAGTACGCGATTCCCAGACACGTCAGCGGGATCGACAACAGCAAACCCATAAACCCCAGCAGCTTACCCCACACAAAAACTCCCAGCAGGATGGCGATGGGCCGCAGTCCGGTGGCCCGCCCCATCACCCGCGGAGTGATGAGCGTGTCTTGAATCACCTGCACCACCGCGAACACCAGCAAGGTGAGGACGACCGATCCCAGAAAGCCGGCGTCGGTTTCGATCGCCCGAAGCCCGGCGAACAGCATCGCGGGCACCAACGCAACGACCGGCAGATAGGGCACCATGCTGAGCAATCCGATGAACAGCCCGAAGGGAACGGCCATGGGCAGCCCGATGATGGAAAAACCCACTGAGAACATCGCGCCCGTGAGCAACGCGACCAGCGACTGCCCGCGAAAATATCGTCGCATGGCGTCGTTGAATTGGGTGAGGAAGTCGACGGTGGCCTCACGGTACTGCGGCGGCAAGAACGTCGGCCAAGTCCGCGCGTATTCCGGGAAATCCAACAGCAGGAAGACCAGATACAAAAGGACGATGATCAGCCCGGTCAAACCCAGAACCAGGTTCAACGCGAAGGCGACCACCGTCCATCCCCCCAGGGCCAGTTTCTTCGCCAACCCCAGCAGCAGTCCGCGAAACTCGTCCGAATGGCTGTAGCGGACCGCTTCGTCCAGACTCTTCCCTATGTAGGTCCCGGACAGTTTCTTGCGAAAATCAGCGAGCCGCTCGGAACGCGAGCGCGCCCCCGCCTCGCGGCGGTATTCTGTCCAGCCGTCCTTGAGTTCCGTCCAACCGATCGTTGACCGGACCAGGCCCGCGCCTTCCGCGCCAACCACAGTTGGTTCCGTTTCTTCGAAGCTCAGGACAAGCGGCGATTCCCTGGTGATGGACGAGGTCAGGTCGTCACGCAACTTCGCCAAATCCTCCTGGAAACGCCCGACCTGGCTCAGCGTCAGCGGAATCAAAAGAATGAGCACGCCCAATCCGACGATCCCAAGGCTACCCAGAGTGATCGCGACGGCCAGTCCTCGACGCTTCGTCTTCCGCTCGAAGACCGTCACCAACGGATTGAGCAGGTAGGCGAGGATCACCGCGGCGGCGAAAGGCAGCAGTACATCCGACAGGTAGCGCAACAGCCCTAGGACGAGGACAATCCCCGCGGCGCCCAGCACCAGCCGTACGACGCGGTCGAGGGTATAGCGTGTCTCGTTTGTGCTCATGCGGTCTTGGGGACGAATTGGAGCGACTACCGAGCGACTTGGCAATTCCAAGGTCATAGCACGGTTCGTTCTGGACAAGCGTGCTCGCTGCCGCCGCACAATCAGAGCCGGGAGCGCAAGCGACCGGATACCTCACCGAGGCACGAAGCCACGGAGCCACGAAGGGACGATGCATCAGAGCCGTCGGCGCGAGCCGACGGATATCCGAACCCCAAGCGCAAGCTCCGGGCCTGAATGCACCGCACATACAGCCTGGCCGGCCCGTCGCTGGCGCTCCGGGTTCGGATTCTGCGGCGTTGCCGTGCTCGGACGGGACCGCCGACGCGGTCACGCGCCCGATCCATACGACCGACGCGATTTCCTCTCGTCGTCGCCGTGCGAGATGTTAGAATCTTCGCGAAGCGGTATGGTTAAAGGAGCCCGCGTGCAGAAGGAAAGCGTCCAAACCATCCTCCGAACATTGAATCATGCTTCCGTCCGCTACTTAGTCGCGGGCGGATTGGCCGTGGTTGCGCACGGGTATCTTCGATTCACGGCGGACGTGGATCTGATCCTGGATCTCGAGGAAGACAATGTGCGGCGGGCCTTGGCGGCGCTGACCGGATTGGGCTACCGACCGCGACCGCCGGTGCCGATGGAACAGTTTGCCGATCCCACGGCCCGCGACGACTGGCATCGGGAAAAGGGCCTCACCGCGTTTTCCTTGTACAGTCCCGCCCACCCCGCCACGGAGGTTGATCTCTTCGTGCAATGTCCGCTGGACTTCGAACGCGCCTACGCCTCCGCACTCCGGCTGGACGTAGCGCCGGACGTGCCGGCGACTTTCGTGAACTATGATGACTTGGTGGCGTTGAAGCAACAGGCTCGGCGACCACAAGACCTGCTGGACCTGGATCAACTGCGGCTCATTCACGAACAGATAGAGAAATGACCAAGAAGAATGGCGATCAAGACGAGCAGTGGGACCGCGGTTGGCGCGAGCATAAGGTTCGCCAACTAGTACGACTCGCACGCTTGCCGCTCGCTGAAAAGCTATCGTGGTTGGAGAGCGCGCAAACCCTCGTTGACGCGCTGGCGTTCGCCAGGAACGAACGCGCAAACGGCACACGCCGTCATTGAGTTGAAGCGCCGTCGCCCGCGCGTTCCGAACGGCCCGGGGTGGCGAACGGACCGCGTATCCGAATACGCCTCATCGACAATCGACGCTTGTCCTGAGCCTCGAAGGAATCGACAATACCCCTCGTGAACTTCCTCAATCCCGCCGCCATCGCCGTCGCCGCGGCCTTGACCATCCCGCCGCTGATCGCCCTTTATTTCCTCAAGCTCCGCCGCGATGTCCGACTGGTGCCCTCCACGTTGCTCTGGAAGCGCGCCGTCGAAGACCTCCACGTCAACGCCCCGTTTCAACGTCTTCGTAAGAGCCTGCTCCTACTCCTACAACTGCTGATTTTGATTTTGGGCGCGATCGCCTTGGGCAAGCCTATGTGGGAAACGGCCCAGACCTCGGAAAGCACGATCATCCTGCTCATCGACCAGTCCGCCTCCATGGCCGTCGTCGAGGCTTGTCCTGAGCCTCGAAGGAATGGCGGACGGACGCGGCTCGACCTCGCCAAAGAACAGGCGAAGCGCTGCGTCGAGAACATGGGCGACGATTCGCGGGCCATGGTCATCGCCTTCTGCGACCGGGCGACCGTCGTCTCCTCCTTCGACTCCGACAAGCAGGCCCTCCGCCGCAAGATCGACTCGATCGAACAGACGCAAAGCACGTCGTTGCTCAATGAGGCCGTCGGACTGGCCGAGGCCTACGCCCAAAACCTCATCATCGGCGGCGACAAGCCGGGCAGCGATATCGCCCCCGAATCCGCCGCCCCCAACGCCTCCGTCTTCCTTTTCACCGACGGGCGGATCGAGGACGCCCGCCGCGTCGCCCCCCAGAAACTCGACGTAGCCAGAATGCAGGTGACACGCATTGGCACGCGCGGGGACAACGTGGGCATCACCTCGATGGACGCCCGCCGCGACTACGAGCGATCCGAAACGCTGCAGGTGACCGCCACGGTCCAGAACTTCGGCCCTAACCCGGTCAACGTGGATGCCGCCTTGTACGTCGACGGCCGCAACGTGGATGTCCAATCCCTCCCCCTCGACCCCGCCGACCCAACCTCCGACGCCGCCGACCCGCCTCCCGGCAGCATCAAGCTCGCCGCCTTCGACGAGATCGAGTTCGGCGGCGGCGGTGTGGTCGAGGTCGTCCTCAAGCTCGACGACGCCCTGCCCGCCGACGACCGCGCCTGGACCATCCTCGATCCGCCCCGCCGAACCAAGGTCCTGCTCGTCACCGACGGCAACATGTTCCTGGACGACGTGCTGCCGACGCTCCCCCTGGACCTTGTGACCATGAGCGGCGAGCAATACGAGCGGGCCGCCGACCCGGAAATCCGCGACGGGGAACGCAGCCTGTTCGACGTCGTGATCCTCGACCGACATTCGACGGCCCGCCTGCCCCACGGCAACTATTTCTTCTGGGGGGCGGTGCCGACGATCGAGGGCGTGACCGCCGGCCCGGTGATTTCCGACCAGGTCATCTTCAACTGGGACGAAACGCACCCCGTGCTCCGCCACGTCGCCGGGGAGACGATCGAAGTCGCACAATGGCTTCAGTTGACCCTGCCGAAAGAGGCCGTCTCCATCATCGACGGCCAGACCTCCTCCGTCCTAGCCTACCTCGCCCGCGACGCCAGCCAGTTCCTCATCAGCGCCTTCAGCCTGATCGTGCGCGACGAGCACGGCAACGACCTGGTGAACACCGACTGGTTCGCCAGCGCGGACTTCGTGGTGTTCATGCAAAACGCTCTCCAGTTCCTCGCCTCCAACGTCGCCGCCACCGGCAAGCGAAGCGTCGCCCCCGGCGAGCCGGTGACGCTGCCCATCCCGCCGCGCGTGGAGACGGTCAAGATCGTCCGCCCCGACGGCATCGAGGATTCCATCCCCACCGGCAAGTACCAGACGATCCACTACGCCCGCACGCGGACCGTGGGGACCTACCGCCTCGAGCCGGGCCTACCCGGCGACAATGTCTTTGCGGTCAACCTCTTCAACCCCACGGAAAGCAACGTCGCCCCCGCCCCGACGGTCACGATCGGCGCGGACGGCGGTAAGCCGCAAGTCGCGGGCATCCAGGTCAGCAAGCCCGCCTGGCCCTATATGCTCCTCGCCCTGCTCGCATTGCTGATCCTCGAATGGATCATCTACAATCAACGCGTCTTTGTTTGACGCCGACGCCCCTGAGCGGCCGCGGCCTATGAACTTGTTGAAAGAGTGTGGCACGGGCTTCCGGCCCGTGTTTTCACCGGCAAGATGC
The DNA here is from genome assembly GCA_043806315.1 of Planctomycetota bacterium. GTDB lineage: Bacteria > Planctomycetota > Phycisphaerae > UBA1845 > UBA1845 > SBAX01. The sequence continues at coordinate 17,083 of JAZDHF010000276.1, read as the reverse complement.
CAGTGCCACAGCGGGTGTCGGTCGTTTCTCAATGGACTGCTATGGACGCCGCCGTACTTCCCATCGCACGCTTGAGGGCCGCCGGTCGCGCTCTGGTATGGAGCGTCCCCGCGGGTCTCTTGGGCGTAACGTCCTTGCTGATCTACACCTCACTTCACTTCGTTCCCTCCGGCGTCTCCAACCGCCTGGTCGACTACAGCGTCGCCCTCATTTCCCTGCCCATTCCCTTGACCGCTGTGTGGAGGGGGTGACGAAAGTGCCACCCAGCCCCTCGCCTTGCTAGAGGAAACGCTGGAGCGTCCCGACCACGGACTTCCAGAAGCCGAGGGTCGGGTTCTCCGTCAAGAGTGCAAACTCGCGGGGCGTGTACACCAGGAGATCGAGGGCGGGAACGACGTCGTAGAGGTCCAGAAAATCCTCACCTCGCCGCGGGAAGGGCTTGTTTGTATCTTGAACGAGGATCACGTCGATATCGCTGCGCGAGGTCAGCCGCCCGCCGGCGAACCCCCCGAAAAAATAGGCCTCCCGCACACGCCCGTCCAGCTTGCGGCGAAGCGAGGCCACGAGTGCTTCCGGCGTCAGACCGAAAAGCGGATCGCGGTTACTGCGAAGCAGAATCTCGCTTCTGTTCATCGGCGAACCCTTGCCTCACGCGGTTCAGAACACACCCCGCGAAACCTAGCGCCTCTTTGGCCTGATCCGAGGTGAAGAGCTCAAAGGGCGCCCCCGAGGGCACCGCGTCGGGATACCGTGCGGTGATATAATACTGATCGAGTCGCCGTCCCGCGTTCAGGATTTCGTCGTTGATATCGAGCGCTTTGGCGATTTCCGTCACCGAGTGGCCGCGTGCAGCTTCATACCCTCGTAGAAGCGCCAGTGCCTTGAGGGCTTTCTCCGCCACCTGTTGGCAGACAAAACAAGTCTGCGCGAAATGGCCGTGGTGGAGAGAACTTGTCGCCCACTCGAAATCGTTTCCGGCCTGAGCCAGCCAGTCCCCGGCACGACTTGGTTTTCCGTCCACGCGGCGCATCCTTCGTGCATGGCACCTGCACGTTTGCGCCTCGATCCTAACAAGCCCGACTCCGAACGGCAACGCACCGCGCGTCGGCTCGGGTCCGGGGCGTCCGTGACCCTTTAGGCGGCAGTGTTCCGAGCCGGGTTGGGCGTCATCGCCGGTCCGGTTCCGCCCGAGCAGCAAGCCCGGCGACGTTGACGGTTCCGAATCGCCCGATCTCCAATGGACGAAACCCGGTGCCTTACGGTAAAAACAACGGATGGAACTATTCACCAGCCTCTTCGACCTGATCCTCCACCTCGATCGTCATCTCGCGTCGTTGATTGAAAGCTACGGCCTGTGGACCTACCTCATTCTCTTCTTGATCGTCTTCGCCGAGACGGGTTTGGTGGTGACGCCCATCCTTCCCGGCGACTCGCTCCTCTTCGCCGCGGGAACCTTCGCCGAACGCGGCTCGCTCAATCCGCTGCTCCTGTTTGCACTACTCTCCGCCGCGGCGATTCTCGGCGACACGGTCAACTACTGGGTCGGCAAATACCTCGGCGAGCACTTTGTCCGCGGCCGCGGCCGTCGCTGGATCCGACAGGAACACCTCGACCGCACCCACGCCTTCTTCGAGAAATACGGTGGCAAGACGATCATCCTCGCCCGCTTCGTCCCCATCGTGCGGACTTTCGCCCCGTTTGTGGCGGGGATCGGAACCATGACCTACGGGCGGTTCTTGGTCTACAATGTGGTCGGCGGTTTCCTATGGGTTGCGCTGTGTCTGGCGGCCGGCTATTTGTTCGGCGGGCTTGCGATTGTTCAAGACAATTTTTCGCTGGTCATTCTGGCGATTGTGGTGATCTCACTCATCCCTGCGTTCGTGGAGTACCTCCGGCAGCGCTCGCAAGCTCCGGCCCCGCCGTGACATCTATATGCATGCACACAGTCTTCCAACCGTGATCCGAGCCGGGCGCGGGCGAGGATGCCGCGTTTCAAGGACCGGATCACCGAACCCGACCGGAGACTAATCGCGGAATGGCTCCACGGCAGTACAAAACAGGTTGTTTATCGGACTCAACAGGATTAGACACCCCACGCTAACGTCGGTTGAGCTAGACTGTCTATGGTTGCATACGAAACCACTCGGATTCGCCCGACCGAGGAGTTTGGGGCGACCGATGAGAGGAAATGCGGAGTCGCCGGTCAATGAGCCGGCGGTTGTTAGGAGAAACGGCCATGACAACGATGCTTTCAAGGATGTTGGTTGCGGCGGGAGTTGGGGTTGCGGCTCTTGCGATGGGTCCGGCGACGGCCCGTGCGGACCACTATTACGGCGGTTACGTGAGCTACGGACCGACGTACTACCCCTCGGCGTACACAACGGTGTACGCTCCGGCCCCGGTGGTCTACACCGCGCCGGCGTATTCGTACACCTACGCGGCCCCGGTCGTGTATCCGTCGGTCAGCTATGTGTATCGCCCGGCCTACTATCCGCCGCCTGTCGTCTATCGCACCTACGCCCCGGCGCCGATCTACCGGACCTACTATGCCCCCTCGAGCTTCGGGTTCGGGTTCGGCGGCTTTTCCGGGCACCGCGGCGGCGGGTTCTCGATCCGCAGCAGACACTAAGAGTGCATCCTAACCCCTCTTCCCCCGCTGGGGGGTCAGACGAGCCGACCGAGGGTCAGACGAGCCGACCGAGGAGGGAGGGTCCGGGAGGGTCCGAGGGTAGGGTGAGGGGGTTTCAGGACGCACTCTAAGGGCCGGCGGGCCGCAGAATGGTTGAGCGCCCGACCTCCGTAGCGAATGGTTTTCAAGACAACGCGCGGCACGGATTTGCAACCGATGGGGTGATCGGTTGAGAATCCGGGCCGCGTTTGTTTTCTGGAACCCCTGCTTGGAGTCGGCCGATGCCCCCCGTCGATCGTTTCACCGTCTCGCTGGATACCGAACTGCTCGCGGCCTTCGACGGGCATATCGCCGCGAAAGGCTACGACAACCGTTCCGAGGCCATCCGCGATTTGATCCGCGACGCCCTGGCGGCCACACGCCTGCAAAGGGCGGGCGAATCAGTCGTCGCCTTCCTCACCCTCGTATGCGACCATCGCGTCGGTGACGTTGACAAACGAATCCGGGCTTCTCTCCACGAGGCCGGCGACCTCGTTCTGGGCACTCTTACCGCGACCATTGACCCGCATCGTGACGGACTGACCGTCGCACTGAAAGGCCCCTCCGACCGCGTCCGCGCCCTAGCCAATCAACTCCAGACCATGCGCGGTGTCACCCACGGGCACCTGTCCGCGGCACCGATCAACGAATCGCTTGTGAGCCTCGGTTCTTGAGCCGTGGTCTACGTTTCAGAGCCGGGAGCGCAAGCGACCGGACAGCGTAGCGCCACCACTCGTGCGTGGCGCCCACCCAAACCGATTCGTCGTGAACAACTCTGCTCGAAAAATCAGAATGTCCCCTGTCCTCCCTTTGTCCCCACTCCCCTCAAATCTGTCCCTTTCCCTGAATCATCTCCGCAGCCAATTTTCCGCATAACTCAGTCAGGTAGTGTTCAAAGTCGCGGGAGACATCGACAAGCGCGTACTTGGCATGAAGCGCTTCGTGCAAGAGTGTGCCCGCATAGATTTCGAGACTTTTCAATTGAGACCGTTTGACAATGATCCACCCATTTGAGGAATCCCACAACCCCTCTGTCTCGCGGGCGGAAAACGTGCCGGAACTCATGGTTTCGGAGATTCGGATGTCGCGGACTTCACTTGGTCGTCCGCCAATGTAGCCAAGGATACGCTCGGTGTGTTTCCAGACAGGAAACTCTGAAGGAGAAAGCTGCTCGGGCAATACCCACCGAAATTGAAACGATTCGTTTTGTTGGCGGATGAATTCGGTGACGGCTATTACAGGCTTCCCGGCAAGGTCGCTGACCCCGTCAATTCTCTTCGCTAAGCGTTCCGTCACCGTAAGAACCTGAAAGCCCGACGAGCGGGCTGTATCAACAAGATCAGGCCGTCGAACCACCTCGGGACTGCTGATGAACAAGACCTTTAGCTTCGTACTCAGGATGCGGACGGCGTGTTCTTGCACGTCTAACCACGAAAGTTCGTCGTGAGCGTCGCCCGCCGTTGTCATTTGCAGATCATCTGACAATGCTTGTGCGACGGCTTCGGACCGGCTGGCGAGCAAAATGGAGCGAACACGCTCAGAATAGGCCGACCGTGCCAAATTCAGTCGCTCCCGGTTGAGCGCTTTCTTTATCGAGGCGTTCAATGAGGTGATATTGTAGCTGAAGAGAAAATTGCTCTCGTCCGCTACCTTCATTCCATTGATGTAGATTCGTGCGACAGCCGTTCGATTCTTGAGTACACTGCCAAGCGGAGTTTCCTCCAAAGGCAGCACATCCGAGTAATATAGAAACAAATCCTGGGCCGCTGAAATGTCTGCGTCACTTACCCCAAACACACAGCAGTCTGTTCCCACAATTGTGGGGTCTGATGGCTCAGCGACAGTTGCGTGAAGTGTCACAAGTTCCTCAAACGAATGTTTACTGACGCGCGCGAGGCTGATGTCGCCGTACCCCGAACGAATCAAAACGGTAATGCCTCTTCGATCGAATGTGGCAAGTGCGTCTTTCAAGCCGATGCCGAATCTTCCAATCAAATTCGGATGCTCTATTTTTTCGGGATTTTCAGCCTGAACTAAATCCTGATGACGAAGCCCTCGCCCGAAGTCACGTATATGCCACCAACCAGTTTGGTCCTTGAATACGATCGGCTTCTTTGTGTTGGTGAGGGTCTGCTCATCAAGTGCGTTGGCGATCAGTTCCCGAACGGCGTGGAAGACCTCCCAATTTTCTAGGATATTATCAATGTTGAGGTCGAAGGTTTTCATCGGATTTGGCATCGTGAGTTTTCATTACCATCTGAGTCGTTCAGACGAGGGGGACATTCTACTTTTTCGTCTGGTTGGCGGGTCGCGTGCCGCACTCTCTCCGTCGCCCCAAAGGAGCCGTCGTCCCGCCGCGTCGGGACGGTTCTGTTCATCCGCTCGGAGTCCGCGTGCAGACTCCGCGCAGGGTAAAGCCTGCGGCTCGCAATTGTCAGAACGTGTAGTAGGCATGGTAGTGATCGCGGATGGCGACGTCGACGTTGAACACGGAGGCCATGAGGGCGGAGCGCATCCACATGCCGTTGCGGACCTGGGCCCAGTATTTGGCCTGCGGAAGAGCATCGAGCCGTTGGTCGAGTTCGTTTCGTCGCGGCAGGGGATGGAGGATGGCCATACCGGGCTTGAAATCCTTGGCCATCTCGTAGGTCAAGCTGTAGGCGTAGTAGTCGATCGCCTTCGACTCGCCAGCGACGTCGTGCTCGTCCTGCATGCGCGTCATATAGACGGCATCGTACTCGCCGATCGAGGAGCGGAGGTCTTCGGCGACCGCATACTCAATGCCGTGCCGCGAGAGATACTCGAGGATGTCCTCGCCGATGCGAAGCTGCGGCGGCGAGACGAAGACGAGCCGCACGCCGGGATAACGGCACAAGAGATACGCCAGCGAGCGAACGGTTCGACCTCGTTGCAGATCGCCCACGAAGGCGATCGTCTTACCCGCGAACACGTTCCGCGTGTATCGTGGCTCCTCGCGCGCCGACTGCGGCCCCGCGAAGCAGCGATAGAGCGTATAGATGTCGAGCAGCGCCTGGGTGGGGTGCTGGTCCTTGCCCGATCCCGCGTTGATCACCGGGATCGTCCGCGGCATCTCGTTGAGCATGTTGGCCACGTGTTCGGCGAAGCCCTCCATCGGGTGTCGTATGATGACGAGATCGAAGTATTGGCTGAACGTGCGGACCGTGTCATCCTCCGACTCGCCCTTGACCTCCGACGAAGTCGAACGGTCGCGTACCGAACTGTAGCGCATCCCCACGATCTGGCACGCCGCGGAAAATGACAAAAACGTCCGCGTGGACGGCTGGATGAAGTAGAGCATCGCCCGGCGATGGCTCAGCGACGTTTGGAGGAACTGGCTTCCTTGTCGTGAGCCGCCGATGGAGCGGATCATATCGGCGAGTTGGCAGAGCTGGTCGACGGCCTGGCGGTCGAACTGCTGGGCGAGGACGACGTGGAAGGCCTTGTCGTTTCGATTGAGCGCCGCAATACGATGGGCCGAGTCGGGTTGTGTGGCCGAGTACGGCTGGGATTCGGTGGCCGGCATAACGCCCCCTGCAAGAAAATGATCGGGACGGCCGGCCCGGACCCCGCGGGTCCGCGGCGGCACAGGGCGACCGGCAGTCCACGTCGGAGCTTGAGTACACTCGATTGCCGGGCCGATGTCAAGCGGCCCCCTGGGGAACGCCCCGAGGCCGTAGTAACGAACCCGTCACTCTGCGGCGGCGTTTTGCGGTCGAACCCCCGCCGCTATGATCCGTTCCCGGACCGCAGGTGTCGGCCTGGGCGGTCGTACGGTCTCTGTACAAGACCGGAGAAAAAAGATGATCCGAAAAGGGGCCTATGGCGTTCTTGTATTCACCATCGTTGTCTGCGGGCAGAGCGTCGCCCAGCAGGATTTCTCCGGCGTGGAGATCAAAACCACGCCCGTGGCGGGGAAGGTCTACATGCTCGAGGGCCGCGGCGGCAACATCGGCGTCTCCGTGGGGCCTGACGGCATCCTCATCGTCGATGACCAGTTCGCCCCCCTGGCGGACAAGATCAAGGCCGCCCTCGCCAAGCTCGGCAGCGACAAACCCAAGTTCATCATCAACACCCATTGGCACGGCGATCACACCAGGGGCAACCCCGCGTTCAGCCGCGACGGGACGATCGTCGCCCACACCAACGTGCGGAACCGGCTGATCGCCAAGCAGGAACTGTTCGGCAAACCCGTCGAACCGTTGCCCAAGGACGGTCTGCCCGTCGTCACCTTCGACGAATCCCTGTCCGTGCACTTCAACCACGAGGAAATCCGCGTAATCCATTTCCCCCACGGCCCCACCGACGGCGACAGCGTGATCTTCTTCACCAAGTCCAACGTCGTGCACATGGGCGACCACATGTTCGCGGGGATGTTCCCCTTCGTCGATCTGGATCACGGCGGCGACGTGGAGGGGATGGCCAAGAACGTGGCCAAGGTGATCGGCGAGGTTCCGCCGGACGTGAAGATCATCCCCGGCCACGGACCGATATCGACGCTCGACGATCTCAAAACCTGTCATCGGATGTTGGTCGAAACGACGGACATCGTGAAGGAGCGGATCGCCGCGGGCAAGACGCTCGAACAGATCAAAGCCGAGGGCCTGCCCGACCCCTGGAAAACCTGGGGCAACGCTTTTATCAAAACCGACTCGTGGTTGGAGACGGTCTACAAGAGCGTGTCGAAGAGTCCATAACGACGCTGCCCGTACCGGTCTAGACTGTCACCAAGACGCGGTTTTTCTGCGGTCTGATGCGTGCTTTGGCGGTGGTCCGTAGGATCCGGGCGGCGAGCTTGGACTTTGCACGGAGTTTCTTGCCCGTCCGGGGCTTCGCGGAACGGGTCGGCTTGGCCTTCCCGCGACTCTTCGCTGAAGACCCGGCGCGGGGCTTGCGGCCCAGAGCGATCGCGGCCTGCGCGGCGGCGAGGCGGGCGATGGGCACACGGAACGGACTGCACGAGACGTAGTCCAGGCCGACTTTCTCGCAAAAGTGGATCGACTGGGGATCGCCGCCGTGCTCGCCGCAGATGCCCAGCTTGAGCTTGGGCCGGGATGATCGGCCTTTCTCCACCGACATCTTGACGAGCATTCCTACCCCCTCCACATCGAGCGACTGGAACGGGTCGTGGGGGAAAATCGGACCAGCGGCGACTGAATGTCGAATGTCGAATGTCGAATGTCGAATGGATGCCGACTCGGGCGCGTCGTTTGCGGACGAGCGCGAACCGCCGTTTCGGTCGCTGAGGTAATCGGGCAGGAATCGTCCCGCGTCGTCGCGGGAGAGGCCCATGGTGAGCTGCGTGAGGTCGTTGGTGCCGAAGCTGAAGAACTCGGCGGACTCGGCCATCGCGTCGGCCAGCAACGCCGCCCGCGGAGTCTCGATCATCGTGCCGACCAGATACGTCAGCTTGCTCTTGCTCTCCCGCAGGATCGCATCGGCGACCGCCCTTGTGCGCTCCACAAGAAGCGCGAGTTCGCGCGGGTCGATGCTCAGGGGGATCATGATCTCAGGCAGCACCTCGACGCCCTGCTCGCTGCAATGCACGGCGGCCTCGATGATCGCCCGGACCTGCATTTCCAGGATTTCGGGGAAGGTGACACACAGGCGGCACCCGCGATGGCCCAACATGGGGTTGGCCTCGTGAAGCTGATCGACCCGCCGCCGGATGTCCTCGATCGTCACGCGCTTGGCTTCCAATCCGCGGCGGAGGTCCGTGTCCCACGGCGAGACCCTCGCAATTTCCTCGCGAATGTGGACGTTGAGCTCGTTGGCGACGGCCTGCTGACCCTCCGGGTTGTCGTGCTGCGGAAGGAACTCGTGCAACGGCGGATCAAGCAGGCGGACGGTGACCGGTTGACCGGCCATGGCCTTGAAGATGCCCTCGAAATCGTCGCGCTGGAACGGCAACAGCTTCTCCAAAGCGCGGCGGCGGGCGTCCTCGTCGTCGGCGAGGATCATCTCCCGCATGGCGCGGATGCGTTGGGGCTGGGAGGGGTCGAAAAACATGTGTTCGGTGCGGCAAAGACCGATCCCCTCCGCGCCCAGCTCGATCGCCTTCTCGGCGTCGGCGGGCGTGTCGGCGTTGGCCCGCACGCCCAGGCGGCGCCGCTCGTCGCACCAGCACATCAGCATCTCGTACTCGAGGGGGGCCTGCGGTCGAACCAGGGGAATCGCGCCCTCGAAAATTCGCCCCGTGCCGCCGTCCAGGCTGACGGCGTCGCCTTCGTGGAGCGACCGCCCGTTGAGTGTCATCCGTTTGGCGCCGTAGTCGATGGCCAGGGCGTCGCAGCCGACGATGCAGCACTTGCCCCAGCCGCGGGCCACGACCGCGGCGTGCGAGGTCTTGCCGCCCGTCGCGGTGAGGATTCCGGCGGCGACGTACATCCCTCCGACGTCCTCCGGGGAGGTTTCCTTGCGAACGAGGATGACGGTCGCTCCGTTCTTGGCCCGGACCTCGGCCCGCTCGGCGGTGAAGGCGACCTCCCCCGTGGCGGCGCCGGGCACGGCCCCGATGCCTTCGCCGAGCAGCCGGCGCTGCAACTCACCGGGCGGCACACTGGGATCGAGGATCGGGAAGAAAAGACGTTCGACATCCGCGGCGTTGATGCGCTGGATGGCCTGCTCTTGGGTGATGTTCGGACTCGTCGCCGCCGCGGCGTATCGCGCCGGCAAGTATTTTTTCTTGACCAACTCCCGCGCCGCGGCCTTGGTCATCAGCGGCCGGGTCGCCTGATCGACAGCGATCTTGAACGCCGCCTGCGGCGAGCGCTTCCCGGTGCGGCATTGGAGCATGTACAATTTGCCCCGCTCGATCGTGAATTCGAGGTCCTGCATGTCCTTGTAGTGGATTTCGAGGATCACGCGCATCGCTTCCAACTGCTCGTAGACCTCGGGCATGAGCGTCTGCAACTCCGCAAGACGCAGCGGAGTCCGCACCCCGGCGACGACGTCCTCGCCCTGGGCGTTGATGAGGAAATCGCCGTAGAAGCTGCATTCGCCGGTGCTGGGGTCGCGGGTGAAACAGACGCCCGTTCCGCAGTCGTCGCCCATGTTGCCGAAGACCATCTGGCAGACGTTGACGGCGGTGCCCGACAGACCGGTGATGTTCTCGACGCGGCGATAGGTGACGGCCTTGTCCGCCATCCAACTGTTAAACACCGCGTCGATCGCCCCCTGCAACTGCTCGAACGGATCCTGCGGAAACTCCTGCCCGCAGTGCGTTCGATAGATGTCCTTGAACCGCGCGACAAGCTCCTCAAGTTCCTCGTGGTTTACGTCGGTGTCGAGGACCTTGCCGTCCGACCGTTGGCCCAGGCGGCGTCGCGTCCGCGAGTTCTTGATTTCGTCGAAGGCAGTCTCGAAGTGTTCGCGATGGATGCCCTTGGCCGTCGAGCCGTACATCGTGATGAGCCGACGATAGGCGTCGAGCGCAAAGCGGCGGTTGGATGAAGCCTCGGCCAATCCCTCGACGGAGGCGTCGTTTAGCCCAAGGTTGAGGATGGTCTCCATCATCCCCGGCATGGATCGGGCCGCTCCTGAGCGTACCGAGACCAGCAAGGGATTCTTGGCCGCGCCGAACTTCTTCTTGCAGCCGCGTTCAAGCGCTCGAAGGTTATCGCGGATTCCCTTCTCCAGCCCCGGCGGCCAGGTCCGGCCGCGCTGGTTGTAGGCCGCGCAGGCTTCTGTGGTGATGGTGAACCCGCCGGGCACGGGTAGCCCGATCCGCGTCATCTCCGCCAGGCCCGCGCCTTTGCCGCCCAAAAGTTCCTTCTGCTCCCCTCGCCCGTCCGCCCGACCGTTGCCGAAGAAGTACACCCACCGCCGCCGCGTCGCCATCGCCCTATCCTTCCAACTCAACCGGCGCAACAGCGCCGGAAAGACCATCGTTTCATCCGCACCCGGAGGTCTCTATCGAATCAAGAGAACCCGTAGCGACACGCCGCCCGCGCCGCTGGATCGTTCATCAGCAAGGAACCCCTCGAAATGGCGTTCGGAGTCCCATCCCTGTCGAACTCGCCCCGGTGCCGGGCGATGATAGCCTCCCCGTTGCGGGGGTCAACGTAGGAGAGCCGGCTGCGCGGACGGGCCAACAGACGCACCTGCCCGACCTGCCCGAGCAACTGGGTCGCTTGTTGGAGAGCTACAGGTTTGACGCCCCGGCTTCGACCCGGAGGCCGTGCAAGCCATGTGCGATTACCCTTGGCGGGGCAACGTCCGCGAACTGGAGAACCTCGTCGAACGGGCCCTCATCTTCGCCGACGGTCACCCCGTAGCGCTGCGCGACGTGGCCTTCGTCGCGGGCCAAATCTCGGATTCCGACATCGCCACCCTGAACCTCCGCGACGCCGCCGAGCTGTTGCAAGAGAAAATCCGCACGGCCCACGCCAATTTCGATGTTCCCGTGGTTTCCGACTCCGCGGCGACGGAGGAACAGTTGCGGAACCATCATCTGATTCTGGTCGAGCGTCCGTCGGCCAACCGCGGCACGCAACGCTTCCGCGACGCCTTGCCCCTCAAGTTCGGCGGGCAGTCGTTCGAGGTCTGCGGGCAGACCTACGCTCATTACCGCAGCGCCATTATCGCGGCCAGCGCGAATCCCCGCAGTCCGCGTCATGCAGTTACCACTGTGGCCGGACTGAGTGCGCTGGCGACCTATTGCGGCTCGGATCGTGCCGGGGACAAGCCCCGACACTATCCCACCAGTTTGCCAATGGTCTTGACGAGGGGTTTCAAACCCGACCGTCCGGCTTTGCTCATCAAGTCAAAGAGCATGTTCATCAGCCCGTAGAATTCGAGGATATCCGTGAAACGCTTCCGGTACGCTTCCCCGTCCTTCCGCGCTAGGCCGGTGGGGCGACCGCCGTCATCCGCGATCATGGCCATGCAGCGTTGGAGGGTTTCGACGATGGGCTGGACCTCGCGGCGGCGACGCTCACGGGTGATGGTCTCGAACATCGTCCACACGTCGCGCTCCGCGTCGAAGTATTCCTTGCGGTCCGTGCGGCGGTGGACGCGGTGGATCAGGCCCCAGTTGACCAGTTGGCGGAGGTTGGTGCTGGCGCTGCCCCGGGAGACGGCGAGTTGCTCCATGACGTCGTCCGTGCAGAGCGGCTCGGCGGCGAGATAGAGGAAGGCGTGGATTTCGGCCATCGTTCGGCTGATGCCCCAACTGGCGGCCATCTCCCCCCAGCGACGCACGAACAAACTCTTGGCGGCCTCGAACCGATCTTCGGGCATGGCTAATCCTTTCAATAGCTTCTGAAAATTATAGTCGAGACGGGTATGCCGAGCAAGGGCCGGAATGCAGAAAGATCCAAATGCCGAAACGCAGAAAACGGACGGGGATCGGGCGACCGGTCCAGGGCATAGCGGCGCGGCGCTTGCCCGCGCCACTCCCCGAACGTCCCATTCTCAATCAGGTTCCCGGCGTGGCCGTGGGCACTGTGGGCGCGTCCGTTGAAACCCCGGTTCCGCATTCGGGGCAGACGCGCGATGTGTTGCCGGTCAGATCATACCCGCAGTTCACGCACTGCCCGCGCCGCCTCCGACGCCGACGGCGAGCCGAACCGGCGAAGTAAACCCCCGGGTATACGCCGAATACGGCTGCGAGGATTAGCCCGTGGCAGCGTAGCACAAAGAAGACGCCCGACGCTACCTTCGTCGGTTCTTGGGGCGGGCATCTGGCACTCAACACGAGGCCACCGTACGCATCATGTCGGCTCCAATCGCAGAAGACGAAACGCCGATGCCAAGGGCGACGCAGTGGTCGCCGATCCGATGGGGGAATATAAATGTAGGATGCATTGGGGTGGTCGAGTACGAAACCCAGCGTCGGGCAATCTCGTGAGTCACTAGGTTTCCATTCACGCCACTCCTCTGACCGAACGTACCTCAAACCAAGCTGGCCAGCAATCAAAAGCATTCGCAACGAGGCAAAAGGCCCGCTCCTCGAATGGTTAGGCTCATCCGGGAGATCGCACCCCGCAAGGCCGATCGACGCTGCTGCGATCGAGAACACTGCGAGCACAAGTGCGGCGGCGAATTTCGCACCATGCCTGGTCAACTGCGAACCCCCGACTTCAACACAACATCCCTCGATCGACAGATACCGTCGTGATAACATACGTCACTCCGGTCGCGTGGCATGCCCAAGCCCGGCGCAGCCGGGTGCCGGCATGTCCTTCCTCGCCGCCCAGGACATGGCGGCGTTGCCCTCGGCCATGCCGCCCCTCAATCCACGCGTGGGGCAACACAAGCGGGCGAAAGTTTCCCACGGGCGGGACGCGGTGTTCGGCGCGCCGTTTGCGTGCGGGGCGTGGAGTTCGCGCTACGTTCCGTCGGGGATGGTTTCAGCGGGCGGGGTCGGGGTGGGCGCCGCGGGCTTGGCGGCCCCGGCCCAGTCGCGGGCGAGGGGCTTTTGCAGCAGGCCCATGCGGATGGCCTTGGCCGATACCTGGATGCGGCAGACCTTGCCATCGATGACCGCTCGGACGCGCTGCACGTTGGGCTTGAACTTCCGCAGGGTGCTACCAGTGGTCTTTCGGCCCACGCCGCCGAGGTACTTGGCCTTACCCTTGCGGGCGATGGAACGCCCGGAACGGGTCTTCTTCCCGGTAAAATGACAGACTCGCGACATACGCCACCTCAACGGCTGCTAGGCCCAACACGCCCGCGGGTCCACATGACCCGCCCCGGCGAAGAGCAGGCAGTATACCGCCTACGGGAAAGTTGACAAGACCCCAAACGCGTAAAGAAAGTGAAGCGACGGCGTGAGCTTTAGCGCCTCGGTTGTGCGTCCGCCTCGTCTTCGGGCAGCGAGTATGCAAACTCCGCCCCGACGAGGTAGCCGCGGATCCCCACCGTGCAGTGGCGGACGTGGGCGGCCATCCATTCGCCGTCTCCGTCCCTGGAGAACTCACGGACGAACAGCGGCGTGTGCTCGGGGAGTTCGCGCTTGGACCAAAACGCGAAGCCGCCTTCGGACACGTTCTGCATGATGACGTGGGATGAGGACGACGGGATGGCCGCGTCGGTGGTGATCTCCAAACGCATCCCGGCGGTGAAACGCGTCCGCCGCCGTTTGCCCGGGTACCGATCCGGGGTGCCTTGCCGCTCGGCGGACGTAACCAGCTTCCGGATTTCCTGCGCCTCCGACGTGGATGAACGGTCGCTCGCCGCTGCCATAACCTGACACCCTTACCCGTGTTTCGATTCGTTGCACGGCCCGTCTTTTCGCGGCGCGTGTGGATCGTTCCCGGCCCCGAACACCGCCCCGGTTCTATCGGCCAATTCGTACACCGAGCCGCCCCTTGCCGCTGTCGTTGATGCCGGCCCGTCTTCATCGCGGACAGTATCGGCCCTTACCGGGCTCACCGCAGACCGATAAGGACATCAGGGCCGCTCGCACGCCCACGTCCCCCTCCGAGCGCGGACCGTCGAACCATGGTCGCCTCCAAAGAAAAGAAACGCCGCCCCGGCTCGAACCGGGGCGGCGCTCTAGAGAGAACTCGTACGCAAACGCCGTCCGCTATTGCGGCTGCGGCGCAGGCTCCGGCGTCGGCTCCGGCTCGGCGACTTCCTCCGCGACTTGCATCACGCCCTGGAACTGGAAGGGCAGCAACACCGCCGGGGGCGTGGGCAGCGGCGGCAAGCCCTCGGGTATCTCGCCCTCGGTGGTCTCTTCCAGAACGGCGATCTGATTGGCCCCGGTGGTGTGGACCTCATCGGCCACGCCGTCGCCATCGACATCGACTTCCTGAACCAGCATCGTCCAGGTCATCTGGCTGAAGACCTCCTTGGACGTGTCGAACTCCGTGCCGTCCCCGAGCTCCGCGTTTTGCAGAACGACGTGCGAGGTGGTCGTCAGATGAATGTCGACGACCCACTGCGTTTGGAATACGCCCGGCTCCATTTGCACCAACGGCGTCGCTTGGCCGGTGATGACTTCGAGTACCGTCGTGTCGCTGCTTCGAGTCTCACTGCCGTCCTCCATCGCGCCGACGAAGGTCGAATTGACCTGCCCTCCTACAGGTTGACCGACGGTCGCGGCGTTGTACACCGTGAACATGTCGTCGAAGTGCGGCAGATCGCCTTGGAAATCGAACCCGTCGAAACCGGGCGGGATGGGCGGATGCTCATCCAAAGCGGCTTCGAGTTCGGGGTTAACCTCCCCGCCCTCGCCGATCAGCGGGTGGCCGACGCCGAAGCTGTCGAACGCGCCGGCGACTGCCTCCGGCGGCAGGAACCCCGGCGGCAAGAACTCGGCGATGGACGCGAAGTCCACGAAATTGAACGGAATCCCCGGCGGGAGACCATCGACGCCCTCGCCCGGGAACTCTCCGTCGGGTCCGAGAGGTCCGCCCGGAGGCGGCGGGAACTGCATCCCCGCCAGGAGTTCATACAAGGCCTTCTGGGCGTCGTGGAACGCATAGAACTCCTCGGGCAACCCCGGCGGCAATTCCGGCGGCGGCCCGATGGGCACGCCCGGCGGCGGGAAGAATCCGCCGGGAGGCGGCGGGGAGCCGGGCGGGAATGTTCCCGGAGGAGGCGGAGTGCCCGGTGGGAAACCACCCGGCGGGGGCGGCGTGCCTGGAGGCGGCATACCCGGCGGCGGGAAGACGAACCCGAAGCCGGGCCCGACAAACGCGGGCGGCGGCGGGAACGGGCGGAATCCCGGCGGCGGCGGCGGCACCGTGCCCAAGGTGAACTGCCCGAAGGCCGCACCCGGGTCGAACTTCGGCGGCACGCCCGGGATGATCGCGTCGAGCGGATTGTCCTGTAAGAACTGCGCAAACGGGAAGTTCGCGAACGTCGGAGGCGGCGGCGCACCCGGCGCACCCGGTGTCCCCGGCGGTGGTGGAGGCGCGCCAGGAGTCCCGGGCGGAGGCGGAATGAACTGGTTCGCGAAGTTGCTGAACTCCGGCGACGCGAAGTTGAAGAAACCAGGGAACTGCTCGAACCCCGGCGGCGGAGGCGGCGGAGGCGTTCCACCGGGGAACGTCGGCGGCGGTCCCATCGGCAAACCGGGAATGGGTGGCGGAACAAAACCCGGCGGCGGCACGAACGTCCCGCCCGGCGGCGGCATGGTTCCGTCCGGCGGCGGCGGGAACGTCCCACCCGGAGGCGGTGGCATCGTTCCGTCAGGCGGGGGAGGCATGGTGCCACCGGGAGGTGGAGGCATCGTCCCGTCCGGGGGCGGCGGTAGCGTTCCGTCCGGCGGGGGCGGCGGCGGCAGCGTGCCGTCGGGAGGCGGCGGAGGAGGCAGGGTACCGTCTGGCGGTGGAGGAGGCGGAGCCGTCCCGCCGTCCGGTGGCGGAGGAGGCGGTGCCGTCCCGCCGTCCGGTGGCGGAGGAGGCGGCGCCGTGCCACCGTCTGGCGGAGGGGGCGGAGGAGGTGGAGGCGGAGCCGGGTCAACAAACTGAGCCGGGCCTACCGAGCCGTCCTCGGCCGTTTGTGTCGCCTGCACGAAGGCGCCGGGGTCGAAATTGGTCAACGCGGCCACGCCGGTGTCGGCGGTTCCGATCCCCAACCCGGCCGAACCGCCGGCGCTCACGAAGGTCTTGGATGCGCTGGTGTCCGTCTGACCGCCGTTAGTCTGGTCAGTGCCGTTCGCCCCGTCATCTCCGGACGGTGACTGGGACACGCCGTTCGAACCGCATCCGAGCAGGCCCGCGGCGCCGAGGGACAAGAGGTAGATAGACAACAGTGGAAACCTACTTCGCTTTTTCATGGCAATCATGCTCCCATGGGTTCAAGATGTGACGGCTCCGACGTGCGGCATCGAGCCAGCCGCATGTGTTCGATAAGTTGTGAACGAGCCCATCCCGGCCCAACCAAACGCTCTACCGGCAGTTGGTGAGACCGGGTTCACCTCAAGCGACGCAAGTCTACAATACGGAGCTGTGCAAGTCGCAAGAACCCCGCTCGAACGCCGAACAAAGCCGCGAAAACCCGCGGATTTCGACAAAAAGTGGGGAAAACCCTGATGCCCGCGACCGGCGGAAGTGTGACGCGGACCGGACGTGATCGTGTCGCGCGCGGCTCACTTTGGGCCGCGGCGTCGCATGTAGACACCCACGACCAAGGGAACGCCGAGAATGATCATGCCCGAACCGAGCTTGCTGAGCGGGTGTCCTCAGCAATAGGTCAGCCGCAAAACAATTCCCGTCAGGGGAATCACTGATAGTGCAATGGCGAGTTTGGGAAACATTACCGTATTCTCCTAGTGCCTTGACACAGCTAGTTTTTCGGGTGGCATGGCCAAGCGCAGCGCCGCCATGCCGAGGAACGACATGCCGGCGCCCGGCTGGGCCGGGCTTGGGCATGCCACCCAAGCCGCAGAATCAAGTGTCTCGCACCACTCAGCACATGTCCTACCCGTTCAGTCGGCGGCCC
>JAZDHF010000275.1:0-7968 GCA_043806315.1 Planctomycetota bacterium | reverse complement strand
GAGCTCCTGGGCGTTCCGATGAAGATCATGGCCCCAAGGAAGACCTGGTCCGAGGGCGAGGTGCCGCATAGTGACGGAAAAAACGCGTAGACCCTTGTATTACAGCATTTTCTGCACAAGGGTGCGGAAGTTGGGTTAGCCGACCTTGGCCATGATGTCAGCAGCTTTGCTCTGATCGAGCGCAGCATATATTTCCGTAACTACGGACGATGTGTGGCCGAGTACCACGCGGGCCGCCTCGATCCCGAAAGCACGTCGTAGAACAGTCGCAGCTGTATGCCTCAACTGGTTCGGCGTCCACCGATGTTCCTTCTTCCACTGCTTCCGGTCGTCATCGCTCAGGTACGCCGACGGCAGGAAGGCACGATCGCAGGCTCGGGCGATCGCAACGGCGTAGCTCCGGCGTGTGTAACATACGCCGGGGACTCGTACTGGCGCGATCTTTCGTTTCCGCGTGCTTTGGCTTGGCGTCATTGGTGTCCTTCGGTTCAACCGGCGCGCGCGGTGATGCTCCTCAACGGCGTCCCTCGGGTTGAAAAGGTACGCTTCGGGATCACCGTTCATGAACGGCCGCAACACGACTTGTGCTCGCGGCCCAAGGAACACGACTCTTGCCTTGCCATGGTGCTCCGTCTTGTGTGACGACGGGCTGTAGCACCAGGTATCCCCGCTTCGATCGATTTCGCAAAGACGCATCGCCAACACCTCTCCGGGTCGCATGCCCGTCAACCGCTGGACCTGGATCATGGCCGCGACTTGGCGCGGAACGAAGGGAAGGACCGCGTCGACTCGTTCGTCAGCTACGGGTTCAACCGGCGCAGTTTCTTTCGCATCACATCGCCCTCTTTTCAGTGGCGAGACGGCTTGAAGCGCTTGGAGCACGGCCGGTTCAACGAGTTGATTCTCGACGCCCCATTTGACCATCCGCCGGATGCGATTGATCCGGCAGTTGATCACCGTTCGGGCGAGGTTGGACCGGATCATCGAATCGCGCACGGCCTTGAGCGATTGGGGGCCAAACGTCGCGACGGGGGTCTTGTCAAACAGAGCGGCCACAGGCCGCAGGGCATCGCCGACGTTCTCGTGCTCGCCCGTGGATTTGCCGTTCTTCACGTAGTAGCGCTTCGCGTGTTCGAGGAAGGCAAGCATCAGCTCGCACATGGCCAGGCCGTTCGTCGACGCTGACGCGGGAGGCCGAGGCGGAAGCACTCGTCCATTGGCCAGCCACTCGGCGATGACACGCTCGTACTTCTGTCGGCTTTCGGGAGTTCCGTACAGGCCCAGGTAGATGTCGTGTCCGTTGAGACGGACGACGCCGAGGCCAGTCGGCCGGTGGAGGCGGTACTTCGGGATTCGGATGTTGGTTTGGTCGGGCATTGGTAGGGCTCCTTTCGCACGAAAAGTGGTAGCTACCACTTTTTCCGGCGTTAGAAGCCGCACTGCCCGACGCGGACAGGTACGCTAAATTGCGTTCGGCCAAGTACTTATATCACAGCGGGCGACCGGATTCGAACCGGCGACGTCCAGCTTGGGAAGCTGGCATTCTACCACTGAATTACGCCCGCAAGGGCGGTTTTTTAACCTTTGCCCTTCATTTTTTGGCCTTCTTGCACTACAAATCGTTAACTTACAGGGGCTGCGGTGCTTACCGCCTACCCCCTGCGAATTGTACCAAACGGGCGAGTCATGGCAACGCATCGACGCCGCCACCAGCGATTTCGGGCTCTCCGCCAAACTCGCTGATTCTTGTGGTCGGCCGACCGCTGGATTGCGGAACACCAACTTCAAGGCCTCGTCAGCGAGGAGACTTGCCCCCTTGCAACCGCTTTCCCAGTACTGGCAAGGGCTTTGGCCCACGAAATCGAACGGTCGCCTCTTGCAAGCTCTTGTGGTCACCCAGCTTCCATCAGCGGAGATGGCAGAGAGCCATTTTTTTCTGTATGACGGGCCGCTGTTCTGACCCGAACCTATTGTTACGCTGAGAGTTACGTTCCGTATCAGCTACGTTCGAAGGGCGGGTTCGAAGGCCGCGGACGACGATGCTCCCACCGGCGACAACACCTCCCGAGGCGACGCCCAGAGGATCGTCGGCCGGGCCGCGCGACGCTCGACGGCGAGGTGCTCGTCCAAGAAACGTAGAACCCGGTCGGCGTAGACCTCGGGGGCGACCATCACGCTTTGGTTGTGCTTGGCGCCGGGAACGATCCACAAAGACCTAGGCCCGGCCGCAAGATCGTAGAGGGCCTGGGACTGGGCGATGGGGATGTAGCTGTCCTTTTCCCCGTGGATCAGCAGGATCGGCTTGTGACCCATGCGCACCAGGGCCTTTCGTACGGACGGGAAGCGGCATTTGAACCGTCGGGCGCATTCGCGAAACAACAGCCAGCGAAAGAACCGCCAGAACATCGGCGGATGATTCTCCGCGACAATGCGGATGCGGGCGAAGATCGTGGCGAACCGCCGCATCAGGTATTCCAGGGTGGTGTCGCTGCTGAAGGCGCCGTCGGTGACGACGGCTCGTACGTTGTCGACCGCGGCCGAGGCGAGGATCGCCGCTCCGCCGCCTCGGGAGATCCCGAACACCCCGATCTCGCGGGGACGACCCTGTTGTTCGAGGTAGGAGCTGATGAACGCGATGGCCCCGAGCATATCCGCCCGCTCGCGGTCGCTGGGCCACTGGCGCGGACGGTACCCCGCCTCCGGTGCCGAGGTCCCGTGCCCGCGGAAGTCGAAGGCGAACACGTCGTACCCGGCGTCCAGCAGCGGACCGCAGTAGCGTAAACAACTCGCCCGGTCGCTGCCGAACTCGTGGGCGAACACCACCAGGCCCAAGGGCTCATCGTCGGCGTTGCGGCGGGAGAGGATGATGCCTTCGAGACGATGGCCGTCGATCGCGCGGAAGCTGACCTCCTCCCCCTCCCACCGTTGGCTGTCATTGCCGCCGTTCTCGGGCGTGGGGGCGCAATCGTCGAGGATGTTAATCATGATGCGGATGTAACGCCGAAGAACGAGGGCGGGGTAGATGAGAAGTACGCCGACGATGAAAGCGAGCACCAAGAAGCCTCCCGGCGTCCACATCCATTGAGGAATCGACCAGTCCGTCACCGGATACGTCATGACCACCGCACCGAGGAATAGGGCCTTCGAAGGTCCAGACACGTCCCGACCCGGCCGGGTTGGCCGCCAACCCCGTCCGGGCTTGCCACAACGGATCGCCACGCCGCGCCGACCCCGGGGGCTGTTTACCGATCGACCGGCTCTGTGGCAAGTCTTTAGTTCGCGCCCACCGATCCTGCTGCCGCGCCGTCGAACGGGCCAGAATTGGGGGATTGGGGGAGAGGAGAGGCCGAGTCGGAGACCGGCTGAAGGCGGAGAGTGCCCCTTGCTCCTCAAGGCATGGATTGAAGCCACCCCCGCCAACCCGGCCGTCAAATCGAATCGCGCCCCTTGTTCTAGTCGGCTGGGCGGCGCGGTATCATCCCTCCATTCATTCACAGCGGCGAGGCACCCATGGCGCATGGCGTATTGATCAAACCCACACACAAAGCAATCACCGAGTACTATCGAACACTTGCGGACACGGCCGCCCAAGGTGCGACAAACGAAATGGCCATCCGCCGGGCGTTCCGCGAACTCCTTGCCGCCACCGCCAAACTCCATGGTTGGACCATTATCGAAGAAGAAAGCCATGCCGCCGACGTCGTCAAGGGCAGAGGCAAGGTCCAGCCCGATGCGACGTTCCGCGATAAGAACACGCTCCCCCGAGGTTATTGGGAAGCGAAGGACACCGCCGACGACCTCGACGTCGAAATCCGCAAGAAAACGAAAAAGGGCTACTCCCTCGTCAACACCATCTTTGAAGACACGCGCGTCGCCGTCCTATACCAGAACGGCCAGGAAGAACTGCGCATCGACCTGACCGACCCTCAGGCCGTCTCGGACCTCCTCAATGGTTTTTACGCCCACACGGAGCCGGACGTCGATCGCTGGGAAAAAGCGGTCGAAGACTTCAAGGACCGCGTGCTGGAACTGGGCAAAGGGCTCGTCACCATCGTTGAGACCACCCACAAGAAGAACCCCAAGTTCAAACAAGCCTTCGCCGCACCCGTTCCCCAATGGGCTAGTCACCACCCTGCCTTTTCGGTAACCTTTTCTAGCCCCTGGGGAGGTGTGACGACTACGCCGGCCTCTTAACCAAGGCATGAAGATATGATCACCAAACTTACCCTTAAGAAGTTCAAGAGCATTGGCGAGAGGCACTACGAGTTCACCAATTTCGACCTGCTCGTCGGCCGCAATAACAGCGGCAAGAGCACGATCCTCCAAGCCCTCGCGATCTGGCAGTTTTGCGTTGACGAGTTCCATCGTGTCAAACGCGGTGGCACGACCGGCATACAGGTCGTGCTACCGAACTTCACCGCTCTGCCCCTGCCAGAATTCAATCTTCTCTGGAAAAATCGAACGGATCGGGGATACCCGAAGATTGACGGCAAAAAAACACAGAAGTACATCCTCATTGAGATCGCCCTCCATTGGCTCACCCCAGAACGTGAAACCCGCTCCTTTCAGGTGAACCTCCGGTACAACACGCCACAGTCGGTGTACGCGATTCCCGGTGGCGGCTGGAAACAATTCCACGATCTCGAGAAAGAGAAAACGCTCCCGCGAATCGCTTATGTGCCTCCATTCTCAGGGTTGGAGCCCTTTGAGGAATGGCGCGACGACGGCCCGATCAGAAAGCAGGTGGGTAAGGCTCAACCTGGGAGCGTTCTTCGGAATCTTCTTCTTCGAGTGTTCACCCCAACAAAGAACGATTCCACAGTCACTCCAGATAAATCGCCACCCGCCGATTGGGACGAGATCAAGAAACAGGTCAAACGCTGGTTCTCCGTAGATCTGATGGATCCAGAATACGAACGCGGCGGAGACACTCAGATTAAGTGCGAGTATAAGGACCACGACGTGAAATACGACCTCATCGCTGGCGGTAGCGGATTCCACCAGACACTCACCCTTCTGGCGTTCCTCTATGGCTACAAGCCAACGACCATTCTCCTTGACGAGCCCGACGCCCACCTCCACGTGAACCTGCAGCGTGAGATACTGGATTACTTCAAGAGCAAATCCAGGGAACGGAACCTGCAATTCCTGATCGCGACCCATTCTGAGGAGTTTGTCAAAGGCGTGGCACCTCAGCAGGTCGTCTCCCTCTTGCATCAGAAGCCCGAGCGCGTCGACTCGACGCCCGAGATTCTCACCGCGATGGCCGATGTCTCCAACGCGGAGCTTACGCAGCTTCTTACCTCGCCCTTAATCGTTTACGTCGAGGGCGAAAGCGACGAACGCATACTTCGGGCTTGGGCCAAGGCTTGCAATGCGGAAAACGTATTTGCCAAAGTGTGCATCCGTGTCATGAGCGGCGGAACCAAGGCTCGGATGAAGGAGGAGGCGGACAGGCATTTCCAGGGAGTCAAGCAGATCATTCCGATCGCCAAAAGGGTCATGCTCTTTGACTACGATTCCGACGAGACCGCATTCCATCCAAACGCCGATAATCCCGCCCTCTACGAATGGAGCCGGAAGAATATTGAGAATTACCTTCTCATACCTGACGCTTGGGTGCGGGCTGCAGTACGGGTGCTAAACGTTCCCGAGGACGGCTTATTCGTCGAACCAGTGAGAACCGAGATTGAGCAGTTCTTCGCGGGTGAGAACCTTAGCTTGCCGGTCAACCAATCCTGGCGGAAGGTCACCGCTAACGTATTCCGCGTCGTCGACGGGAAAAAGATTCTATTTGAGGATCGTGACTCTCTCTTCCAGAAGCTCCGTGCATCAGCGAGGGGTCGCGAGTCGGTCGAATTGCCCCGAGAGACGGTCGCGGGGAATATGACCCCCGACGAGATACACGATGACGTCCACACCTTTTTTGAGGGTTTGCTCAGTATCGTCCCCAATCAAAGCGTCACCGCATAGTCAGCCGTGGCGTGCTAAGGAGCGCCGCAGGACCGTCCACTAAGACGCAGCCTCGCAACGTGGGTTCCGCGGTTCGGGAGGCGTAACGACGATCGCCTACCGTTGCAGGGCGTCTGGATTGGGACCGTCATCCGTCCAGGCCGGGTACAGCGGTGTCCGGCCTTGGAGCGCGCGGATTACCTCTTCAACGATGCTCATCCTGGGTTCAAAAGGGCCTATACTCACGTGACCAGTTGCGAGTCGACTGTTCTTATACCGTCGTGTTCTAGTCAGGAAATGTAAACGGTTTCTCCAGAATCAACAGTCGGGGCGACGGTAGTGCATCGTTTCAGGTCGTCGAGGTCCAGGGCGTACAGGGGTGCGATTTCGATCGTAACGTCGGGTTCCCCGTCAGGTTTCCTTGGTATCCTGGCGCCCGCGGCCTGGAGCCAACGGGCCGCGCGGCGGATTTGGTCGCGGATGGCCGTCTCCACCGAATCCACCCCGCGGGCGTTCTTGACCGGGGAGAACTCCTCGGCCCGGTCGACTTCCAAGAGCAGGGGATTCCGCGCCAGCGGTAGCGCGTCAAACACAAACGTCTCCACCTTCACCGAGTTGGGGCGCGACGGAGTTCGGAGGAACCCGTGTTCATCCACCCACGTGGTCACCTTTTCGGCACGATGGTAGGGAAGTTGGAAGGTGTCGGCGATGATCCGTTGAACGAACGACACGCTGAGGGCATGAATCGCGAGATTGCCTACGTTGAACCGTCGTGATCCATCCGGGTTCCGCTCGCGGGCCAGGCGCTCGGGGAAGTCGGTGTACTCGACGACGGTGACCCGATCGCCGTGGAGGCAGACGTTCCCGACGCGCTCCAGGTCATCGACCTTCGCGGCCACCTTCGTCGACATGTCCGACCCCGTGAGTGCGTGCAGGCCGATGAACAAAGCATCGAACGGCTTAACCAACGGGTTGTCGACCTGAAAATACGAAATGATCTCGATTCCCCGCGACTGCATGTCTCGAAGGGCCCCGCTGGAAACGAGGGACTTGAGCGAACCGCCATGTCCGTCCGGGGCCAGGGCCAACCGATGCTTGTCCGACAGAAGAATCTTCCCTTGGTAGTCGAATACCGGCAGCATGGCCTGCGGAAACACGAGAACATCGTCGCCGCTGAGCCCGAAAAACTCGTGGTCGTTGAGAAATCCCACGGTTTGCTCGTGGATGGCGGGGTTGGTCATGACGTACCAGGGAATCCGCACGCCCGACCGCTCGCCCGCGGCTTTGATCATCTCGGCGAACAGTTGAAACAGCGTTTTTTCACGAACCGGGGAGACGCTGACGCACCCCTTGGGGCCCTCGAACCCAAGGCGTGTTCCCTGGCCCCCGGCGACGGTGAACGCCGCCACCTTGGCTTCCGCGAGCAACTTCCGCCCAAGCCGCTTGGCCTCTTCGTACAACGCGGCTTCCGTTGGAGTAGGGCTTCCCGGATAGACTTGAGGCGGCGATAGCTCGCCGTGAACGACCTTTGCTGGGACGCTGAGGACGTGTGTCCGGACAAGCGGCTCGATGGTGTCCCACGGGATGGACTCGATCTCGCTCAGCAGGTGCTGACGCTGCGGATCGGGAAGCTCCTCCCACCAGCGCAGAACGTGGTCTTGTCCCCGCGACCGGAGGGTCGTGACGCAGTTTCGATAGCGTTCGTTCGTGCTCAGCTTCGGGGTCATTTTGTACCACGTATCGTCCGAAACGACTCCGCGGACAACGATAGTGGAGGCCCTACCCCGAAACAAGCGACACTGAGGGATAGTGCCTGCTCGCCACCGGTGGGGGCTACGGCACCCGGACTTGAGTCTGTAAAGCAAGGGCGTCAAATGGAGACTGTAGCATCGTTGGTGCAGATTCTTTGGGCTGCGGGGGCTTCTTGGTCGATGTTTTCCCTTGACGCGGAGCGTCGGGAGGATCGGTCATGGACGGCCCAGGTGAGTACGTTGCGGATCGGACAGAGGGTATTGC
>JAZDHF010000274.1:0-3364 GCA_043806315.1 Planctomycetota bacterium | reverse complement strand
CCACCGTGCGCTTCTCCCCGTGAATACGAGACCGAGCGGCAGCTTATGACCATGAGCGGATGTGTAGTGCCAAGGCGAAAATCACAGATCATAAGTGCTTTGTTTCTCAAGACTTACGATTTCGCGGTGTTGAAGATGGGTCAAACATCGCGCTGCGGAACCCGTCGTGGTCCCGTCTGGCAAACCGCGTGACCGATTCGAGTTAGGCATTGTAACGGCCCCGAACGTCAGTCGGCAGGATGCACGGCAGGTGTGCCGGGTTTACCCGCGGAATTCGCACCGTGCGGTGCACGTCTCGACCACCGTTACCTGGGTCAGTAACGGCAATTCGGGCTTAAGGCGGGTCCAAATCCAGCGTGCGAGGTTTTCAGCGGTGGGGTTTTCGAGGCCCGCGACCTCGTTGAGATAACGGTGGTCGAGTTGCTCGTAGAGCGGCGTAAACGCCCGCTTGATCTCCGCGAAATCGAGCAGCCAACCCGCGTGAGGATCGATCTCGCCCTCGCAAAGCAACTCGATGCGAAAGCTGTGGCCGTGAAGGCGGGCGCACTTATGGCCCGGCGGCGCGTTGGGCAACCGGTGGGCGGCCTCGAAGGTGAACTCGCGGGCCAATCGGACCCGGTGACCGATCTTGCTGGGTGCCCCACCACTTGCGGCAGGGGACGGATGTTCAACTCCGTGATCGTCCAATGAGTCCTTGCAGGACGGTTGCTCTACTCTGCCGAGTCGGTCCCCCAGCCCAAGGGCTGGCGCACCCAAGCGAGGCGCTGGATCATTTCTCATCGTCGGGCGTCGGCTTGACTTCCTGCTTTTTAACGGGCGGCCTGACGGCGAGCAGTTCGATGTCATAAACCAGCGTCGAACTCGGCGGAATCTTGCCGGGGAAGCCGTCGGCGCCGTAGGCCAGTTCCGGCGGAACGATGAGCGTCCGCTTCCCACCTTCGCGCATGGATTGCAGGCCCTCGCGCAGACCCTTGATGGCCGAATCCATGTTGATCGTGAGCGAGTCCGCCGTCTGGCGCGCGGAGCTGTCAAACTCCCGCCCGTCGATCAACGTGCCCCGGTAACGCACCTCCACGGCCTCTCCCACCAGGGGATACGCACCCCGGCCCTCCCGAAAGTCGACGTAGCGCAGCCCGGATTCCGTCGTGACGGCCTTCGTGCCCGCCTCATTCTCCAAACGTCTCACGATCACGTTGATCCGATCGCGGCGCAACTCCTGTGCCGCCTCGGCGAGCGCGACGGTCGCCGGTCGATCGAACGGAGTGACCAGCCGGATCGACCGAATGACCACCGGTTCAACCGGAACGACCGGGTTTTTCCCGGCGGCGTACTTGGGGTGCGTTCCGACGGGTGTGCCGCGAATCCGCTCCACCGTATCCAACCCATCGACGACGCGACCGAAAACGGTATAGCCCGCCCCGTCGCGCAGCCGGTCGAGCGGGGGGTTGTCTGCGACGTTGATGAAAAACTGGGACTGGGCGGAGTTGAAGTTGCCGGGCTCGCGGTACATGGCGATGGTCCCGCGTTCGTTCTTCAGCCCGCTGTAGGATTCGTCGGCCACCGGGGGCCGCAATCCCGCCTTCTTCTCCGTCATGTCCGGGTTGTATCCGCCGCCCTGGATCACCGAACGCTGGACCACGCGGTGGAATACCGTGCCGTCGTAGAATCCCTCGGCGACGTAGTCCAGGAAGTTCAAGGCCGTACTCGGCGCCTTCTCGGCATCAAGCTCGACGACGATGTCGCCCAGCGTGGTCTCGATCTTGACCTTGGGCTTGAGCGTCGCGGGCACCGCTTCGGGCGGGTCAAGCGCCGCAGCGGAACCGCCGCAAAACGCGAGCGCCGGCCCGATCGCGAGGGCAATGATGCAACCGTAACGTCTCATGGCCGTCGGAGTCCTATTTGCTGATCCCGAGGAGCTCGACATCGAACACCAATGTCGCGTCCGCCGGAATCTTCGGTGGCGAGCCGCGCTTGCCGTAGCCGAGGTCGGAGGGGATGATCAGTTTCCGTTTCCCGCCGACTTTCATGGTCGCGACCCCCTCCAGCCACCCCTTGATGACCCCGCCGGAAAGACTGAACGTAAAGGGCGTGCCACGGTCCACCGAACTGTCGAACTTGGTGCCATCGACCAGCCAACCGGTGTAATGGACGTCGACCTTGTCGGACGTCTTGGGCGTCTCGCCGTCGCCGACCTTCAGATCGACATACATCAGACCGGATTCGTTCTTGACGACCTTGGACTTGCTCTCCTCCTCGGCCTTTTTGATGACATCAGCCAGCTTCGTTTCCCGCTCGGCCTTGCTCTTCGCCTCGGCCTCTTTTTCCGCCGCTTCACTCGCCGCGATGGTCGCTTCGATCTTGGTCTTGTCGAACTCGCCAACGACCTTGACCGACTTGATGACCACCGGCTCCACCGGGACAACCTCTCCGCCTTGATACTTCGGATGGGCCTTGACCGGCGTATCCTTGATCTTATCCACCGTCTCCATGCCTTCGACCACCTTACCGAATACGGCATAGGCGGCACCGTCAGGTTGGGGCTGGTCGAGGCGTCCGTTATCGACGACGTTGATGAAGAATTGAGCGCTGGCCGAGTCCGGCTGACCGCCAAGGCGGGCCATGGAGATCGTGCCCTTGTTGTTCTTCAGCCCGTTCTTCCACTCGTTCTTGATCCCCGGACGCACCCCCTCCTTCTTCTCGTCCACCTCGGGCGTGAAACCACCTCCCTGAATCATGAAAGTCTTCATCACTCGGTGGAAGATCGTTCCGTCGTAGAACTTGTCCTGGGCGTAGCGGATGAAGTTGAGGGTGGAGATGGGCGCCTTCTCGCCGTCCAGCTCTAGGACGATGTCTCCGAGGCTGGTCTCCATCTTCACGCGGGGATGCAGTCCAGCGGCGGCGGGCTTGGCTTCGCCGGGGTTCTGGGCGGCGGCCGTGAGCGTGCTCAGCCCGGCCAGCAGTACCGTGGTCGCGGTCAACAAACGGGTCATTTTTCTCGATCCTTTCCAATGCAAGAGTGTTCCCGCCGCGGATATCGATCTTCCTCCAACCGCTTCGGCGGAGGCCCGACGGCGTCCTAACGAACCGCGGAGGTTAACGCGGGGGGCTGGCCGAGGCAAGCCCAACGACCCCAAACGGAGCCGCTTGCGTTGTTGCGGATGGGCTTTGATTGCAGGGCGCAAGTGAGTCGGCGGAGGGGCCTTCCCCGCACTCGTCGGTGTTGCCGCTGCGCCAACGGGGGGCCGGGAAAAATTTTTCTATTTTTTACCCCACTGCCCCCTTGACGCGGGGAGTTCTTGCGATGATAATGCCCCCGTTACGTGGACGCCAATACCGGCCGGTGGGAGGGACGGAAAGCTCGCCC
>JAZDHF010000273.1:0-36292 GCA_043806315.1 Planctomycetota bacterium | reverse complement strand
CCACCGTGCGCTTCTCCCCGTGAATACGAGACCGAGCGGCAGCTTATGACCATGAGCGGATGTGTAGTGCCAAGGCGAAAATCACAGATCATAAGTGCTTTGTTTCTCAAGACTTACGATTTCGCGGTGTTGAAGATGGGTTACGGCGACGTTACGCGCCTATTCCATGTGGGGCGAGCAACGACCTGGATTTGCCGGCACTCACTCCACGCCGTTTAGCGGCGAGGCGGATGCCTCCCGAACCGCGATCGGGGGCGCCGGTTGTCGCGAGTCTCCGTCACGGTGAAAAGCCTGATCGGCTCCCGATGGGAAGCCGGCGGGTCGCAAGTGGATTGCGCACGCCGGTCGGGAAACGGCGGCCGGTGCGATTGGGCCGAGACGGGTGCAACCTTCGAGCGAAACTTAGAGGCAGCGACACGTACTATTATTATAGGATAATGTAATAACAGGACGATATACACATCAACGGCTCCGGACGGAGGAACTACTATGCGGAAGATCAAAAGCAAACAGGCTCGCAAGAAACGCCGGCGGAAGGGGGGCCCTGTCCGGATACAGGCGACACGCCGCCCGGCCCGCAGACGAAAGCGAGGGTCGGTGGGGGACCGGCGCCGGCCAAGGAGGGCAGTCGGGGCAAGAGCGTTCCCGGCCGGTATAGCGAAGCTCGGTCGAGAGGGGGGCTGCGCGGCGGCGGTAATCATTGTCGAGCGCGCCGGTCGGGGGGGCGATAAGGTGCTCAACACGGTGAAGGTTCCTTCGGGCGAGACGGGATCGGGGCAACGAACGGCAGGGGGCGGGCGGCTCGCGCCGGGAGGCGGTAGGGGGTCCGGCGAAGTCCCGCGGCGGGTCTGCCAAGCGTTCTCTACGTTGGGGCACGTCTTGCGGGCGAAGATCGTTCGAAAGCTGCTTGAGGGGCCGGCTACCTATCAGGCGTTGAAACGGTTGACGAAGCTTAAGGTCGGACCGCTTTACCACCACGTAAACCAGCTCCGTCTGGCGGGGATCATCCTCCCGAAGCAACGCGATCTTTATGAACTCACTCGCGGCGGTCGCAACCTCATTCTTGCCGCGATGGCTCTAGCCCCTCTGACGCGGGATCTGCGACGCCGGCCGTATGGTTAGAACGACCCAGGCGCGCGGGTCGTGGGGCGCCAGGTGCATGGGGAGGGAGGCGGGCAGCAGATGCGATGGTCACCAGCGGTCGAGCCGCCGGAGGCGGAATGGTTAGTCGATCGGCAAGGCGGCCTGTAGAAGAGCCGCCCGAGGCCTGGAATGCTGGATATTTAAGGTCCGATAATGCATGTTATGTTGCGTTGACGGTGGGGAGGTAGCGGAATCACGGTCTCCCGGGTTCCTTGGGTAGAAACACGACCTTTACGGCTGACGGGTACGCGGCTTCGATGGCCCGGCCCCGGCAGGCTGCTGGCCGGGCGGCGTCGACGCCCGACGTGCTTCCGCGAGATCGACCCCTTGAACAATCTCGATCTGCCGACGATTGCCGTCGAACCGGAACACGAGCATCTTGTCGGTCGAGGTGTCCACTACGTACACGACTTCTTCATCGCCCTTGGTCAAGCTTCCGACCGTGACGACGTAGTTTCCCCCAGACGTGGTCATCCCTTCCGCACGTGCCCCCTCGGGGCGGGAGTAGAGCAGGAGGACGCCGACGAGCAGGATCGTCGCGGTGGTCGAGAGTACGCCGATCACGAGGTTTCTGGGATCCATGGTTCACCGAGTTCCGTTGGGCCAAGGCCCGTGAGCTATTTTCCGAAATCCGCTTTCAGATCCCGCGGTTCCGCGTGGGAAAGCTGTTTGGTCTGCGGCAGGCCCGGATAAAAGGCATGGAGCTTATGGGCCGCGGGATCAAGCATGTAGAGCACGTCGTAGCTCTGGCCCGCCGGCTTGGCGGTCACGCAGAGATAGTCCGCCCCGCGCGCCCCCGCCTGGGCGTAAGCTCCCGGAAGCCTGAAACACACCGATAGAAGCGCCGCCAAAAGACACAAGTTGAGCACGATGAGCGCGCTAATCAAGGGGCGTTTGCCCGAAGCGTTGGTCTTCATCACGTCGTTCCCTTCGTCGAGCACTGCTAGTTGAGGTGCGACCGCTTGGGGTTCAAGAACGCGGTCACACAGATGACCACGACGATCCCGGCCGCTATGAGCCATTGCAAGACGCCGCTGTCGTCTTCGGGAGGTCTAGTCGGTTTCTGCGCCCACGCCGACAACGCCGCCCCGTGGACGACCGCCGCAGCCACAAGCGTCCTCAACCATGTGTGCCTCACGAGCGCCTCCCAACGTCGCGTCGTCGCCCTTGCTCCATCCCTTCGCGGCTCAGAGCAAGCCTTCCTATCCTACCGGATACCACGCGGCTGTCGAGCGTTCGCCCCGTGGATCAACCCGCATGCACCGGGCTTACCAACGATCGAAACGCCCCGCTCGGCACGGTTACCGTGTCCCACTTCGGCGATCGTCGCCGGGCATGGGCCGCGTAGTCCGACGCCGAGATCCAGACCAACGCGTAGCATTCGTCGCGGAACACGTGAACCTCCGACGTCGGCTCACGCCGCGGCAGACCCACCAGCCAGTACACAAACACGAGCACCGGCTCAAAACCCTGTCCGAACACGCCCTCCCAGCGGCGTAGGCCCTCCAGGTCCTCGCGAGTGACCCAGTTCTCCCAATAGCGCCGCCCGCCGTTGATCTCGTAGGGGAACTTGCGTCCCTTGATGTCCACCAGCCATGCGGGCCGGCCCGGCGGGTAGACCAAGAAATCGAACGACTTCACCCTCCCCCCGGCGAAGATCGCTTTTTTCTGTTCGTCGACCGGCACGTAAGGCCAGCCGCGCGAACGCACGTAGTCCTCGAACGCCGCCTCATAATGGATGTGACGTCGCGCCATTTCTTCGCTCTGCCCAAGGACAAGCCAGGTCCGCCCGGTGCCCCGCTACGGGGTGCTTAAGGTCTGCGAAACCACATGCCGCTGTCCCCCCAGGTCATAGACGCTGAACTCGACCTCGGTCGTGCCGGTCGGGTTCAACTGCTCTCCCGTGGGTTGGTACTCGACCCGATAGTACCCGTTCGGCTCGGGACCGTCGAGCCTGAAGCCGGGCCGACCGGGCTTGTCGATGTACACCGGAACGCCGGTCCCGTCGAGGCGCTGAAGGCGTAATACGCCGCTTTCCGGATCGAGGTCATCGGCAGGCCGCACAATCTTCATCTCGACCTTGGTCTGGTAGATCGTCAACTGGATGGCATCGCCGGCGATCTTCCGGTCGGGCTCGGCGTAAGGGCTGTCCGCGGTCAGCCACTGCCCGCGGACTTTCATCTGGTCCCGACTGCCCCGCTGCTGATAGGCCGTCGCCGTCACCTTGATCTTCTCGCCGGCGCGGACGCGATCCACTGTATAGCTGAATCGAAAGTGCCCTTTCGCGTCCGGCTCGGTTTCAATTCGTTCGTCGCCGATTCCTGTCCTGAGCCGCGAAGGAATGGCCACGCAATAATCCGCCAGCCCCGTCGGAGCGACGAATCGACCCAGCCAGTCCGTCAGGACGAAGTCAAACTGCACCGTCTCCCCGACGTGGGCCGGCTGCTTGGCCGCCACCGACCATCGTTGTTGCGGCGGATGAGGGCCGGTGCTGGTCCCCAACGACGCCGACACGCACCCGCCGATCGATGCGGCCGCGGTCGCGAGGATGCCCGAACCAACCCCCCTACCCATCCCGCGCATCCGTGCGCTCCCTGTTGTTGCTCCGTCAACCGTCGGTTGGCCCTTGACAAGATTCGTTGTCAAGGGTTGACGGGTAGAGCTTGCGGAGTTTGATCCGGGCGTCATCGGTCGTCAACCGCCCATCGATCCCGGCGCGCCTGCAAAACGTCACCGACTTTTATAGCGGCTGGTACATGAATTGGGGGGAGGTCAATACGGCATAAAGTCGCAGGCCCACAGTGTGCACCCTCTCCGCCCCGTGACCAACGCGCCGCCAACACTCGAACAACATTCCGCGGTCCACAGAATGCACGGCCCCCCCGGCGGGACGCAGCAGGGGTGTAAATCCTCCGTCTCGCACGCATCGGGATCGCCGTTCCCATTGCAGTCGTCGCAGGTGACCCCCTCGCCGATGAAGCCCCCGCCCTGGCTGGAACAGCACCCTTGCGCCATAACCATGCACGCGCCGCCGACACAACAAGCCCCAGCCTCGCACGTCGTTCCCAGGCCGGCGAAGGCCCCGCCCTGGCTGTCGCAACAAGTCTGTCGGACAACCGTGCATGTGTCGCCGACACAACAGGCGCCCAGGGGCGATTCGCACTCGTCCGGAACGCCGTTGTTGTTGCAGTCCAGGCTGCTTCCGCTGGCGATATCGCAGCTATCCAGAACTCCGTTGTTGTTGCAGTCAGTGCCGTCGCCGCATAAACCGCAGGCTGTCTGGAATTTCAAGTCGGGTCGATCTATCCTCGTCGCGATGCCGTTGAGTAAGAAGCAATGACTGTGAGTAACGATCCCGTAAACCGACTCAGATGAAAGATGCTCAAGGGCGGACCCTGAATTTCCCGGCATAACGTCTACGGTAAACCGAACGGTCCATGCGCCTCCGGCGTCGTAAGGACCCGCATGGGTCTGCTGGGTCTGCGAATACTCGTTGTAGTAACCACCGATTCCAGGGGGGGTCTTGTCAACCCCGTACCCTGTGACTCCAACGGTAGAGAAACTAGGTGGAGGAACATTTTCGGCAAGTTGATACGAAGCCCCCTGAGCTTCCAAGGGGCTCAACCCGGTCGCGGTGTTGTCAAACACCGAAAAAATGCACCAATCATTCCCGATACCGGCATTACGATATCGAACGGAGGCGAAGTCCACAGCGTATTGATCCTCCGGTCCGGGATGTTGCATAGCGCCGTACGGAGTGGACAACGGTACGTTGAATTCAACAAAGTACCCGCCGGGGTGGTACCTGGCGCAACAATGCCCTGCCGTCAAAAAACAGCGAGGGCGGTCGTTGAACAAGAAAACGGTGCACCCAGTTGGAACAATGCGCCCCACGCGTGGGTCAGTCGATGGAACGCGATCGTCGGTAACCCCGCAAATCGACGGGGTCCCTCCGGAATCGTCCTGCACACCAACCAAAACCTCTTCGATCCTGACCCTGTTCGATCCCGTGTTTCGAAAGGCGAATAGCTCCACAACGACGGAATCGCCATTGAAGTACGCGGAACTATTTCCCCACTGGGTCATCGCGGCAGAGTCCAAGGATTGGACGGCGCCATCCAGCCCTGAGACTCGTACGAAAGATGCGGTGCCGGCGACGGCAGATCCGCTAAGTTGGACCTCCGCAAACAGCAGGCGAATCCAAGGGGCCCCGCTGACTTCGATCACGTCCGAGAACAGGAGGACGGGATCGGTTCCTTGCCCCGATGCTCCGACAATCCCGGAATCAGAGCTTAGGGAGACAGGCGTATAGGGAACCGGCGCGTCTGTCGTATTGGGAACCGGCGCCTCTTCTGCAGTCGACAACGTCGAATTGAGCAGCGACGGTAAAAGCAGAGCGGACACTATCGACGCGACTCGTCGCGGTTTACGTGTTCTCCCGGTTGCCCTTGATGCATTCGAATTCATACCAACACCTTTTATCCTCTCTTCCACCGTTGCAGTAGGCCCGATTCGGCGCAGAATTACGCCAGTCCCGAAGCTTATTAGCAAAAGAGTCAAAACAAGTGTGCCCCAGCCCGAGACCGTCGGGATCGGTACAGTCACAATAAAATCGAGGGTTCCCCCTGTTGCTTCACCGGTTGACGCCTCCCAATCGTCATAGCGAAAGCCTATGATCCCGCCCGCGACACTGACCTCGGGCGTCGGATAGGAAGCATTCAAGGCGTCGAGACGGTACGTGCCCAGTTCGATCGGAAGCTGTACGTTCAGTTCTCCCACATGAAGGGAGCCCCCAGCCGGCAAGGCCAGGAATGCCTCAGGACAAACGCATAAGATGTAGTTTCTGGTCCACGGCACAGGCAGGCTGGGAAACCGATCTTCGTAGTTGTGGGCATCCTCGATTGAGCTGTAATCAAACAGGAACGATGGCGCAAGCCCAAGGGCGGGGTCCGTTACCGAGAAGTCGAACTGGATAAGGCCGATCTCGGCGTCGAACGCAACCTCACTGCGGAGCCAGAAGTCAACATGTACGGAGGTTCCGGCTAAATATGGACCCGAGCGATCCGGAACCAGTTCAACAAACACCTCTGCCCGTGCCGTACTAACAACGAAGAGTGCAGCGAACACCGCAAAAATTCTCGTCGACATGTTGGGTCTCCAAAACAGTCAAAATACGGGAGAACCGTACACTGTTTCAAGCTGTTCCATCCGCTATTTCGATCACTTCGTTCCTAACGCCATATTGCCTCACGGGCGCTGGGCTTGCTAAGCGCCCTGGGATGCAAATCGAGAGCGGTTGGGTCCGGAGGCGGTCGTTCCTCGCCCTGGGGAGACCCGACGGATCGGAGCGATAGACCCCGTCCGCTACGCGGATCGTGGTCCCGGGCGCTGCAACGCTCAACACCGGTTGTAGTTCCAGGTAGGCGCTGCACCAACTGGACCCGTTGTGCGTCGGCCCGCCAGCGTTCGCATCAACGTAGAGGATCGTCTCCCCGCGGGCTTCGCCCCGCGGGCCCACGAGCACCGCCCCCGCACCGACCCCCACAACCACCAGCAGCCCGAGTTGATGACGCGCCATGTCGTGTTCCTTCGCGATCCCGTGTGAACTTCACGCTCGCCTGACGGGCACTACCAATTGTAACCCGCCACCCCTATACTCGTCAACGGGATTTGGTAAATCCGTCCTTCCCCAGGTGGTCTTGTCGAACGGGCACAAGCAACGGGTTGGACCGGTCGCTCCCGCTTCCGGGTCTAATGGGCACGGGATCCTATTGTACCTTGTCCGTCTTGTGCCGGCGGCGTTCGGGGATGGGGACGCCGTCGAGGCGTCCGAAGATCATGCGCCCGGCGGAAGTCTGCAGCACGCTGGTGACGGTCAAGTCCACGATTTCGCCGAGACGTTCCCGGCCGCCCTCGGCGACGACCATGGTGCCGTCCTCGAGATAGCCGACCCCCTGTCCGATCTCCTCGCCGGGCTTGATGACCTTCACGGAAAGCGTTTCGCCGGGCAAAACCACCGGTTTCAAGGCGTTGGCCAAGTCGTTGATGTTGATGACCGAGACGCCGCGGAGTTGGGCGATCTTGTTGAGATTATAGTCATTGGTGACGACCTTGCCGTTTAGTTGCAGGGCGAGATCAACGAGCATTTCGTCGACGCCGGCGTCGACGGCGCTGCGCTCGGGGACGACGTCGAGGAGACGAATCTCGATGTTCTCGTTGCTCTGCAATTTGTTGAGCATGTCCAGGCCGCGGCGGCCCCGGACTCGTTTCAGCTTGTCACTGCTGTCGGCGATGGTCTGCAACTCCTGCAAGACAAAACGGGGGACGACCAGCTCGGACTCGATGATGTGGGTGTTGGCGATATCGGCGATGCGGCCGTCGACGATCACTGACGTGTCGAGCACCATCGGTCGGGCCCCTTTCGTCTCCTTGGCGAACTCGACGTAGGGGATGACAAAGCGCACGTCGTCTTTGGTCTGAAGGATGAAGCTGACGGCCAAGTAGCAACAGATGACCCCGATGGCGAGCTTGAGGGCACTGAAGAAGGAGGCCTGAGACGGGCTCATGTCGCCCGGAACATAGGCGACGGCGAGGAGGTCGATAATGAGCGACAGGCCATAAGCGACGACCATTCCCACAATCAGACCGAAAAACAGCCCGGAGATGGCCGTCAGCGACTTGCGGGGCACGAAGATATCCAGGGCGAGGACGACGAACCCCGCACCGATGAACCCGATCAAGATCAAATCGCCCTGTCCGGCCATGGCCCCGGAGACGAGCCGTTGATCGGAGGCGAGGGTCAAGCCGACAGCGGTAAGGGCCAGGACGAAAACGACCCGGAGCACGATCATGAACATCACGCTGGTCCGGGCGCTGCTCTCGGTGCTGGGGGTCGGCAGTGTGGATGAGGCGCGCATAGACGGGAACCTCTGGTCCTCTCGGCGACGTTCGCGGGCGAGCGCACGGCTTGAACCATCAAGCCGACGAAGCGTGCTCGCCCAGGCGGAGTATATCGGCGGCGGCCCGTGTAGCAAACGGCTGTCGCGTCTTCACTGGAAACCCGTTTTTTGACGGGTCGGCTTGCGGGGGTAGACTTGGGTCGTCGCGAAGCCTGTTGAACGGCGTCCCGGCTCTGGTTCCGAAGGTCGGGTGAACGGTGGCGGGATGGCCGAGGGACCGATTTTACCTCCTTCTTCGCCTGCATACCGAACGGGGCCGGCGAGTGGTGGAACCGCTGAGCCGGCGGAACAGCCGGTCCTAGCATCGGTGGTCACCGCCGGCCCGGTACGCCGGACGCTGTTTCTCCTGGCCCTTCCGGTTCTCGCCGAGCAAATCCTGAACACGCTCGTGGGGTTGGTTGACACCTACTTGGCCGGGCGAATCAGCCCTGCGGCGACGTCAGCGGTCGGGTTGGCGGCCTACGTGTCGTGGCTGGCCTCCATGCTGGTCATGCTCATCGGGACGGGGACGACGGCGCTGGTTTCCCGGTACGAGGGAGCGGGCGATCATGAGCGGGCCAACCACTTCGCAAACCAATCGCTCACCCTCGGAGCCGTACTGGGGCTGGGACTGTTCATCGCCATGTTTACGCTCGCCCCGGCGTTCGCCCGCTACTGCCGGATGACCGGCGACGCCTATTCGATCACGGTCACGTACCTGCGCGTCGGCGCCGTCGGGTACTTGTTTATGAGCCCGATGATCGTGGGGTGCGCAGCGCTTCGCGGCGTGGGCAACATGCGCACGCCGATGCTCATCTACGCCTTGCTCAATGTCATCAACGTGGTGATGGCGTGGAGCCTGGTGTACGGGCTGGGCCCATTTCCGACGCTGGGCGTGACCGGAATCGTGACGGGCACCGTCATCGCCCAGATCAGCGGGACCCTCTTGCTGCTCGCCGTTCTCGGCCACGGCGGCGCGGGAGTGCGCATCCGTCGGCGCGACCTGCCCGTGTCGTGGGCGTCGGCTTGGCGCATCCTTCGCATCGGTCTCCCGGCGGCGGCGGACGGGGCCGTCATGTGGTCCGGGCAGTTCATGTTCCTGGCGATCATCTCCCGCCTTGCCGACCCGCCGCTGGGGGAGATTTACTTCGCCACGCATATCATCGCCATCCGTGTCGAGGCGTTCGTGTATCTGCCCGCGATGGCCTGGAGCGCGGCCACCGCGACGATGATCGGGCAGGCCCTCGGCGCCCATCAACCGCGCCGGGCCATGCGCGTGGGGCACGAGGGAGTCCTGCAATGCGGGCTGCTCGCGGTAGCGATCGCGACGGGCTTCTACCTCGGTGCGCGATTCATTTTCGAACAAATGAGCACGGACGCAATGGTCCAAGCGGCGGGCGTAAGGCCATTTCGTATCTTGGCGATGCTGCAACCGTTCCTCGTCACGTCGATCGTGTACGTCGGGGCCCTTCGCGGAGCGGGCGACACGCGCTTCCCCCTGCTCATCACCGTCGTGGGGACCATCCTCATCCGCGTGCCGGTCGGGTACTACTTCGGGATCGTCGAACAGTGGGGATTGCTGGGGGCGTGGATGGGGATGTTCGGCGACATGCTGTGGCGGGCGTGCGCATCGTCACTGCGTTACGCCGGCGGAGCGTGGGTCAAGACGCGCGTGTGAGGTGAGCCGCCGCCCGGATTGACGCCGGCGGCTCAAGGGCTGAGCCTAATGCACAAGTCGGAAAGGGGACCGCCGCGTCCCGGAGGGACGCCCTGAGAATAGCCCAGCGATTCATCGCTGGGGTAAGATCGGCAAGGGACGAGCGAGTCCCGTAGGGACGACTGATCGGTTCAACCGTCCCTACGGGACTTGGACGCGAGGTCCTGCCGCGTTCCCAGCGTTGAAACGCTGGGCTATTTTCAGTCGGGCCTCCGGCCCTCTGGTCGTGGAATTGTGTATAAGGCTCAGGGCTCAAGGGCTAGGCGTCTGGGGTGCGGGCGATGGGCTTTGTGCGGCGCGAACGGCCGCGTCGCGAAGGCGCAACACGATCGTGTCATTCGCATCCGCGCCCGCCAGACTGTTGAACACCGACGCGGCCCGATCCGCTTGGCCGATCGAATACAGCAAGTAACCCCACACCAACTGGGCCTCCGCGTGGTTGGGGTGGTCGGCGAGAAAACGCAGCAACGCCTCGGTTTGACGATCAAGCGTCGCCGCGTCGGAATAAAGCGTGCGAAGGTCCATCGGGTAAGTGACCAGGTCGGGCGTGGTCAGCAACGCACGGCGAATGGCCGCCGCGGCCACGTCGTAGTCGCCGAGGGCGAAATTGGACCAGGCGTAGAGGACCTTGGCGTAGCCGTCGCGCTCGTCGGAAAAGACTGCGCGAACGTAGAGGTCGCGGGCCTCGTCATAGCGACCCGCGGCGAAGGCGGCGTTGCCCTCGCTGACGGGGGAGGCCGCCTGGGGCGGCGTCAGGGGTTGATACGACTCCGCCGTCGCCGGAGGCGCGGCGGCGGGCGGCGGTGTACCGGGTGCGGTCTCCGTAGTTTCGACGGGCTGCGGGTAGGTCGAGACGACGTAGGTCGGCGAGTCATCGTACACGCGGACGACGTAAGGCTCGGAAAGATAGACCGTCGCGTAGGAGTAGCCATAGAACGGGCTGTAGTAACGATAGCCGGGGTAGTAGATCGGCGGGTACCTGTTGTAGTAGTGCCCGTACCCATAGGGCGGGCGGACGCGGTGGCCGTAGCGGCCATACGCGGAGCCATGCCGCCCCACCACACCGTCCACGCGAGCGGGATTCGCTCCGATGTGAATAAACCCCGAACCATGATCGCCGGCGCGCCCGATCGTGACGTCCCCCGTCGGTCGACGGACGGGTCCGGAGGTGTAAATCGGCGGACGCGAGTCGCGGGGCTGCGGCGGCGATGGCGTAATTCTCGGATCAGCCTTGACGCGGGGCATGTCTGAAGCGGCCGGTTGCGGCGCGCGAATCAACGGAACGCGGGAGACCGAGGGCCGGCTCGAACTCTGCGGCGGTCGGGCCTGGGAATACTGCGGGGGCTTCGACGAGCTCCGGTCGGCGTAGGAGCGAGAGGTTGGACTGCGAAAGAGCTGCGGTCGAGGCGACGCGGCCACGGGAGCGTGGGCGAACGCGGACGCCTTCTGAGTTACCGTCGGCCGCATGGAGGCGGCGCGGGGGGCCGTCATGGGCGCCACGGAGCGGGTCGCCCCGCGCGAGGCGACCGGCATGGACGATCTTCCCGATTTCGCTCCGCCGCGGGAGTCCGCTGGGGCGGCCATGACGACGGTCGCCGATAGAACCACACCTACGGCACACGAGAGTGCGAGATAGAGTCGCGTACGCATGTGACACCTCCCACCTTCCCGGAGACAACGGGGCGCGCTCCGAGTCATTTGTGGATTACCATCACCCTATCAAGGATACGACCTTCTCGCCGGGGAGTCAAACCAACCGGCGTCGAAAGTGGTCGCCGGGGCTGGAAAAACCGCTCTTTTCACGCCAGAAGGTCGCGTAATTGGCTCAAGCGTGTAACGGTCCGCCACGGCTTGTATTCGCCGATGTCGTGGATGCGATCCTCACGACGGATCCAGGTCGCGGCGATGCCCGCACCTGCGGCCCCGGCGATGTCACTGTGCAAGGAGTCGCCGACGTGCATAACGCGGTCGGGGCGCAGGCCGAGGGCGCTGAGGGCGTGGTGGAAGATCACCGGGTCGGGTTTGTAGCAACGCACCGCCTCCGAGGAGATCACCGCGTCGAAGCGCAGGCGGTGTCGCCCGATCGCCGCAAGGAGCGGTTTGGTATCCGCGTTGGAAACGCAGCATGTCGGTAGTCGGACCTCGCGGAGGAACTCGATCGCGTCCTCATGGACCGGCGGGTTGTGCCAATACTCTTCCAAGTCTACGAGGAACGGCGCCGGATCGGGGAACTGCCCGAAGGCCGCCAGCGTGTCATGCAGGCTCACCAGCTCGCATTCATAGAGCGTGCGGAAGGCCTGGTGATTGCTTCGGGCGACGGTCGCGAAGTACCGCGCGCCCCAGGTCACCGCGAAGTCGGGCGGAGCGATGGGCAGTCCGCAGGCCTCCACGATGCGCAGGCACGTCGCCTCTACGGCTTCACGATCGCCGGCGGCGATGGTGCCGTAGAAGTCGATGAATAGCCCGTCAAAGGGTCGTTCACCCAAGCACTTCTCCGATCTACCGGCAACGATCCAGAGTATACCCGCTCCCCGCTCACCGATCAGCCGGCGGTTCTCAGCGGATTGCTTTTCGGGCCGTCCCGTCCTACAAGATGGCTTACAAGGAGTCGGTTCGGCTCGGTCAAGGAGTCATTCGTGGCGGTTGCGTACAACAGACGAACACACCGGTGCGGGGAGCTGCGTCGCGGCCATGTCGCACAGCAGGTCACGCTGGCCGGCTGGGTCAATACGGCCAGAGATCACGGCGGGATGGCCTTTGTCGACCTGCGCGACCACACCGGCGTCGCGCAGCTTCGGTTCACGCCCGATCACCCCGCGGCGCACGAGGTCGCACGTTCGCTCCACAACGAAGACGTCGTCGCGATCCTCGGAACCGTGCTCAGCCGAGGGGAATGGACCAACCCCAAGCTCGCCACGGGTGAAATCGAAGTCGAGGTGACGGAGATCGACCTGTTGAGCCGATGCGACCCGCTTCCTTTCCAAGTCAACGATGACTTCGAGGCGGGGGAGGATTTGCAGCTTCGCTACCGATTCCTGCATTTGCGACGGCCGGAAATGCAGCACATCTTCCGCCTTCGCCACCGCATCGCGCGTGCGATTCGAGAATTTTTCCATGAAAACGGGTTCGTGGAGATCGAGACGCCGTTTTTGACGAAATCGACGCCCGAGGGAGCGCGTGATTATTTGGTCCCCTCTCGGGTGAAGCCTGGCGCCTTCTACGCACTGCCGCAGTCGCCGCAACTCTTCAAACAGCTTTTCATGATTTCCGGTTTCGACCGCTATGCGCAGATCGTCCGCTGTTTCCGCGACGAGGACCTGCGGTTTGACCGCCAACCGG
The DNA here is from genome assembly GCA_043806315.1 of Planctomycetota bacterium. GTDB lineage: Bacteria > Planctomycetota > Phycisphaerae > UBA1845 > UBA1845 > SBAX01. The sequence goes on along the minus strand of JAZDHF010000273.1, from coordinate 23,155 downwards.
AGTTCACCCAACTCGATATGGAAATGGCGTTCGTGCAGCGCGAGGACGTGATGGCCGTCGTCGAGGGCTGCGTGCGGCGCATTTTCAAGGATGCGCTGGATATTGAAATCCCCCTACCGCTCCCGCGAATGACGGAGCACGAGGCCATGGAACGCTTCGGAATCGACCGGCCCGACACGCGCTTCGGTCTGGAATTGCAGGATGTCACGGAATTGATGCGCCAGATCGACTTCAACGTCTTCCGTGAAGCGATCGACAAAGGCGGTGTCGTAAAGTGCATTGTTGCGTCAGGAGGAGATAAGCTCACTCGGAAAGTCAGCGATGGACTTACGGAGGAAATCAAGGGAATGGGCGGGAGCGCACTGCCCCTCACTAAAGTGGCCGCCGGCGCCGCCGGCATTGAGCTGCAGACCGGCATCGCCAAGTTCCTTCAACCTCTGGCGCCCAAGCTCTGTCAGAGTCTTGCCGCAAAGGCCGGCGACACGATCTTCTTCATGCCCGGTGCCTATGCTGACGCGTGCAAGTATCTGCACCATGTGCGCACACGACTCGGAGGAATCCTCGATCTTGTCTCCAAGGATCAATGGAACCTGCTGTGGATCGTCGATTTTCCATTGCTGACCTGGGACGAGGAGGAAAACCGCTGGGCCAGCACCCACCATCCTTTCACCGCTCCCTTGGATGAAGACCTGCATTTGCTGGACAGCGATCCGGGAAAGGCCCGTGACAAAGCCTATGACCTTGTGCTGAACGGAACAGAAATGGCCGGCGGGAGTATTCGTATTCATCGCCAGGATGTTCAGACCAAGGTGTTCCGCATCTTGGGGATCAGTGACGAGGAGGCTAGGGAGAAGTTCGCATTCCTGCTGGACGCACTGCGGTTCGGCGCCCCACCGCATGGCGGGATCGCGTTCGGCCTCGATCGGTGGGTGATGAAACTGGCCCAGGCCAACAGTCTTCGAGACGTCATCGCATTCCCCAAGACCCAGCGGGCGGTGTGTCCCTTGACCAATGCACCATCGTCGGTCTCCAAGAAGCAGCTCGACGAGCTGTACCTGACGGTCAAGCCGCTGCCGAACAAATGAGCAATGCCCTCGTTGCTGTTATGCCGGGCCCGGGAGTGGACGGACGTCCGCGGCCATGCGAGCTGCGCGAACTGCCATTGCCCGACCTGGAGCCGGACTCGGCGCTGCTCAAGGTGGAACTCAGTGAAGTGTGCGGCACGGACGTGCACTTGCGCGACGGGCGACTGAGCGGCGTTCCCTACCCGATCATTCCCGGTCATGTTAGTGTCGGGACTCTTGAGCGGATTCGCGGTACTGTGCATGACGTCCAGGGTCGTCCGTTTGCGGAAGGCGATCGCGTCACTTTTCTCGATGTCCACCGCACGTGCCATGCGTGTTGGTATTGTCTTGTTGCGAGGGCCTCCACGCGATGTCCTCATCGCAAGGTGTACGGAATCACCTATGGAATCGCGGACGGACTGACGGGCGGTTGGGCGGAGTACATTTACCTCAAGCCCGGTGTGCGGTGCATTCGGCTGCACGGCGTGTCAAGCGAACTGTACATGGCCGGGGGATGTTCCCTGCCAACGGCGCTGCACGCAGTCGAGCGAGGTGAAGTCGCGCTGGCGGATACTGTGTTGGTGCTCGGTTCGGGGCCGGTGGGACTGTCCACGATCGGCTTTTCCATTCTTCGCGGGGCGGGCCGAGTGCTGTGCATCGGCGCTCCGGATGAGCGACTGGAATACGCGCGGCGAATGGGCGCGGAGGATGTTCTGAACTTCACGCGACACACGTCATCCGATCGCAGTGTTTGGGTGTTGCAGCATACCGAGGGGCGCGGGGCCGATGTCACTCTTGAGTGTACCGGGTCGCCGGAGGCCGTTACCGAGGCGATGCAATACACGCGAGATGCCGGCCGGGTCGTCGTTGTCGGTCAATATACCGATCACGGGGACACGTCGTTCAATCCGCATTGGGATCTGAATCGCAAGCACCTTGACGTTCGTGGATGCTGGGGGTCGGACTACTCGCATTTCCATCGGGCCGTTGAAATGCTCCGAACTCCGCGTGCCGCGGCGCTGTGGTCGGGCCTGAAGCTCGAGCGCTATACATTGTCGCAGGTCAATGAGGCGCTGGCGCAGGTCGCATCGGGCCGGACCGTTAAGGCCCTGGTCGTCCCGACGACCTAGCTCTACCAGTCCCGCATGGGAAGCGCGCCCGCATCTACCAGATCGGCCCCCATGTGCGAGGCCGCTTGAAGGCCTCGCGAAGGGTCGCGTCCTTCGCCTCCAAATCAAACGCCTCGGGGTCGAACTCGTCGCCGAGCCATTCTTTGTAATCCTCGTGCTCGGGATGTTTGGGGTCGGACGCGGCTTGAAGCATATCGTAGAAGCCCCAGATACCGCCGCAGTCGTCCGGCGGACAGGCGCGTTGGCCGTCGATGCACCGAGGATAGTCGACGCCTTTTTCGACGGGCAACATTTTCTCGACGACGATGTCGTGCATCCAATCATCGCCGAAGTCGTACTCGTAGACGAACTTGGATTTGGCGCGGAGGTGAAGGTCGGACAACCTCACCTTATCCTCATCAGTGACCGAATCCTCGTCGTCATCGGAGGGTGCGCCGAAGTATTGGCCCTGGTGAATGAACTGATGAAGGTGCCCGCCGTCCCAGCCCATCACGCACTGGATGACGCCGTGCAAGTCGCCGAGACGGATGTTGTCTTTGACTTGAACTCGCCTCCAGATCGGCGGCTTGCTGCCTTTGAGCGTCACCTTGAGCTGATAGATGCTAACGTCCTTCTTCGTCCGCGCCTGCGACATAGGTTCGCCTCCTGCGGTCAATCCGTGTGCCGGAGCCGTGCACGGTTTACGCGGCCGTACCGTCAGGCATCGCCTCCGTCATAGCCGGAGTTGCTCGTGTAAATACTCTAAGCAGCGCGACTTGTCAATACGAATCTGCGAGGCATCGTTTCGGTCGCGGACGGTGAGCGTCCCGTCCTCCTTGGTCTGGCCGTCGATGGTGAAGCAGAAAGGCGTGCCGGCCTCGTCCATGCGCGCGTAGCGCTTGCCGATGGACTGCTTGGCGTCGTACTGGCAGGGGAATTGCCTCTTGATCTCGCGGTAGATCGGCTCGGCGATCTCCGGCAGGCCGTCCTTGGCGACGAGCGGAAAAACGGCGGCCTTGATGGGGGCGAGGCGAGGGTGGAACTTCATGAACTCGGGACTGGCGCGGGTCTCGTCGTAGGAATAGGCCTCACAGATGACGGCCAGGGTGAAGCGATCCGCGCCCGCCGACGGCTCGATCACGTGGGGAACGAAGCGCGCCGCCGATTTCTGCCCGCCGGCACTGCCCGCTCCCTCACGGTCGCGGCTCTGAACATCCTCGTCGATGACGGCAAAGGCGTTTTCGTCGTTGCGCGAGAACTTGCCATGTTGATTCAAGTCAAACGAGCCTCGATGGGCGACGCCTTCCAGTTCCTGCGGTTCGTCGGAGAATGGGAATAGGTATTCGATGTCGGTGCAGGCCTTGCTGTAGTGGGCCAACTCCTCCTTGCCCTGCTGACGCGGACGGAGTTTGTCGCTCTTGATGCCGAGTGATTCATACCATTTGATCCGCGCATCCCGCCAGAACTCATACCACATCATGGATTCGTCCGGCTTGCAGAAGAACTCGATTTCCATTTGCTCAAATTCGCGGGAACGGAAGGTGTAATTTCGGGGGTTGATCTCATTGCGAAAGGCTTTGCCGATCTGAGCAATGCCGAAGGGAATCTTGACCCGGGTGGAACTCATCACGTTTGGGAAGTTTACGAAGATGCCTTGGGCAGTTTCCGGCCGAAGGTAAACCTTATTCGCCTCGTCCTTGACGGCCCCGGCGTGGCTCTCGAACATAAGATTGAATTCGCGTGGCTCGGTGAGGTCCCCGCCGCAATGCGGGCAAGGCGTCACCAAGCCGGTCTGTTCGAACTGTTCTGTCGCCGCGTACTGAATAATATCGATAGGGTTGATGGCCGAGCCCTTTGCCTCCACGCGCTCCGCCATCCAATAGAGGGCGACTGATGGATTCCTAACAAGAGCAAGACCCGGCGCGAGCTTACGCCCTTTCGTTTCTGCCCACTTCTTTAGATCGACGCCGGTGACAACGCCCTTGGCTTTGTAAAGTTCACCGAGCGATTTGCACCACGCGCTGTCCTTGATGCCGTCCCAAACCTGATCCGCACGCAGATGCTTCTTGCATTGGCGGCACGTCTGCATCGGATCCTTGAACCCCCCCACATGCCCGCTCGCTTCCCATACCTTGGGATTCATGATGATCGAGCAATCGACGCCGACCATCTGGTATTCGCGGCCATTGGGCCCGGGGGGCGGGTTGCGGACGTTGTCGTGCCACCAGGCGTCCTTGATGTTGCGTTTCAGTTCGCAGCCTAAGGGGCCGTAGTCCCAGAAGCCGCCGATGCCGCCGTAGATTTCGCTGCTGCCGAAGATGAAGCCGCGGCGGCGGCAGAGGGCGACGATTTTTTCCATCACATCGGGGGTCTGAGACATCATTACGGTTCCTCTAAAAGTGCGTCCTGAAACCCCCTCACCCTACCCTCGGACCCTCCCTCCTCGGTCGGCTCGTCTGACCCCCCAGCGGGGGAGAGGGGTTCCAGGATGCACTCTAACCAACGCCTCCGCGCTATCGTCCAAGTGCATGGCAGCGCTCGCGGGCGCTCGCGGGCGCTCGCTTGGCCACGCCACCCGTCGTCAGAGGGTTTTTAGCGGTACTCGGAGCACATTGCAAACCGCAGGGCGGGCTTAACCCGTTGAAAACCGATGCCGCGCCTGATGAACGTCCGCGAAGCGCTCTTGCCAAAGCTGAGAAGATGACTTCCGTCGCGTTTGCGTGGGGTCCGTGCGCGTAGAAAGGGGCGGCCGCCGGAAAGACGGCCGCCCCTGGAACCATGGATCGGCGCTCTTACCGGCGGGGCTTGGCACTCGCGCCTTCGACGGAAGACCTCTCGCGGAAACCGTTGAGGAGGAGAACGAACGGGTCGCCGATCGGGGCCGTGAACGGATGGGCGTCGGTCAGCGTCGTCTGCCGCGGCAGCGGGCCGATGCCGTCAAGGTCGACGTCCGCGGCCACGTTGAACACCTGATCCAGCACCAAGTTCATGATGGCGACGGCGCTGAAGATGTCGATCCGCGTATCACGATTGAGCGCGTGCGTCCCGTCGAAGAACTCCGGCGGCGCGAAAGCGGTGACGAGATTGACGGACGTGTTGGGTCGGCCGAACCGGAAGGCGTTCAGCCGCGGGACGAAGTTTCGAGGCACGAGGGCCACGCCGTCCGTGGTCATCGGCGTGGGCGAGTCGAACTGAATCTCCTCGAAAGTCACCGCAGCCGCATTGTCCGACCGGCGGTAATAGAGCCGCACGTCCGTCGATCGCCAATCGCGGGGATCGAACAGCGTGGGGCGGTGCGGGACCGTCGGCTCGTTGTCGTCCTGCACGCCGTCGGCGTCGATGTCGTCGAAGTACGGGTCGCCGTTGGCATCATACCTCAGGTTGGGGACATCGGTGCCGTAGACGTGCCGGAACGCCTGAGCGCTCACGGGTGAGCCGATCACCTGGTCGGCGGCGACGAGGATGAATCCCGATGTATCCACGTTGACCGGCGCGCCCTCATCCACAAGCTGCGCTGGCGTGATGGGCTCATCCGGCGGCGGCGGGACCGTGCCATCGGGCGGGGGAGGCTGTAATGTCGGGTCCCCGATGGGCTCGGTCGGGGGCGGCGGAGGCGGCTGGATCATCCCGTCTCCTTCGTTGAAGAAATCCTCGACGTTCTCCGGAGGGGGCGGAGGGGCGGTGAAGAAGTCCAGCGGATCATTCAAACTGGCGGGGCGGCCCGTGGACTCGTTGAACAGGGCGAACTGACCCGTTTCGTGCGAGTCGGGCAGGAACATCAGCAGTTGACGTCCGAACGGACTATAGGTCGCCGTTCCAGAGGCGAAGTCGTAGTCCACGCGGACCGGCTCGGCACCCGCGCCGACGCCCGTGGCCAGCACGAATAACTGCCGGTCAGGGCTGGGCGGCTCGAACTGGGCCGTCGCCACGACGTCGGGGGGAGGCGGCGGCTCGGGAACGAAGACGTCCGGGGGAGGCGGCGGCTCGGGCACGGAGACGTCGGGCGGAGGAGGCGGCTCGGGCACGGAGACGTCGGGCGGAGGCGGCGGCTCGGGCACGGAGACGTCGGGCGGAGGAGGCGGCTCGGGCACATACTGCGTGCTCACCACCGTCACATTGACGCCCGGATAAAACACTCCCGACTCTGAGACAAGTTCCGCGAAGGGCACGCCGTTCACCGACCCAAAGATGTTTTCGTCGAAGATCGACACTCGTACCGGCCCCCGAGGGGTCTGCACCGGTCGCCCGGTTTCACGAAGAATCAGTTGCAGGATGCCTTCGTTCTCCGTTCGTTCGGTGAAGCCCAGGTAGTACTTGCCCGATCCGTCGGGCACATACTCCGCGGAGGAGACGATTCCGTCCACGCTCAACTGCGCGTTCACCGTGACGCCCGACACGGCCGTGTCACCCCGGAAAGGGTCGCCGTCGGCCACGACGAAGAACGCGCTCGGACCCGACCGGCTGAACGGTAGATGGGCCTTCGCATCCCGGATGCGCTGGGCCAGTTCATCCACCGGCGGCACCGGATCCATCACAATCCCCTCATACAGACTCTCGAACGACGGCGGGATCGTACCGCCGAGCAATCGCCGCATGAGTGCCCGCAACTCGGCGTCGCGTCGCTGAAGGTCTTCGGGCGGGGCGTCCGCGAATCCGCCCGCCATGAACGAGCCGAGCAGTTGGTCAAAGTTGACGGCCAGTCCCTTGCCGTCCGCCGTCTGGAAGACGGTCATCGGCGGGCCGGCAAAGTTCGGATCGACGACGAAGAAAATCAGTCGAACGCCCAGTCCCGACTCGATGCTGGTCACGAGGTCATAGAGGTCGCCGAGGGAGATCGTCCGCCCGTCGAGCTGGTGCTGGGCCATCTCCATGAGCACGAAGTCCTGCAAGATGGGCAGCAGCGGCCGCCCACCCTGTGAATCGCTGGATTCCTCGTCCGCGGCCACGAAGTTCCGGTCCGACTCCGCCCCCGTGCTGATGTACATCGTCTCATTGAACGCAAACGGCCCGTCGCCCGGAATCTGCGCGGGAGTCGGCGGAACGTCTGTCTGGGGGTCGGGCATGAGGTCGGCGAGGATCGCCTCACGCGTTGTCGTGGTCACGCCATCCAGCGCAGCCAGAGAGCTCAGGTCCGGCGGACCGGGCATGTCCGCGACGGGGAAACCGCCCTGAACAAAGATCGCGGCGGCGGCGATGGCGAGGGCCTCGGCATCGGCGGCTCGGGCGGAACGCAGGTTGCCTTCAACAATCGCCATGCCCGCCTTGGCGACGGAGGGCATCACGGCGTCAAACAACGCCGCCAACTGCTCGTCACTCAGGGTCGCCACGTCCTCCAGCGTAATCTCCTGATCGATGCCCGCTTCCTCGAAGAGGTTGATGTACGCGGCCACGATCCGCGCCACGACCGCGTTCGGGCTGATGGGCAGGTCGGCGAGGTCCACGCCACGCGACTCCGCCAGTTGGCGCAGCTTGGCGAGAATGAGCGTGGTCAGCGGGTCTGCCCGGAGGCCGGTCAGATCGCCTTGTCCCGCTCCGCCCGTACTCGGAATACTGATCGTACTCTCCACGTCGCACGTGCCGTCCTGACCGATATCGACGCAGAGCGTAAAGTCCACGCCCACGGGCAGACTGCCCGCTGAGAACGCCCCATCGGAGTCCAAGGCGACCTCGCCCAGCGGTTGACCGTCCGCTCCGCGAAGGTCGTTCCCCGCAAGGTCTTTGAAGTGGACGCGAGTCGCATGGGTATCGAAGTCCGGCGGGACGGCCTGACCGGGCTCGTTGGTCGTCGTCGAACCGCGCGTGGACTGCGTGCCGACGACCTTGCCGTTGACCGTGCCCCCAAACCCGAGGGCCTCCGTCTGAAGAATGTTGTCACCGCCTCCGCTCCCTCCTCCTCCGTCGCCATTGCTGGGAACGTCGGGAGTCGCGCTCGGAGTCTGGTTGCACACGCTGACACCGAGCACGGCGAAAAGAAGGGCGAAAAGACGTAAGGCAGGGAGGATTCGGAAGCGTTTCAATCCAGCGATCACGTTTGGTTCTCCGACAAGCAGTTTCGAATAGCCGCCGGGCGGCGACCCGCAAGTCGCCCCGTCCGGTACGGACACGAGTATGGCTGCCGGTCTATCGAACGCCCTCGGATCGAACTTTCGCTCTGTCGTCGCCTCGTCTTCGGCACCCGATAAGTGATCGACAACCGACGCCCTCCCACCGACAATCGCGAAGGCTCGTGGCGAGCGGCGACTGCGCTATGCGGGAAATCCCTAGGGAGAATACGAGGTCGTCGAGGATCGGCCGATCGACGGAATGGATCGCCGCCGCAGTCGCGGTCCTCTGTTACGCCAACGTTCTGCCCAACGACTTTTGCCATGACGACGATCCGATCGTCCGGTTCAACGACCAAGTCAGCGCGCCGGGGCATTGGTTGACGATTTGGACCACCGACTATTGGTCTCGTGCACGAGACGAATCACCCAACCGCGACCTACTCTACCGACCCATCGCCGTAACGTCGTACCGTCTGATCCGCGTGCTTCTGGGGCCCCATCCCTTTCCGCAACACCTGCTCAATGTCCTTCTCCATGCGTTGGCCGCGGTGCTGGTGGTGCGTCTGTGCCGTCGTATGGAGCTCGCCGACCCTGTTAGCTTGGCGGCGGGCGTCTTATTCGCGGTTCTCCCCATCCACTCGGAAGTCGTGGCGAGCGTCGTCGGGCGTGCGGACATCCTCGCGACGCTTGGCGTGCTCCTGGCCATCCTAAGCCATCGCCGCTCGCTTCTCGCAGCGTCCGGAGCGACGTCAGCGGCTTGGCGCGTCGCCGCCGCGTTGGCCGCGTTCGGGGCCATGGGGGCCAAGGAGAGCGGAGTCGCTGCCGCACTCCTCATTGTTTTGTACGACGCCTTCTGGGCGCGATTGCGACAAGTTCGCCACGCCGCTTCAAAGTGGTGGAGTTGGCGCACAGCGAGGAGATTGGCCTATCTGCTGTTCCCCTGCATGATTTACCTTGTTTTGCGGTCTTACGCCCTCGGAGGACATCTGCACGAACGGGCGGCCCTCACCAAGACGATCAACGTGCTCGTGGACTCGCCCCCGTGGCAACATGCCCTCGGCGTCCTGCAACTCTGGGGGATGTATTGGGCGAAGACCCTCTGGCCCGCCGTGCTCTGCGTCAACTATTCGATCAACGCCGTTCGCCTGGCGACCGGTCCGCTTGACCAGCACGTTGTGCTGGGCGTCCTGATCGCCGTGGGACTCATCATCTTCGCGGCTGTCCGATGGCGAAGGAACGACCGCCTGGTCGCGCTGTCGGTCGCGGCGCTCGCCGTCAGCTATGCCCCGACGGCCAATGCCCTGGTGTTGATGCGTGTGTTTTTCGCCGAACGCATCTGGTATTTGCCCTCGGTTTGGGTGGCGATCATGATCGCTTTAGTTGTTGCGCCCCTGTTGCGCGTCCGGGTTGTCCGAGCGGTCGGCGTCGTTGTGATTCTGGCCATGATCGCACGAGGCTGGATTCGCAGCACCGAATGGCGGGACAACGGAACGCTCTACGCCGCCGCCTACCGCGATCATCCGCAGGCGGTCGGCTGCTTACAGCTATACGGTCAGTGGCTCGTCAACAACGGGGCCTATTCCGCCGGCGTCGACCTACTTGAACGTGCAATAGAGATCGACATGGGTTACACCGACGCCCAGCGCACTCTGGGGCAGGCGCAGCTCCGCGCGGGCCATTGGCGTGAGGCCGTGCGACACCTTCAAATCGCCGACATGCAGGCACCAGGCCACTCGCCGACCGTGGACGGCTTGGGGCGTGCGGGCCGCGAGTTGTTCAAACAAGAAGGTGAGCAGCTCAGCCGGCTCGAACAGACCGCCAACAACCGCCCGGACGACGTTGAGGCCGAAATCGCCGTGATCCGTAAGATGCGCGACTTGGGACGTGTCCGCGACGCGCTTGACCGACTCCGCGCCGGGGAGCCGCGTTTCTCATCGAGTGTCGTTTGGCAAACCGAGTACGCCGTAACGCTCGTGTATCTCAACGACCGCGATGGCGCGATTGAACGATACCGCCGCGCCGTCGAACTGGGAGCGAGCGACCCGCAACTCATGGTGGAGTTGGCCATGTTGCTGCTGGAACGTCGGCAGAACGATGACCTCGAGCACGCCTGGGACCTGGCGAAACGTGCCTCTCGGCTCGCCCCGGGCGCGCCCTCGGTACTCGTCTGCCGCGCGGAACTCCTCGCCCAACGAGGCGACGTGCACGGCGCGATCGCTGCGTACCAAGAGGCCATCCGCTCGCTACCGCCCGACAGCGACCAGCGTCGAGTGTTGGAACAACGAGCAAGGGCCTTGGGACGCTGACGTGATCGGGGTCAAGCTCTACCCGCCACTTTTCGTCCTCATCTCCCCGTAACGGCACGATCGAATTCACTTATCGTCCCTCAAATCCCCGGGCTGCACAAGGCGAACTTCGGGGCGATGCGGGTCATCCCGATAATCATATACCTGAACCCGGCGAGTTTGGGCGCGAGCAATGATCTGACGGGCCTCCGCGAGGACGGCGGGATCGAACGCCGGCGAAAACGAGATCAGGCGAACTGCCATGTGATAGGAAAGCGGAGGCTCAAGAATGGATTCTCCGCGCTCGGCGAGCGCCACGTCCCCGAACCAGCGCGTGCCCTCGCTCAACCACCTCCGGCGAGGCTCTTGTCCCCTTCCACCGAAGCTGGCTTGCCGCACGAGATGACCATTTGCTGGATCAACGACCAAACTCCAAACCCCGGCTCCTGAATACGGCGAACTCTGGCCGCTCACACGAACATCGACGGTGCCATCCTGGTTCGCGCCTTCCGTTTCCAATTCGCCCAAATCGTCCACCGGCGGCCGCCCGAGCGCCCAGCGAATGCAATCCAGCATGGAGAAACCTTGGGTGTTCGAATACGACGGTCTGTAGCGGTTTAACGAAGTCCCGGAGACCTGGCTCACAACCACTCCGTTCGACGCCACACGAAAACAAGTGCTCTCCAAGTATTCTTCATGAATGTTTTCATCCCGGATGGTTGCGCCTTCCGACCTCATCCATAGGATGAGGTTGCCCTCGGCGTCGTAGTCGACACCTTCATAACCGTTGGTATTGAGCGGGTAATACTTGGGGGGCGGGAGCTTGGAGGGCTTCCAAACAATCGCGGTGACATTTTCGTCGACAGTGATCTTCAGGACTTGGGTAGTATTGCCCTGACCCTGCCGGAGTCGGAACACGGGGCGTTCCACTTCCACTTCCAGGGTGAAGACATCCAGACCTGCCCGCCGCACTTGTGGGAGCGCAGATGGCGCGGTCGACGGCTCTTCGGCGAGCATGCAGGACGCGTACGCGAGAGTTCCGGCAACAAGCACTACAACCCACCGCCACCAATCGGTTCTTCTCATTGTATGAACCCTTTCTGTTGCATGAGCGCCCGACTGCTCAATGGCGCCGGCCCATCACGCACTAATACACGCGTTACGGTGGTGGGCACCCGCATGCTTTCTTCGTGCCACGTTTTTCGTCGCCGCCCACAAAATACCTTCCTCCGCAGGGCCCTGTGTCGCATCGAACTCCGGTCGGGGGGTCGGGCTTCAGATCGCAGGTCTCCCCGCAACCGAAATAAAGCTCTTGCCATGGGTGGAAACCGCCGGGGTTGGTGGTCTCGCAGATCTCAGGGATGGACAACCAGTAGGACTTACTGATGAACTCCTCGACACCAACGATTTCGTACGTGTCGCACCTCGCGGGACCCTTACGGTATGGAAACGAATCGCACGACGCGGTCAGCATGACATTCTCGAAGCACTCATCCTGAGCACAGGGGCCCAATGGGTCCGATACGTAATGCCCGCATTCGTAAAAAGTCAGGCTTACAGAGTGGCAGTTCTCGCACTTCGGCCTGCATAAATCGCCCGGCGTGCACGTGGTACCGTCGCCCTGATACGTCCCGCCTTGCTGGGCGCAGCAGGTCTCGATCAACTCCGAGCAAAGCCCCGTATCGAAGAAGCAGCACGCGCCTTTCAGCCCGCAATGGCCGTTGCAGCACGTCTGGTCGGGGTTGCAACATTCCGTACCTCCAGGGCAGCAAGTCTGCGTGGACAGGCAACACCCCGCATCGCAACAGGTCGGACGTTCCGGCGGACAGCAGTGGTCTGCGTAGCCCGGGTTGCTGGGGCAACAGACCTCCTCCCCGGTGTTGCAACAGAAGTACGAGGGACCCGCCGGGCAGCAAACTCTGCCGGAACAACGCAACTGGCTCTCGCAGGCTCCGCCGACGCACTGTTCCAACGTGCATACGTCTCCGTCGTCCGCACAGACCTTGGGGACCCCGCAGCACGTCAACGGCGGGCAGGACACGGCCTCATTGTCGCAAAGGTCGTTCTGCGTGCAGGGGTCGCCATCGTCGCAAACTCGGCCTACGCAGCAGACGACCGCCACTGACCCCATCCCGTCCGTGGTCGAATCCGAACCTTCCGCCGCGAATCCGAGCACCGGACAGCACACACAAGAAGTTGGAGGTGGCGGAGGCGGAGGCGGAGGGTTCCCGCCACCCCCGCAGCCGCAACAATCCGCCGTGACGGCCAAGCCCTCGCGCACCAGAGCGTACGGCGAGTCGCAACGGCTGGGAGGCGGAACACCCGCCGCACAGGGCTGGCATGCGCACGTCACCTGGGCGCGCCCGTCTTGCGAATCGTCCGTTGCCGACGGGTCGAACCCCATAATCTCTACGGCCCGATCCAGCGTGAGGGGCTCCCAGGCCGAATGACGTTCGGCGTGTGCCGTCCGCACCTTCATCGCCTTGGTCAACCTTACGTGCCTGCTTCCTAACTCTTCTACGTCCACGCCGAAGTCGCGATGCAATGATTGTAGAACAATCTCCAGATCGGTCTCATCGTACAGCACCCGCCCGAAGACGTGCGTTACGGGCTCGGCCTCCGGCGTCCAATACGCTGAAAAACCTGAACACCCGATTTCGTCGTTGTCTTGGATGGCCGCGTCAAACACCACCAGCACGCCCTCCCGCGTCTCTACGCGCATCCGAAGGGTGCGTGGCGCGTCGCTCGGTGCCGCCGGATCGACCGGCCCGGGCGTCACGGTCGCCGGGCGAACGCGATGCTTCGCCCGCCCAGTTGCACGCTGCTCCTAGGCATCGGTTGTCGGCAAGGCGACAACCGCCAGGGTCACGGCGCAAGCTACCCACCACAAGTGAAAAAGGACCGGATCACGACGGGTTCCCGACAGGTTCGCTTTCATTCCGTCCTCCACCGGGCGAATCGTCCGGACTGGGACGGTCCAATAACCTACCTATAACGTACATCAAGCGTGTGAACGTGTCAGGTGAGGATGGCCGTTTTTCGATGGTATATTCGACACCTGTACGTGTACCCTTAATCGACGTGCCCACTACCCGCGGTATTCGCATCGTGCGGTGCACGTCCAGGCTTCGCCCGTCGGCCATGTGAATCCGATAGGGTCGAAACGGCTGAGCATGCTGCATGGCCTGGAGTTGTTCGACGGTCATTGCAAGACTCCGCGCAAGTTGATCGTGAATCCGCATAGGTTTTACCACGGCGGCGGGCGGGGGCAAGAGGGAAACGCAGAAACGCGAAAACGCAGAAACGCCGAAACCGGAGGGGCGGATGCACTCCGGGGCGCCGGGATTGACCGCTCCATGCTTGTCGCGGTACGGCTCGGAGGGGACCGCTCCATGCCTGTCGCGGTTCTGATTTCGGCGTTTTGACGGGTGGACGTTTGGCCGCGACCATGGGCGGCTATGCGGACGATGGTGATCGGCAGCGGCGGGCGCGAACACGTTCTCGTTGATCGGCTACGTCGATCTGCTCGCGTTGAGGCCGTGATCTGTGCGCCGGGTAACGCGGGAACCGGGGCGGCGGCGGCGGAGAACGTGGCCATAGACGTGAGCGACCACGAGGCGCTCGTTCGACTGGCCCGCGACCGGCGGGTGGACTTGACGGTCGTGGGGCCGGAGGCGCCGCTCTGCGCGGGGATCGTGGATCGCTTCCAAGCGGCGGGGCTGCGCATCTTCGGCCCGACGGCGGCGGCGGCGCGGATCGAGGGGGACAAGGCGTACGCCAAGCGGCTGATGAAGCTCGCTCACGTCCCGACGGCCGGGGGTCGCATTTTCCACCGATATGCCGAGGCCAAGACTTATGTCGCCACGCGCGAAACGGGACTGGTCGTGAAAGCGGCGGGGCTGGCCGCCGGGAAGGGCGTGATGGTGTGTCACGATCCCGCCGACGCACTGCTGGCCCTGGAGCGGATCATGGTCGCGCGGGAGTTCGGGGCGGCCGGTGACACGGTGGTGGTGGAAGAACTTCTGAAAGGACAGGAGCTGTCGGTGCACGCTTTGGTCGATGGTCGGACGATCTACCTCCTCGAATCGGCCCAGGATCACAAGGCGATCGGCGACGGCGACAGTGGCCCAAACACGGGCGGCATGGGCGCGTACAGCCCCGCGCCGATCGCCACGCCGGAGGTTCTGTCGGTCGTACGCCGCGACATCCTAGTGCCCATCGTCGATGCCCTGCGCAACGACGATGCGCCGTATCGCGGCGTGCTCTACGTCGGGCTCATGTTGACCGCGGGCGGGCCAAAAGTGCTGGAGTTCAACTGCCGCTTCGGCGATCCCGAAACGCAGGTGATTCTGACGCGATTGGACTGTGATCTCGTGGACCTGTTGGAAGCGGTGGTTGAGGGTCGGCTCGATGAGGCCGATGTTCGTTGGAGTTCCAAGGCCGCCGTGTGCGTGGTCATCGCCTCCAAGGGGTATCCAGGCAAGTTCGAATCCGGCAAGGTGATAGACGGGCTTGATGAGGCGGCTCGCCTGCCCGATGTGTTCGTCTTCCACGCCGGCACCCAGCGAATTGAGCACTTGACGGTCAGCCACGGCGGCCGGGTGTTGGGCGTCACCGCCCTGGGCGCCGACATCGGCGACGCGAAACGCCGCGCCTACGCCGCGGTCGAGAAAATCCGTTTCGAGAACGCCTACTACCGCCGCGACATCGCCTCCAAGGCACGGTGAACCCGCGGCGATTGCCCCCGGGGCGGCCTTGGGGCACTGGCGTTGATACACCGAAAGCGGGGCCTATAATCATGTGCGAGGTGGACAGGGCGGCCGACGCGCCAGCACTCCAGATGGAAGCCCTTCGCGTGGTGCGGGTGCCCATCGCCAGTCTCCTTCTCGCTCCCAGCGCGCCAACCGCCTGGGCGAGGAGACGTACATGCCACGACGGCACACGATCATCGTATTGCTGGGAGCAGTGCTCCTTGGCGTTCCCGTGCATCGAGCGCTCGGCGGGACTGACTGCGTTTCCGCGCCGGGATACTTCGACTACGGCCCGCATCGCACGAACGCGCTCGCCGAGTTTCTGGGGATGCTGATCACTGACGAACTGCGTGTACCCGACGCAGTGTACGATCGAATCGTCCGCGATCTCACGCTCCTCGACTCGACGTACCCGATACTCACGACCGTGGATCGCCTCAGCCGAGGCATGGACCACCTGGGCGTCTATCTTGATCTAACTGAGCCCCATGACGCCTTTGACGCGCTCAATGCCTACTATCAAGTCGTCGACATCGAAAGTTTCACGCTCACTTCTTTTGAGTGGAAGGTGCTTACCTTCTGCGACACGCTGAATCCCGAAGCGGCGAGGGCTGACTACTTGCCGTTGCCAGGGGTTCTCAATGTCGATGATGGCCCGGATTCCGCTCGCAACGGCTACAGTGATTACGTCGACTTGGTCGTTGATCGCGATCTCTATGTCTACGAGTTCTCGAACGGCGAGGGCGATTGCCCCTCCTGGTGCATTGCCCGGCAGACGTGGCGATTCTCAGTCACACCAACGGGGGCGATATCGGCCATCGAATATGAGCCAGGCCCTTGCGGCTGGGACCTTCCCAACGATGGAGACTTTGACGGGGACGGCGTCATGGACTGCCTGGACCCCTGCCCGGCTGGAGAGGACGACGGCACGACGGACACCGATGGTGACGGCGTTGGTGACATCTGTGATGCGTGCGCCTCGACGATTCCCGGAGCTTTGGTCGATGCCGCTGGTTGCCCGCCATCAATCGCAGGGGACATTGATCGGGACGGCGACGTCGCCGACGACGACTATGTGCGGTTGAGGAACTGCCTGCGCGGTCCCGGAAGATCGGCGTCGTGTGGTGATGGTCCACTCCTCGTTTACCTCGATGCGGATTGGGACGTTGACCTGCGCGACTTCTCGATGTTTCAGAACTGCTTCAGCGGAGCGGACGTGCCCGCCGATCCTCTTTGCGGTGAATGAAGCAGTGCGCGTGTCGGCGCGCGGCGGTTTATGCGAGTGACTCGGCCGGGTGTTGGGCGTCACGGCCCTGGGCACCGACATCGCCGACGCGAAACGCCGCGCCTACGCCGCGGTCGAGAAAATCCACTTCGAGAACGCCTACTACCGCCGCGACATCGCATCGAAGGCCCTGTAAGGCCGCGACGATTGTCCGCGACCAACGCGCCCTATAATCGAGCCCACCACGCCTCACCGACGGCGGCGTTCGGCCGGGACGCCACGCCCGTTGCGACAAGACAACATCAGTTGGAAACACGCCGTTGGTCTGCCGATGATGCGCATGAGCCACACGTCGCGTTTGCGGCGCACAACATCGCCGCGGCGCGACGTGGATCCGGAGTACGTCTTATGGCCCCCAGCCCGTCATCCCCGACCACCCACGGAACAGCTCCCGGTCCGACCCCGCCGCTCGCCGAGGTGCTGGACAGTCTGGAGGTGGGAGTCCTCGTCGTCGATGCCGGCGGCGTCGTGCGCTACGGCAATGCGCGGGCACGGGAGCTTCTATCGGACGCGCGTGACGTCGAATCCGCGTTTGCAGCGGCCCGTTTTCCAGCGCCGTTTGAGGGTTGGTCGGTCGAGCTTTCGCGGGTCGTGACGAGCGGGCAAAGCCTGCGCTTCGAGTGTGCGTTACCGCGCTCAGAACCCGCGACGGCCAGGATCATCACTCTGCGATGCGCTCCACTGAAAGAACCCACGACCGGGCGGATCGTCGGCGCCACGTTGCTTCTTGAAGAGGGCGTCACGCCGCCGATGTCCGATCAACAGCACGAGGTCTCGCGGCGGCTGGCGTCGTTGGGCAAGTTGGCGGCCCGCGTGGCCCACGAGTTGAACAACCCCCTCGACGGCATTCTCCGCTATATCAACCTCGCGTTGCGGATCGTCGGCGACGCCCCGCAGCCGAAGCTCAAGACCTATCTGGCTGAGTCGCGGACCGGGCTGATGCGCATGGTGCAGATCATCGGCGATCTCCTGGAGTATTCACGGAGCACGTCGGGAGAGTTCGACGCGGTGGGGATCAACGAAGTCATCGACCAAGCGATCCACAGCCTGGCCGCCGCGGCGGAGGAACATCACGTCGTGGTCGCCGCCGACTTTCAGAGTCCGACGATGCCCACGGTCCGTGGGAGCCGACTGTACCAGGTGTGTTGCAACCTACTTCGCAACGCCATCGACGCCATGCCCGACGGCGGGCGTCTGACGATCACCAGCGGAATCATCGACGACGAGGTCGTCCTTCGCGTCGCGGACACGGGCGTCGGGCTGCCGGAGCCGATCGAGAAGGTCTTCGAGCCGTTCTTCACCACCAAACCGCCGGGCAAGGGGACGGGATTGGGATTGGCGATTTGCAAGGACTTCATCGAGGACATGCAAGGGACGATCACGGCCTCGCACGGCGAAAACGGCGGCGCGGTTTTCACCGTGCGGATACCGGCGGACAAGTGCCACGGTCCGGCGAAACTCAGTTCAGAGCCGCGAGCGGTAGCGAGCGGATGAAGGTCGTGTCGCTCCCGCTCCACGCTCTGATGGGGCGCGGACGGCGGTGCGTGATGCTCCGAGGTGACAGATGATCGCGAAGAACGAACCCACGGCGACGATCCTCGTCGTCGACGACGACCGCATCATCCTCGATTCCCTCTGCGAGTTTCTGCGTCTGGAAGGCTATCAGGCCGAGGGCGCCGTCTCCTTCTCCGAGGCGGGGCAGGCGATGGACCGCCGGCCGATCGACCTGATGATCAGCGATGTCAACATGCCGGGGGGCAACGGCTTTGAGCTGCTCCACCTCGTCCGCAAACGATCACCCGAAACGGTGGTCGTCATGATGACAGCCTATGGCACCATCGAAAGCGCCGTCGAGTCGATCAAGATGGGGGCCTACGATTATCTCACGAAACCGATCATCGACGACGAGTTGCGGGTCTGCGTCGAACGGGCCCTCGCCCAACAAGCGATCCTCCGCGAAAACCGCATCCTCAAGCAGACCCTCGACCTGCGCTTCGGTCTGGAAAGCGTCGTCGGACACGATTACCGGATGCTCAAAGTCTTCGACCTCGTCGAATCCGTCGCCCCTTCGCGCGTGACCGTGCTCATCACCGGGTCGTCGGGGACGGGAAAATCACTCATCGCCAAGGTGATTCACCAGCTCAGCGGGCGGGCCGGCAAGCCTTTCGTCGAGGTAAGCTGCGGGGCGATCCCGGAGACGCTGTTGGAAAGCGAACTGTTCGGCCACACCCGCGGGGCCTTCACCGGGGCCATCGCCAACAAGGCGGGGAAGTTCAAGGCCGCCGACGGGGGGACCATTTTCCTTGACGAAATCTCCGCCGCCTCGCCCGGTTTGCAGGTCAAACTGTTGCGATTCCTACAGTCCCACCAGTTCGAGGCGGTGGGCAGCAACAAGATCGAAACCGTGGACGTCCGCGTCCTCCTGGCGACCAATGTGGACCTGGAGGCCGAGACCAAGGCCGGACGATTCCGAGAAGACCTCTTCTACCGCATCAACGTCGTCGCCATCGACATGCCCAGTCTCTGGGAGCGCGTCGGCGATATCCCCTTGCTGGCGCGTCATTTCCTCAATCGCTTCTGTGCGGAGATGGGTCGCCACATCCTCGACTTCGACCCTGCGGCCATGCAGACGCTGCAACGCTACCGCTGGCCGGGGAACGTCCGCGAACTGGAGAACGTCGTCGAGCGGGCCGTCGTGCTGTGCAAGGGCCACACCGTCGGCGTGGACGATCTGCCCGCCAAGCTGATCTCCGCCGCCGCCTCGGAATCGCCCGCGCAGAGCTATCAACCTCTGTCCCTAAAGGAAGCGTTGGAGGAGCCGGAGAAGCGCATCCTGGAGGCCGCCCTCCGCGCCAACGGGTGGAACCGGCAACTCACGGCCGAGCAACTGGGCATCAATCGTACGACGCTCTACAAGAAAATGAAGCGCTACGGCCTGGACCTCGAACCCGCCCGGACGTCGTTGCAATGAGCCGGCCTACACGGGTCCTTGACAGTTTAGGCGGCGTTGGGACGGTCCCGGAGGGACCGAGGATTGTAGCCACGGGTGGAGCGCCGCCCGCCGCGAGGCGGGCAAAGCGCAACCCGTGGATACCCACGCGCCGCGGCGCCCGCCCCGGAGGGGGCGGAGGAGGCGGGTGGCCCACCTCCTTTGGAGGTGGGGGAGGCGATGATCGTGGGCATGTCGGTAAGCGTATATCATCGACTCCCCCAGGTCCAAAGGACCTGGGCCACCCGCCGGACCTATTGCGTCGCCCCCGCCGTCAGAAGAGCGTGTTGGTCCTGGGCCGTCCGCGCCGTCTGAACAAGGCGCGTCAGCTCGGCCACGGACCCGGCGCGCATCTTCCGCATCACTTGCCCGCGATGGACTTCGACGGTCTTGATGCTGATGCCGAGATCGCGGGCGATCTGCTTGTTGGCCAGTCCGTTGACCACCCCGTCCAGCGCTTCCTTTTCACGAGGCGTCAGCAGTGCGAGTCGCCTCAGGGTCTCCGCTCGCGCGCAGCGCTCGCAGCGGCGGCGGATGTCCAGGTCGATCGCCTGTCGCACGCGCTCCAACAGCACCTGATCGTCGAAGGGTTTCTCGATGAAGTCGAACGCCCCGGTCCGCATGGCCCGGACGGCGATGGGGACGTCCCCGTGCCCGGTGATGATAATCACGGGTAGGGCCAGGCCCTCGGCGGCGAGCTGCTCTTGCAGATCGAGACCGCTGTGACCGGCGAGCCGAACGTCCAGGACCAGGCATCCCGGACTCTCCGGGTCACACCCGGCCAAGAACTCCCAGGCGTTGGCGTAGGTCGCCACACGGTACCCCGCCGACTCCATGAGCCAGCGAAGCGAGTTGCGTACGGCGTCGTCGTCATCCACGACGTAGACGGTCGGATCGGCGTTCATCGTCGGGTGCTCCGGCTGAAAACGGCAACGTGAAATGGAACGTGGTCCCACGATCGGGATTGCAGGCCGCCCATAGCCGACCGCCGTGGGCGTCGATGATCGAGCGGCTGACCGACAGTCCCATGCCCATCCCGCGGGGTTTGGTCGTATAGAAAGGAGTGAAGATTCGTTCTTGCACTTCCGGCGTAAGTCCGGGACCCCGGTCGCGCACAGCGACTTCGAGGGCGTCGCCGGCGACCGACGTCCGAATCCCTAAGACGCGCTCTGCGACCGTCATCTCGCTCATCGCCTCGATCCCGTTGCGAACGAGATTCAAGATGACCTGCTGAATTTGGATATTATCCATGAGAATGTCAGGAAGGTCAACGGACAAGTCAAGGTCAATCCGGACCCCATGCTCGCGAGCGTCGGCTTCGAGGAAGCTGACGACCTCCCGAACGGCGTCGTTGAAGTTGCGGGTGGAGCGCCGGGGTTCGCGCTTTTGCACGAAGTCGGCGAGGCGGCGGATGATCTCCGCGGCCCGGTGGGCCTGCTCGGTCGCCCCTTCGAGCGCGTTCAGCACCTCTTCATCCGCACCCCCACCGGATCGCAACCGCCGCAACGCCCCTTGGGCATAATTCACCACCGCGGTGAGCGGTTGGTTGAGTTCATGGGCCAGACCGGAGGCCATTTCCCCCATCGTACTCATCCGCGCGACCTGGGCCAGTTCGGCCTGATGACGGCGAGCCTCTTCCTCGGCCCGCCGGCGCTCGGTGATGTCCAGAATGATGGCCTGGAGGTATGCACGATCGTCGAGCTCCAGGCGGCGCACCCTGACAAAGACATCTCGGATTTCGCCGCTCTTGGTTTTGTGCTCACTCTCAAACTCGTCGTAGCCCGTTTCCATGACCCGTTGGATGTGCGCGGCGACCTGGTCCGGCGTTTCACGGGATTCGATGTCCGGGATGGTCAGATGGCAGAATTCGGCGCGGGTGTATCCGAGGGACCGGTGAGCAGCCTCATTGAAATCGAGGAAATTTCCATCGGCAGGGTCGACGGCCCAGACGGAACAGGGCGTGTGTTCAAACAAGGCGCGGTACCGGTTTTCCGCGCCGCGCAGGGCCTGCTCGGCCCGCTTGCGCTCGGTGATTCCCGCTTTCAGACGGTCCCGATTCTCGCACAGCTCCTTGGTCCTTTCCGCGACAGCCTCCTCCAGTTCCTTGGCGTAGTGGTCAAAGTGCCATCGTGATGCTGCCCGCAGGTGCCGTATCAACTCGTTCGGATCGCCGGCCTTTTCAACGTAGGCGAATGCGCCGAGGTTTACAGCCTCCTTGGCTGAGTCAAATGACCCGTGGCCCGTGTTGATGATGACACGAACCTTGGCGTCCATAGCGCTGAGTTTCTTCAGGAGCTGCGTCCCGTCCAGGTCAGGGAGGCGCAAGTCCAGTATCACTACCCCGAACTCCTCCCGCTGGAAGTGATCCAGAGCCTCGGTTGCCGTGGAACACCCCGTGACGTCGAGTCCCTCACCCTTGGCAAGGTCAGTGAGAGTGCGCAGCTGCGATTGATCGTCTTCGATGATCAGCAGGCGAGAGAATCGTTGGCGTTTCGCTGATTCCGGCATGGCTTCGCTCCGGCTCGAAACCTCATCCTTATTGATCACGTCGCATCCGGAGGCGGCTTCCGAAGGTGATTAGAAACGCGCTGCCCCGTAATCCGATCCATTAGAGACAGGACATGATCGATGTCCAGGGGCTTTTTTACTATCGTGTATGCTGTCCGCCGAACGGCCTCCCGGGCAATAGCTTCGAACTCTTCCTCCATACCGGTGATCATGATCGCGACTGAAGTAGGGGTTATCTTCTTGATAGCCAGATAAAGCTCGAGCCCGTTCATCGCGGGCAATTCTGCGTCAATGAAGATGAGGTCGAACCGGATCTGCTCGGCCAGTTCCAGTGCATCATGTGGCCTCGTGGTCACGGTCACGCGGTATCCCTGCTTCTTCAGGGCGTCATGCAGCATCGCGGCAGTGGACTCCTCCTGCTCGACCACCAGGATGGCTGTGTCCTTGACTTCACCGATGAGTCTGACTACCTGCTCCACGTCCAGCGGCTTGGAGAGGAAGGCGATGGCCCCTTCGGTGAGGGCAGCTTCCTTCAGTTCGTCCACGCTGTAGGCGCTCATCATGATGACGCGAACACCCTCCCGATGGCGCCGAATCTCCCGGAACGCCGCCACTCCGTCCAGCCCGGGCATGCGCACATCCATGAGGACGACGTCATACCCATGTTTCGAACACAACGCGACAGCCTCCCGTCCGTCATCGGCGGTGGTGACCTCGTATCCCTCGTCTTGGAGAATATCCGCCAGCGTCTTACGCATGTTCGGCTCATCATCTACGATGAGCACGGCTCGGGCTTTCTTAGAGGTACTTGCACTCGTCATGATCAGGTCATTCCTTTCGAAGACTGGAGGGCGTCCGGGACCACGCAGCGCGGCAGCCGCAAGCTAAAAGCGGTGCCCCGGCCCTCGTGATTCAACAGATCAATTGTACCACCATGCCGTTCCACGATCTGCCGGCAGATCGTCAGCCCCAGGCCGGTACCCTCACCCTTACCCATAACTTTTGGAGTTTCTGCGGTCCGGGGACCGAATAAAGAATGTCGCTGTTCGCGCGAACGAGCTGTGAAGGAGTTCTGAACAGGAGGTTCACCGATGACGGAGATTCTGCGCGCAGCGGATTG
>JAZDHF010000272.1:0-2995 GCA_043806315.1 Planctomycetota bacterium | reverse complement strand
CTCCTTATGCAAGGTGAGAGAGAGAAATGAAATCCCCCTCCAGGCTACCACGGGCGTCAATAATGCTTATCTCGTGCGCTTACGTTGGAACAGCCATGTTCAGTCCCGACGACATCCAAAAACGGTTACGTCAGAGCCCTTTTGTGCCGGTGCGGATCATCATTAGTTCGTAAGCGCCCGGGTTGGGCATGTGCCGAGGATGCGGGGATAGCGCGGGTGTAGACAGAAGATGGGAGATGCAGGGCGAGGGTGGGTTGGCGTGATCTAGGGGCCGGCCGGTTGGACGGCGCGAGCCTCGATGCGCTCGCGGGTGCGCCGCAAACGTTTGGCGTCGAGAACGGTTTCTCGATCCTCGATGCGATCCTTGCGCACGGACTCGGGATGCGTCAATGCCCAACGATCCGGCAAGAGATCGAGCAGATACGGCGAGTCCAGAGCAAGCTCGGCGGGACGATTTTGTTCGGCATCGGCCAGCTTGCGCAACACATCCTCCAAGTAATCGTCGATCACCAGATGATGCCGATGGGCACTGCTGACCACGCTGTACATCTGCATTCGGCCCGGCGCGGCTTGGGGATGGCCAAGGAACAGCCAGTTGCCGCGCCCCACAACCAACGGCCGAATCGTCCGTTCCGATTGATCGTTGTCTATCGGAATTCTGCCGTCACTCAAGTAGACCTGCAATGCTGGCCACTGGTTCCGCAGGTAGCCCAGCGCTTCGCCGATTGCACTGCGGGGCAGCACCCGCTCTGCCGCGTCGCTGGCCAGCCAGCGCTCCATGCGGTTCCAGATCGGCACGGCGTCGCGTTGACGCAACTCCCGACGTGCGGCGGCGTCCAACGTCTTGCCCCGCTCCTCCACGTCGTACAATTGCCGGTAGAACGAGATGCCTTGCGACGCCAGGATGGGATCGTTCGATTCCGCCTTGACAAACTCGCGTCTCGCATGCGCGTTGCAACTGGCATGGATGATTCGGCCGCCAGAGCGTTGTTCCAAGCGAGCGTTGGCCCCGCAGGCGTCGCCCACGAAGATGCCCCGATACGTCGCCAGATGGCTGTCGATCACGGCGTTCTGATGCACCAGCGACCAATGAAACACGTTGTACGGCGCAAAACCGTCCAAACCGGTGTAAAGCCATGCGTAGCTCACGGCCGAACCCGTCGCTTCGCCGTCCGCCGTCTGCGGAAAACCGCTTCGCTTTTCCAGCGTCGCCAGTCCTTTCTTGTCGATCGCGCCTCGCAACAGCACGCGAAGCCGCGTGTCGTCGCCCAAGAGGATCGGCTGCTGCAACAAGAGATGCCACATCTGCCGATGCAGGGGTCCGATCGTAGTCACGGCGTAGTTGATCAGGTCGTTGGTGGTCGATCGGCTCGGGAACCAGCCGCACTGGGCAAACCAATCTTGTTGGCGATACGTCGGCATGTGGAAGGCGAACTTCATCGCCCCAATCGCCGCGATCACGCTGAAATCGTATTTGCAGCTCTCGACGATCGACAGCGGCGGAGGCGCCGAGCGAACGCCCTCCGCAGGTTGGCCGGCCACGACGTACTGCGGCCGCTTGATCACCTCGACGTACACATGCGGCTTTTCAAACCGCAGCCGCTCCGTCACCTTGACCCCAATCGGCTTAAGCCCCTTCTTCTCTTCTTCGGGAAGATCGATGATTCGCTCCCGCCGCTCGATATCGGGCGGGAAATCTTCGTTGCGGGCCTGTTTCTCGCGGCGGGCCTTCCGACGGATCTCCCAACGGCGCAGCAGTTCGAGATCCATTGCCTCATCGGCCTTCGCTTGCGCCATGATGATTTCCTGCTGCTCGACGCGGGGCGGCTCGACCGCAAGAGCCAACTGCATCTGATCGGGCGAATCGCTGCGCCGCTCGCTGCGACGGCCCCAAAGCATGTCGACCAGGCGCTTGTTCGTGACTTCCAACTCCGCCACCCGCTTCCGCAACAAGTCGCGCTCGCCGACAAGAACCCGCGTGGCATCCACCAACGCCTCATGGTCGCGGCGAAAAACCGTGAACTCTGCACGCAGCGATGCGATTTGGCTCTGCAGCGATTCGTTTTCTCTTTGCAACGCTCCATTGCGCCCTTCGCTCTCTCGCAGTCGTTGCTGAAGCAGTGCCACTTCATCCATGATGGCACCATCTTATCGACAGAGAAAAAACTGTCAATGAGAAAAAAGCCGAGCACGACATCACGCGATGCGCGGCTCGGCTTTGGTGGCGTAAGCATGACGATTCTATCCGGCTACTGCTCGATAACGCTTGCGGCGCTTGGCCGTGTTGAGGTCCACGCCGCCGATCATCATCGCCAGCGTCACGGAATCGATCTCCACGCAGAGCGAAGCGGCGTCGCCGCCGCCGGGCACTTGGAAACCCCCACGTTCCAAACGTTTCGCCCAAACGACCAGACCATCGCGGTCCCAGTACAAAATCTTGCATCGATTCCGCATACGATTTACGAAGACAAAGTAATCGCCCTCCAAAACATTCTTTCCGAACGCTTGGCTGACGATCGCGCAGAGACCGTCGAAGCTTTTTCGCATGTCGGTGGGCAGCGCGTGGACGAAAATGCGGATCAACGGCGGAAGGCTAAGCATGCCGCGCCTCGGCGAGCGGCCCACTGCTCTCGGGCCGCAAGATCCGCAGCACGGTGGTCAACGCGGCATGGTTCTCCTGTGGAATGCGCACCACGGTGCCATCGACCAAGGTCAACTCGATCCACGGCATCGACCGCATGCCTCGCACGGGCAATCGCAAAAACTCTCGCGGTTGCTTGGTCGCCGGTTCGGCGGCCGGCGCGACTTCCGACTGCTGGCGTCGCGGCCGCCCACCGCGCTTTTTTCCAGGACGTTGCGCCGTCTCGTCAGCGTCGGATGCCGTCGGCTCGGGCGACGGATTCTGGAAATGCCGTTGCCATCTGTAGAACATGCTCGTCGAAACGCCTTCCTTTTGGCAGAACGCCTCGACGGTCAGGCCACTCTCGGATTGCCG
>JAZDHF010000271.1:0-15686 GCA_043806315.1 Planctomycetota bacterium | reverse complement strand
AATCCGCTGCGCGCAGAATCTCCGTCATCGGTGAACCTCCTGTTCAGAACTCCTTCACAGCTCGTTCGCGCGAACAGCGACATTCTTTATTCGGTCCCCGGACCGCAGAAACTCCAAAAGTTATGGGTAAGGGTGAGGCTTTATGCCCCTCTCTCACGAAGCGGCGCGACTGCTGCAGATCGTCAAGAGCGGCTCGGTCGTCACCGAACCCGCGGAGCTTCGTACGCTGGAGGACATGATCGCAGGCCTGCAACCGCCCGCCTCCGGCAACCTCGATGCCGCCCCGTCGCAGCGTCAGGATTCCTGAAAACTCGTTGGCTTGGATCGCACGCCCGGCCGCCTATAATCCCTTCGTCGACCAGGCGGAAAGCAATATGATCGCGCGTACGGCGGATTCATTCGAGGACGCAAAATCTCGCATCAAGGCGGGCGAGCCTCTTTCGCTGGAGCAGGGAATTCGCCTTTACGAATCGTCGGACATTTTCACTCTCGGCGAGTTGGCCAACTCGGTCCGTGAGCGACTCCATGGCCGGCGGGCGTACTACAACGTCAACCTGCACATCAACTACTCGAACTACTGCATCCTGCGGTGCAAGTTCTGCTCGTTCTATCGACCGTACCCCAAGCAACCGTCGAACGGGGACGACGGCGGGTACGAACTTTCGATCGAGGAGATCGCGGCCCGGGCCTGGGCGGCGTACGCCCGCGGGGCGACGGAGGTCCACATCGTCGGCGGGTTGCATCCGAAACTTCCCTTCTCCTATTACACCGACATGTGCCGGGCGATCCGCGAGGCCTGTCCCCATCTGCACATCAAGGCGTTCACGGCGATCGAGATCATCCATTTCACGCGCATCGCCAAGCCGCGACTGACGATTTCGGACGTATTGGTGCGTTTGCGCGAGGCCGGACTCGACAGTATGCCCGGCGGCGGCGCGGAAATCTTCGACGACCGTGTGCACGATGAAGCCTTCAAGACCAAGGTCGGCGAGGCCGAGTGGTTCGAGGTCCACCGGACGGCCCATGAACTTGGCACCTTCACCAACGCCACGATGCTCTACGGCCACGTGGAAACGCCGGCGGAGCGAATCAAGCACCTCATCAAGCTGCGTGAACACCAGGAGGCGAGTTTGCGATCACGCAAGGCCCATTTCAACTGCGTGATCCCGCTCTCGTTCGTTCCCGACGGCAGCGCATTGTCTCATCTGCCAGGTCCGAGCGGGTTGGACGACCTCAAGACCTTGGCGCTCGCCCGGCTCATGTGCCCCAACATCCCCCACATCAAGGCCTTCTGGATCATGCAGACGCCCAAGCTCGCCCAGGTCTCGCTGAACTGGGGGGTGGACGACGTCGACGGCACGGTCGTCTATTACGACATCACCAAACGCGAGGGCGGCGGCACAACCCACCAGGAGTTGACCGTCGACCGCCTCCAACGGCTGATTCGTGAGGCCGGTTGCACGCCCACCGAACGCGATTCGCTGTATCGCCGCGTCCTCCGTGACGATAACACCTGGAGCGTCGAGGGCGAGCCGTGGTCGGTGCCGTACAATCCGTCGTCGCGCGACAAGGACGGACAAGGGAATTCTCGCCCGATCGCGCTGACCGTGTCGTGCTGAGCGGAGCGAAGCATCCAGACACGCAAGGAGATTCTTCGCTCCGCTCAGAATGACATCCCGCGAGCGCAAGCTCGCGGACCGGGTCTTTCGGATCCCGGCGCGCCGGGATTCCACGTCGCCTAGTGCGACGACTGAACGATGCACGAGTGGTGGCGCTATTTCGGTGACTTGCATCAGGTTTTCCCGCCCCATTGGTCCGGGATCATCCTCGTGCTGTGCTCCGTGCTGTGCGGCGTGCTCATCGGCGCGGAGCGGCAATTCAAACAGAAAGCCGCCGGGGCACGAACTCTGGCCCTCATCTGCGTCGGCAGCACCTTGTTCACCATCGCCTCGATTCTGCTCGCGGGGGAAACCGCCGATCGGACCCGCATCACCGCCCAAGTCGTGACCGGCGTCGGGTTCCTGGGCGCCGGGGCGATTATCCGCCATCGCGGCACAATCGTCGGACTGACCACCGGGGCGACAATCTGGACCACCTCGGCGATCGGCGTGATCGTCGGGGGCGGGTATGCCGCCGCGGGACTCGTCCTAACGGTTCTGGTTGTCGCCGTTTTGCTGGCCGTTCAGTGGTTCGAGCATCGCGTCCTGGAGCGCTGCCGCTTCTCCGAGTGTACCGTCGTCTACCATCGTGAGTTGGGCAAGACGCGGGTCCGCATCCTTCGCATTTTGGACGATTATCGCATCCCCGATGCGTCGTGGGACGTGTCGCCGGAGGGTGAGCTGGAGGCCATGGACATCCGCTATTGCCACTACCACCGCGCCCATCGAGGCCTGCTCTTCGACATTGTTGAACTCGCCGGCGTGACGGAGGTGCGCCACGAGCGCGCCACCCGGCAGATGGACAACAGTCCGATCAACGGACCGTAGCGCAGCGGCGTCGTCCGCGCTGCGGGACTCTGTCACCGCAGAATACTAACCCAGTAGACACCTCCGGCCTGCAGAACGGCACAGAACCCGTCCCAACACATTTGGCAGATATTTCCCCTCCGACGTGTAAGTAGCTCCGACGTTCGACGAACTCCTTTTCAGAGGTTGAAAGGCGCTCCTTGAGGAGTAGCCTTGGTAGAGCTAGACACTCGTAGATAGATTCTGTTGATTGGGCCGTTTTTTCGACGGGTCCACGGGTGCGACGCGGCGTCGGTATCTGCGACCGCCGCGCGCTCAGTTGCCCAACGGGCTGTTTTTCGAGGCCAATTTGCCCATCGTCTCAGAATCGCCCGGGCCTCATTCTCGTCTCGGTCCATCCACTGGTGAGAAATGCGGGCTAGCCATTCTCCCTCAGTGCGAACCTTTCCCAAAGGTCTTGGGAATGGTGCTAACCAGTCGGCACACGTATGTAGAGAGGCACTCCTCCGAAGTCTGCGAAACCGAGCCGTTTGTACACCGGATGTCCCAATACGGACGATTGCAGCACGCCGACGCGATAGCCGAGATCGTAGGCGATGCGTAGAGGTTCGGCCGTTGCGTGCGCGCCGAGACCTTTCCCTCGCTCCGCGGGGACGGTCGCGACGCAGTAGATCCCTGCGAGGCCGCCGTGAAGGTACAGCAGCGACGTGCTCACGGGCTTTGCATCTTTGAGGATCGCAAAGAACTGCACGGGCGCATTCGGCGCCATGTCGGCACCAATCGGTGACGACGAGAACACCCTGGCCACAGCAATCGGAAGCTCATAACCAATCGCGAAACCCTCGGCCCATTCCTCGATTTCCTTGCCTCCACTAATCCTCACAGACTCGTAGCCCTCGAGCAGCGTGGTCGGGGTCATCTTCGCGATCTCAACCGCCATCGCGGGCATCGCCCCTTGGTCTTTGAATCCTTGCCTTCGGAGGTATTCGTCGACTTCCTTCCCCGTGCCACCAAGATACAACACCGCCGCGGGCGCCCCGCACGTAAGCAGCGGGTCAATTGCCGCCTTTGTACTCTCGAGGTCGTCGGAATCGGAAACCACGGCGAAATTGCCGAAGGGGTGCGGCTCCCCGGTTATTAGACGTATGAACCTGTCTTCGTTCACAACCATTGGGCCATGCACGAGATCACGGAACGCGGCCTCCAGGTGCTTCTCAATTGCCCTGCCGATGTGGTCGCCGATGGACGAGATGGACGGGAAGGGTCTTGTTGCGTGCATCGAATGCCCTTTGACCCGAGATTGCCCATTGGGCTCTTGCTTGAACGACCTTCGCGGGCCAACCAAGCATCGTACGGGAGCCGGCCCCTAGCTTCAACGCTCTTACGATCGACCCGGTCGATCTACCTCGCCAATGTCGCATCGCCCCTCGCGGTATCCTTCAGCAGCGTAGTGAAGCGGTGCTTGGGCAGGAGCGGTAGTTGGCCCCCCACGGTGCGTACCCTGCCTCGCCTCGGCAGCCGACAGAAAGTGCCTCATCCTCTCCGATCGCGTAAGCCCCAACACGCTGGCACAGTTCTTTCGGAGCTGAATTCCCTTCGCGGGCCGCGTGGTTGATCTCGGGCTAAAGTCCCCGGAACCACTCTGCGCGCACGGGCGCATCGCCGGATAGAGCCGCATCGATGTTCTCAAGGATGACGTCGCGGTCTCGAGGTAGGCGTCCTTCAATCGGGAGGTAGTTGGAGGCGTGATTGGAACGGAATACGGCATCGGTGGGGTTGGACTCGGCAACGATGATGCGCAGCTCATGCAACAGACCCTCGACGCTCGGCGTCTCAAAGCGCCCGTTCTGGGCAAGCCTGTAAATCGGCGTGGAGGGGATGAGCATCAGG
Source organism: Planctomycetota bacterium (assembly GCA_043806315.1). GTDB lineage: Bacteria > Planctomycetota > Phycisphaerae > UBA1845 > UBA1845 > SBAX01. The sequence continues at coordinate 11,331 of JAZDHF010000271.1, read as the reverse complement.
GTCAAGGTGGAAAGGAACTCGGGGTCCATGGCCGTGGCCAGCCGGGCGGAGCTCGAACTGCTGTTCCACTCGTGATCCCCGTGGCATTGGAGGGCATGATTCCAACAAGGCCCCAGGAGATCTAAATCAGGGCGCCGTCCATCCAGCCGAGTTTCTGAATGTCGATTCGACTCGGATCGGCAACACCCAGGCCATACTTCTTCTCGGCAACGTGGATATGCTTGGGCGAGGTCGTGAGTGGTTCTTCTTGGCCGAAGTAATCCTTGCGCTTGGCATCAAGTATGCGCACGCCGGTGGCGTCCACCGCTACCGGATCCAAGCCGACGATCAGGCCCTTGTACTCCCATGTGTACTTCGCCTGAAAGTGGTGGGGGCCTTTGCCGTGGAAAAGCGGCGTCAGCATCACCAGGATATTCAGGCGAGTCTTTCCCTTAACGGCGGGGAGCTCCCACAGGCCAGCCAGGTTGGCGCAAGAGTCATCGTGCCAGCTCGGCGGATCGGGTGAGAACATAATGTAGTTCTTGATGCAGCCTCCCACTCCGCTCCAGTGATGCGTACGCAAGGGGCGGACGTTGACGAGCGCCGTGGCTTGCTGGAATAAGGGATTGTTCAGCACTCCGCGGTCGGCGATGCCAATACGTTCTTCCTTTACACCGGCGCCAGCCACCCGCTTCCGAATCGCTTCTTCAAGAGCAGGCGGAGTGGGCAGGAACCTCCACTCATTGCTCTTGATGCCGACGGCGTCGGACGGATGGATTAACCGACTCCAGGCCGCCTCCGGCTTGGTCTCGCCCAGCAGCGCCGTCACAGCCTCGTCCAGCATCCGTGATAGTACCTCGGATTTGGCCTGGCCGCCGGCATCCAGGACGTTCTGGTCGCGAATGAGGATCACCTTGGCCTTCCGGTCGGATACGTCCTTCTTGGTAGCGTCTGCCGCCGAATCCGAGTTTGGCTCGGCCTGTCGTTGCCCTTGGCCAAAGAGGGATGCACCGGTCATCGTGGCCACCACGACACTACCGGCACCACGAAGGATATCTCGCCGGGTTAGTCCACTGTCTGTCTTGTTCATGGCTGCCTTTCGTAGCGTTAGCGTCAGGGTCGCTGGGCCTGACTGACTTCATCCATCAACCTCAGAGCCTCTGCCCTAGTGGGCGCGCCAAAGACGCCCACAAACACGGTCCCTGCTCGACGACTCCCAGACCAGAGGTTGTCTCCCATCCGGGCTGTACCCTGGTCGTCCGCATCCGCAAGGTACTTGTCGAAAAACCGCCGATGGGCTTGCTCTGCATTGTGCTCACAAGGATAGTCGATCATTACGAGTACAAACGACTGAGATCGCGCTCCTTCTATCGGTTGGGAGCTGCGCCGATATCGCGCGAGGACGCCTTCGGTCCTGCGATCGAGCTCAAGCAGATTCTCCTCGGCGAGCATGTAGAGTCGATTAAGGCCGGCCCAATCGTGGAAACAGTGTATCTGCGCCCGGATCAGGCCTCTTGATGGCAGCAATCCGACCAGCCGTGGCGCAGCTCCGGGGCGGGGAATGGCTCCGGCGATCGCTGTTCCGAGGGCCAGCACCGCACGGGTGGAATCGTCGGTCTCACGCAGAGCCACAACGGAAACGAAGTAACGGTCTTTCCAGAAATGAAGAGCCCCGCCCACGTATTCAGATTCCTGGCCAATTCCCGCGTTTTTCTCCTCGCGCATGTCGTAGTGATAGGCGCCGAAGGCATCTTGGGAGGATCCCATGTCGAAAACATCAACAATGATGCCAGGAGCGCCGTCCTTTACGTATCGCCGACTGAGAACAGTCTGTACGTTGAGAGCGCGGTACACCTCGGCGCCGCCGTTGATGAGCTCAAAGAGAGTGTCGGAGTTGTAGACTCCATCCCGCCCGCCGGGTCCGAAGCCCTGGACTTCGGCAGGCAGCAGGTCAGCCAGGTACGCTGGATTCGCCGGCGCTCCCGAGGCCACCGTCATTACTCCGAGCACGACCCAGGCAGGCAATCCCACGTCCGTCTTTCTCTCGCGCCCCTCCAATCGGGGTCATTGGCCACGCCCCATCCTAAGTCCTTTGGCACGCCGTGTAAACGGTCCCACGAATTCCTTGAACTCGCTTGCGCCGGAAACTCATTCCAACCCATAGTCCTCGGCGCGGCGAGGAGATCCTAACGCCGTCGGGACGCACCGGAACCGGCGATCGCGCCCCACCGTGGCGAGCACGGTCCACCAACAAGCCCTTCGCGGAGTGGAATGAGGTGTTCCCCGACTCCAGCTCCTTTACGGCCCTCGCCAACCACCTGCTCCGCCGCGTCCTTTCGAGCGACTCGAACTTGGCTTCGCTCGAAATCGACATCGGACCACGTCAGGTTGAGCACTTCGCCCAGCCTCAGGCCGCAACAGTAGCCCAGCCCCGTCATGCCGCGCCACCGAAGGGATGGCGAGGCTTCGATCAGTCGTCGGTTCCGCCGGCCCGACAAATTGCCAGGGCCGTTGTGCGACTTTCTCCTGGCGTAATCCCTGAAAGGGGTTTTCGTGGATGAGCGAGCACGCAACAGCTTCGCGGAACATCCGCCTGCCGTGATTCCGCGTACTTGTTTGCCTCCTTTCTGCTTTCAAAGCTCCTGCTGTAGCGCTTCCCATCCGATCCAAACCAGCGCACCGCCCAGCGAAATGGCCGTTTCCTCGGCCACTCGCCTCTGGGTAAGAGCTCGCCCGGTCTGTAAGTGGGAACCGTTCCATGCCATTTCTTGTATACGCCGACTTTCTCAGTCGCCATGTTGCACCTCCTGGCCCACAAGGGCCTCATGCAACCACGCGCGACTGACCCAGCCGGGAGGTGTATGCGGCCTTGCCGGGCGTCGGCAAGAACACCCCAACAGTTTCGCGGCTCCGGCCGGCGCCCTCTGCAGGTTGTGCGGCGACCTGTGGCAATCGCGCGGACGCCCAAAGCAAGGAACCGAGGCCGCCTCTTTGATCGGCGAAGAAAGGCGCGATTGCCCCTTCCGGCCGGGACGTGTCGAAACCTGCTGAGCCCCGCACGTGCGGCAACGGATCATTCCGGACTTGTTCCTCGGCAAGTCGATTGATCGTGTCCTTCCGGCAGGCATGCGTGATCACGATTGAGGGCGCGGCGGCGACCGAGACGGTCGATTCGGCGGGAATCAGCGGCAATCAACTACGGGTGGCGATGGGGGGCGAGGCGGCGGGAGCGAGCATCTCTTCGTAGTTCCAGGGCATCCACTTCGCGGGGGCGGCGGCGAGCTCCACCGCGTGTCTCTGCAGGGCGGTCAGATAGCAAAGCGACAGAAGCGGATAGACCGACGGGTCGCGAGACAATCAAGACATGGCAAGAGAAATATCTGGAACGGGTCGCGGCAATTCGTTCCCAGTTGAAGGAGCGGCCTCGGGAGAGAATCCAGTGCGCTATTCGATTCTGCTATGATAAACGCGCCCACATCATCGTTTTTCCGGAGTACAGTATTGAGGCCGAATTCCTTCCCGAGATCGACGAACTATGTCGACGACTGTCACGACCTGGTCGCCCGCTCCTCGTCGTGGCCGGATTGCCCGAAAGCGGGACACAACGATATGCCCGAGCAGCTTGCCGGGGAGAACCTGCAGCACCGCAGACTCCGATAATCACGGTGTTCTCGGCAACAGGACCGTCGGATGAGGTATCGGGAGGGGCAACGGTATTTTCGGGATGGACACCGGATTCTTGCCCATGCCACTCAAAACGAGATACACCCGTTTGGTGGATGTCTAAGGCGCCCCATGCGGCGCGGCAGTGTCGGGCGGCTTTTGCGGTAACGGCTGGGGCGTCCCTTGCGGCGCGGTCGCTTCCGGCGCCTTTGCCGGCACCATCGCATTGGGAGCAGCGGGCGTCACCATCGGGCCGGGACGCTTCTTGGGGAACTCGATCCCCTCGTCGTCCTCGTGGCATTCCTTGCATGAGGGCGGACTGATGAACCTGCCGTCCGTGTGGCAATCCTTGCAGTCGATGCTCCGATGGTTTTCATCCAGCGCCTGGCCGGTCACGGCGTGGTTGAATGTATCCGTCTTCCAGTCCTTGTGGCAGGAGCCGCAGTCACTTTCCAACCGTCGCAGGAAGAACAGACGCTTGTGGCATGCACGGCAGGTCAGTTGCCCGTGGTACTTCTCCAGCGGAAACCCGGTAACCGAATGGTCGAAACGCTGCGGTTTAACCTCGCCCTCCTTGGAGTGGCAACGCTCGCATCGATCCTCCGCATGACATGCAAAGCAGGCGTCGTGGGTTTGCTCCTTGACCGTCGCAAGTGTTTCCTTTGGCTTCCGGGCTCGCTCGTGGCAGCTCGCGCAGTTTGCCCCGCGATGGCAACGCTCACAGTCGTAGCCGTAAACGTCAACGTGCTCGCGGTGGCGGAACATCGTGACCGGCCCGGCCTCATACTCAGTCTTCTTCACGATGTATTCCGGGTTTTCGATGGGCGGGTGGATGGCGGGATCGGAGGGCGACAGAAACTCCTGGACATCCGCGACCGGTTCCCGTTGGTCGCCCTTGGGGAGATGGCAGATCGAGCACTTGGTGCTGTGGCTCCAGTTGCGGTGGCAACCCATGCACTGGCGGTGATAGGCGCCCTTCAGACTGGGCATCCGCATTTCCTCTTCGCTCTGCTTCGCGTAAGCGGCCTTATGACATCCTCTGCACGGAGGGTGCAGCCTCCCGGGGGAGCTACGGTGATGGCACACATCGCACCCGCCGGCCATCCCCGCCATGTTGGAGTGCACTTTGTGGTTGAACGGCACGGGCATGAAGCGCCGTTCTTCCCATCCAAACGCATGCAACAAGATGACGTCCGGCGGCAACTGCTCGTGCGCCGCATCCGCGATTGCCTCCGCGACGCTGCGCGGACACATTTGGAGGCACAGATTCTCCTTCGTCGGGCTGTCGCATGAGTGGCACTGCTTGCAGTCCATCTTGGCCGCGTCCATCGCCCGCTTGGCGGCTTCCGCGGCCTGCTTCTCTTGGGCTTCGATCTCCTCGGCTTTGGGCCTGCCGGCTACATAGACCTTTCCCCAGTCCTTCTGCTGCTGAGCGGACTCCGCCGATTGAGCAGGCTTGGGCGTCTCCGCCGGCTGCGCCGGTTTAGGATCCTCGGCCGCCGCGACGAGCACCGCGAAGCACAGGACCATAACCGCGCCGCACAAGACCGGCACCGCGTGCACAGGCATCATTCGTCGATCCAATAAGCCGTTCATGCCGTCCTCGCTCTCCCGGGATGTGTGATTACCGGAAAATAAATCACTATGACCCGGTAAATGAACATCAACAGCGAAACAAGGCCCACCGTCACCGCGAACTCACCAATCGCTGGAAAATAGGTCTTCACCGGATATAGAGGCTGGAACGCCACTAGAAACACGTTGACGCGGTTGAGTGCAACGCCCAGCACTACCATAAGCGCCGCGCAGAACAACCACCGGGGAGAGTTGCGCAACCGGGGCGAGAGAAGCAGGGCGAACGGAACCATGACCCCGAAGAGCATCTCGACGATGAACATGGCGCTCTGCACGGACCCGTCGGCGAGGTAAACGTAACTCCCACGAACGACCATGTCCGTGAGCTTCACCGCCATGTACAGCCCGAGAGTGATTGGAATGATGCGCGCCAGAGCACTAAGAATGTGCATTTCCGGCTTCAGCTTCAACGACCACGATGCGTACATGGACTCGAAGATCACCATCGGGTACCCCACCGAAATCGCCGACAGCAGAAACATAATCGTCAAAACGGGCGTCCACCACAACGGGTGAACCTTCGTCGGTGCGAGAACCATGAGGTTACCCAGCGACGACTGGTGAGCGCAGGAAAGGACCACGCCCGCGATAATGAACAGAGGCATCACTTTTCCCAACGCCCCATGGACCACGCCGCACAACCGCCCCAGCGTCGGCCAGCGCAGGTCCACCATGAACCGCTCACACACGATCGGCGTAAACTCGATGTATAGCACCGTCAGGTAGCACATCACGCACATGCCCACCTCGAACAGCGCCGAGTTGGGGCTCCACATGGTCGGCCAGGCAGGATGCCATATGTTGTAATATCGCCCCAGGTCGACCATCAGCCCGATACCCACGAACGTGTAACCCAGCATGGCGGTCAGCAATGCGGGGCGGATGACCGCATGATAGTGCTCCCGGTGAAAGATGTGCGCCAAAGCCGACGTCGTGAATCCCCCGGCCGCCAGTGCCACGCCGGTGGCCACGTCCACCGCAATCCACAACCCCCACGGATGCTGGTGGTCCAGATTGGTGATCGAGCCTAGCCCGAAGATGAAGCGCCACAAGGCGAAACAGAAGCCAATGATCACCAGAGTCAACATCACGAAGACTCCGGGAGTGAATATCCTCTGCTCAACCGGCCTGGGCTCGTGGTGTTCGCTCACGCTCACTGTTCCTCCTGTTTGTTGACTCCCAGAGTCTTGAGTAGTCCGGTCCGGAGGCAAATTAGTGTTCGTCACCCGGGGCATCGGGTGGGTGGTCCGGTTTGGTAAGCCACATGGCCGCCCCCAGGAGACCGTACAACATGATCGGCGGCAGGAAGAGTCGGAATTCGGCGTGCTGAATCTTCTCCGTCAGCCGCGGGGGCGCCTTTGGGTCGAAATGTTTGAACCCGACCTGCTCGAACGGCACGCTGGACAGCCACAGCCACGACGTTCCACCGGCCTCGTGTTCCCCGTATACGTGGTCCACGTACAGGTTAGGTTGGCCGCGAATCTTCTCGTGGGCCAGTTTCAGAAGATCGCTCCGCTTCCCGTAGATCATCACCTCTTCAGGGCAGATCTTCACGCAGGCCGGAACCGGCTGCTTCTGCGGCACCAGCTGGGCGCACAGGTTACACTTGCGGACCTGCGGTGTCAGAGGCATGTCATAATCATAAGTCGGTATCTCGAACGGGCAGGCCACCATGCAATAGCGGCAGCCCATGCAGCGGTTCTTGTTGTAAACGACCGGCCCGTCCCCCTGCTTGCTAAACGCGCTGACCAAGCACGCGGACATGCAGGCCGGGTCCACGCAATGCAGGCAGTTGAACTTGTTATACAGCGGGTGCGTCTCGTCCTTCGGATTGTGATACTCGTTGATTATCGTGTGCGAACGCGGGTGGGGACGCCGGGGCTGCGCCATGACGGACTTGTCCTCGAACGTTTCGAGTGCCGGCGGATCGAACCCCGCCGCGTCCTGGCAGGCGAACTCGCAGCGGCGACACCCTATGCACTTGGGGATATCCACCAGCACGCCCATCAGCTTCTCCGATATCGCTACCGCCTCCGATGCCTGTGCCTGCTCGGCGAGTCCTCCGACAGCCGTACTTGCAACACCGGCAACGCCCACCGTCCGTATAAAGTCGCGCCGCGAAATCGACATCGTAGCTGATCTCTCTCTGCCGCTTGATTCGTCACAAGCGATGTAGTGCAATCCCGAGCTCGCCAACGACCGCGCACTCCGAAACAACGGCGTCTGTGCGAGCAATCCAACAGACTAGACAATTCGGGGCACCGGGTCAACCGGTCCCGGCAAAGCCTATGCAGCAAGGGTGCCTCCCAAATTGGGTGGCGATTATGCGGCAATGAAAGAGTCATACTCGGATTGTCTGGCGCAGCAAGACCCACTGCAGCTCTCCCGCACTCAAGGGCTGCTTCGTTTGGGTTACACGGAGAAACGCGTCACAACTCGCAGGCTAATCACCCAACGCGGTGTGGCACACCCTGCAATCCCGGAGTCCGTCCACCGTTGTGTCGTCATGGCATGCCCAACAGCCGGTGTCCACGTTGTGCATCGCATCCTGCAGGACGGGGATACCGCCCACGACCGCGTCACGGTCATGGCACGTGTCGCAGGTGGAGAACCCGGCGCCATCGTGGTGGCAGGTGCCGCAATCGGAGACACCCTGGTGGAAGCCGTGGTCGAATTCCACCGTCTCATAGAGGTTCACGTTGACAACACATTCGCCGGTCTGCGTGTCGCAGAACTCACCTTCGGCGCAATCGGCGTCGGATCCACAGCCGGCTGCGGCGCAAGTGTTGGCGGTCTCGTCGCACGTGACACCCTGCGCGCAAGGGCTGGTCCCGGCGGCGCAGGTTCCATTAGCGCAAGTCTCGGCCCCGTTGCAGTACAGTCCGTCGTCGCACTGTGCGTTTGTCGTGCAGCCCGACGTCGAAGTCGGACAGCCGGTCCCGAAAAGGACGAGACCGGCGCAGAGGACGCAAATCCCCAGCGAAACGGCCAATACCTTGAATCCATTTACAGATTTCGTCATACGTTTAGCTCCCTCTTCATCTACCGAAAACTAAAACACCAGGCCGCCTTCCAGCGGCAACAATTCTTTCTCGCGGGCGATCATATCCAGATGAGCGGACGCCACCTGCTCCAGCCCGACGTGGATTCTCCCGGCAACCCTGTCGCCGTCGACAACCTTGACATAACGATGACAGTTCTTACAGAAGTCGATGCGCAACTCCCGTTCGTCGGGCGAAAACAAGTACTTCGCATCGCCCTCCTTGGTCGAGCCGCAGGCCGGGCATTGCAGCCCCGGAACCGGCCAGCGCGACCCGCAAAACGGACAGTGCATAAAGCGCCGCCGCGATCCACTGATCCCGTCGCCGCCGTCTTGTTCCTTGTAAGACTCCACAAGCCCCGGCGGTCCGCCGCATGTCGGGCATCGAAACCGCCTCCACCCGCTAAGGTGACTGTCCTGCAACCAGCTCTTGGCCACAAGCTCCCAGTGTGGAAAAGTCACCGCGCGGGACAACGAGCCAAGAACCGAGTTCTCGATCCCGATCCGGTCTGCGGTTTGGGCGATGGACTCATAGCAGTCGGGCCGTTGCTCCGCCAGCCAAGCGGTCGGTACGAACTCCGAAGCATGCTCCGCCGTGTCGATTCTCTCGACAGCCTGGCGCAGAACTTCATTGCCCTCGCGGAACACTTCCTTCATTACGTTCCACAGGCTCAAGAGCGAAGTCGACTCGATGCCGGGATCGTGGCACTCGGCGAAGGGCGCGCCACGCCCAAGGCACTGTCGCCGATTTTCGGCGTCCAGTGCCTGGGGGCGAACCACCAACTTGTCCCGCCACTCAATCTGACTGCGAAAAACGGTCAGGTAGAAGCTGACCATCTCCGCGTACGCCGGGCGGGCTTTGAGTACCACCTCGGCGCGCTTCTCGAGCGCCTTAAGAGCAGCCTCCGCCGACAAACCGCGTCCGGGCATGAGCGCATCACTCCCGCGTGGTCAACGTGTACATGCTTGCCGGGTCGGCCAGCAGGATCAGCAAACGCACGCCCCGGCGGTCCAGGATCGTAGCGTTGGGGAACCCGTCAGCCCGGACCACTTGCAGCCGCGCCTCCGCCGTCGCCAGGATTTCCTCGTGATCGCCGAACTCAATCGCGCCATTCGGGCAGGCCTTCGCACAAGCAGGTATCTCCCCGTTGTGCACCCGGTCGACGCACATCACGCACTTATAAAGCTGCCCATCCGCTCCCTGGCGCGGGATGTCGAACGGGCAGGCCAGCCGAATCTTACTGTACGACTCGTTCTTTGTGCCTTCCTGGAAGAGGACGGCGCCGGTCTGCTCGTCGACGGTGATGGATCCCGCGTTCTCGGCGGCCTGCTTGCACGGGGCATCGATGCAGTGCCGGCAGGAGTTCCGCACGAAGTTCCAGGCGATGCTCCCGTCAGACCTTTCGCTCTCCTTAAAATGGATCTTCAGCCAAGTGTAGGCCGAAAAGTCCGGCGGGTTCTCGTACGTCCCCCGGTTAGTGGGCACCACCGGCTCAGCGGAGAGCTCGTTCCATTGCTTGCAGGCCACCTGGCACGACCGGCAAGCAAAGCACTTGGTCGCATCAAACAAGACTGCCTTTCCGTTTGCCATGGCTTACGCCTCCTTTACCACATCGACCATGAAGGCCTTGCTTTCCGGGATTCGCGTATTCGGGTCGCCCACGTTGGGCACCAACTGGTTCACATCGACGATCCGCGTGGTGTCGCGATCAGGCGCCAGCCACCCGTAGCACCACGGCATCCCGACCTCATGAACCGTCTGCCCCTGTATCGTAAACGGTTTGAAGCGTTTGGTGACGATGGCCACCGCCCGTATCTCACCGCGGGCGCTCTTCACCTTAACGTGTTCACCATTGCTGATGCCCTTCTCCGCTGCAAGCTCCTCGGACATCTCAGCCCACATCTCGGGCTGAAGCTCGTTAAGCCACGGATCCCAGCGGGACATCACTCCGGTCTGCCAGTGCTCGACCATCCGGTAGGTCGTGGCGATGATGGGGTACTCGGAACTGCCCGGCTCGGCCACCGCGTTCATTTCCTCCGCAGGCGGGACGAATGTCGCGGGGTTGAGCCTAGTGGAATGCCCCATCGGGTTTGCGGCCAGCGGGGACTCCAGCGGTTCATAGTGTTCGGGGAAGGGACCTTCGGCCATCTTGCCGATGTCGAAGATACGACCCACGCCTTCCGGCTCCATGATGTACGGGAGCCGCCCACTCTCATTGTCCGTGCCGTCGGCTTTCTGCAGAGGCGGGTAGTTCCCATCGACTACGTCGCCAATCCACTTCGACTGCGTCACATCCCAGTAGAGCACCGGGTGCCCGGTGTCGTATGGTTCGCCTTTGAGATTCACGCTCGCGCGGTTGTACACGATCCGGCGATTCAGCGGCCAGGACCACGCCCACGAGGCGTTCAGACCGATCGGGTCGGCCGCCGGGTCAGAGGCCGTCCGGCGGGCCATTAGGTTGCCAGTCTCGAAATCGGCACCGTTATACGACCCGCTGTAGATCCAGCAGCCGCACGACGTCTTGCCGTCGTTACGCAGCTTGGTGAAGTTCGGCACTTGATCCCCCGCAGCGCGATCGGTTGTGGTTCCGTCGGGGTTGGCTTCCGTCAAGTCCTCCAGATAGTAGCCGTTGATCTCCTTGGCAATCAGTCGCGCAGCGCTCTCCGATCCGTCAAAGTAATCCCATTTCAGATTCATGATGGGGTCGGAAAGGGCGCCGCCCTCAGCGTCGTAAAGCGCTCTCACGGCCAGGAAAATCTCGTTCATGATCTCGGCGTCGGGCAACGCGTCCCCCGGCGGATCAACCGCCTTGTAACGCCACTGCGCCCAGCGTCCGGAGTTGGTGATGCTGCCCTCCTTCTCAACCGAGGCCGCACATGGTAGCAGGAACACTTCGGTCGCGATCGTGGTGGGATCCATGCCTGGACCGCGCCAGAACTCGGACGTTTCCGTCGGAAATATGCTCACCGCGACCATCCAGTCGAGCTTCGTGAGCGCCTGTCGCACCTTGTTG
>JAZDHF010000270.1:0-14238 GCA_043806315.1 Planctomycetota bacterium | reverse complement strand
GCATCAAGATCACCGACCAACAGATGGAAGACATCAATCTACAGCCCCACGCCACGCATCCGCAGTGGAACTATACCATCCGGTCTCGGACGGACCGCAACGCTCGGAAAAGGTAAAAGTTATTTATTGCAGACTCCTTAGCCATCCTTGGCTTCTCCTTTAACCACGCCGATCCTGGCGGGAAGGTAGATTAGAACCCAAATCGGCCAACAGGCAATAACCTCATTTCAGGCCGCGCGGAGTATAAGCAAGCCGAGCGCCAACCCCAATTGGCGGTCCACGAAGTAGAAATAGAGACACAGACACTTGCGACGAGCGGAGACGAGATGAGGTTTGCCTTCGCCGTAGGCCAGCTTGAAGCTCTGGCAGGCTTCCACCGCGGCGAGCACGCAGACCAGACCGTCGGTGATCTTGTCCCGCTCCACGATGGCCCGAACGCGATCCTCCTTGCGGATCGGGCCGCTCAAGTGAATGTAGGGACGACCGCAGCGCTCGGCCATCGCTTTGGCGTGCTGCTTGATGCGCTCGGAGTGCCGGTTCACAAAGGAACCGAAATCCTTGATCCGCAGCCCTTGGCGGGCGAGGAATCCCTCCATGGCTCCCGGCCAGCCCAACGGCAGATGGCCTTTGAAGAGAATCCGATCGAAACACGAAATCGTGCCGGTAATCTTGTCGTGGTGCTTTGTGGTAAACTGTTCCACGGCGTTCTCCTTTCCACGGGTTGCCGGAACAACAACCATGGTGAGGCCAGAACGCCACTTGTGCTATAGGAATCCGTCAACCCGCTGATCCCGCGGGTTTGGTTGCGGCCAAAGGCCGCCTTGGTGGTAACGGCTTGCTGGAGCAGGCGGTAGAACAACTTCCCTCGGGACTGCGAGCCACGGCGGTTGAAGCGAAAGGTGAACTCATCAAGGTAGTAGTCCAGGTGCGCAGGGCTGACCGCGCCGTGGTGGGTTCCCAGCAGCCAGCGCTTCAGCAGCGATGTAACAAACCAAACGCCCGGCGGAAGGCGCGAGCAATCCGCCGGGCGTCGGTGTATCAAGGACAGGTTTGTCGTCGGGTCAAAGGCTCTCGCTATCGGCCACGACCGCTCCGGTTAAGGAGCGACCGCTGAGAGTGTGCTGACTTTTCCACGGCGCCGAAGCGTCGTGGTCTAGATAATCCTCTAGAAAGGAGGTGATCCAGCCGCAGGTTCCCCTACGGCTACCTTGTTACGACTTAGTCCCAGTCATCGGGCTTACCGTCGGCCGCCGCCCCCTTGCGGTTGGCTAAACGGACTTCGGGTACTCCCAACTCCCATGACTTGACGGGCGGTGTGTACAAGGCTCAGGAACACATTCACCGCGGCGTGGCTGATCCGCGATTACTAGCAATTCCAACTTCATGGAGTCGGGTTGCAGACTCCAATCCGAACTGGGGCCCGCTTTGTGCGATTTGCTCCACCTCACGGTCTCGCTTCGCTCTGTACGGACCATTGTAGCACGTGCGAAACCCTGGGCATAAAGGCCATGATGACTTGACGTCGTCCCCGCCTTCCTCCGGCTTGACGCCGGCGGTCTCGCTAGAGTTCCCGGCTTGACCCGATGGCAACTAACGATAGGGGTTTCGCTCGTTAAGGGACTTAACCCGACACTTCACAGCACGAGCTGACGACAGCCATGCAGCACCTGTGCAAGTTTCACCCGAAGGCAGCTTACTCCTGTTTCCAGAAGGGCATCCAAGCATGTCAAACCCAGGTAAGGTTCTTCGCGTTGCTTCGAATTAATCCACATGCTCCACTGCTTGTGTGAGCCCCCGTCAATTCCTTTGAGTTTTAGCCTTGCGGCCGTACTCCCCAGGCGGCGCACTTAGCACTTTTGCTTCGGCACGATTGACGTCAGAGTCCCTCATACCTAGTGCGCATCGTTTACGGCGTGGACTACCAGGGTATCTAATCCTGTTTGCTACCCACGCTTTCGCGTCTCAGCGTCAGGACAGACCCAGTCACTCGCTTTCGCCGCCGGCGTTCCAACGGATATCTACGCATTTCACCGCTCCACCCGTCGTTCCAGTGACCTCTGTCTACCTCAAGGACGGCAGTTTGCCAGACGGTTCCTCGGTTGAGCCGAGGGCTTTCACCCGACACTTGCCGTTCCGCCTACACGCGCTTTAAGCCCAGTGATTCCGAACAACGCTCGCCACCTCCGTATTACCGCGGCTGCTGGCACGGAGTTAGCCGTGGCTTCCTCTGGGGTTGGTCATGGTGTTCCTCACCCCTGACAGCAGTTTACATCCCGAGGGACTTCTTCCTGCACGCGGCGTCGCTCCGTCAGACTTTCGTCCATTGCGGAATATTCGTTGCTGCAGCCACCCGTAGGTGTCCGGACCGTATCTCAGTTCCGATGTGTCGGGTCACGCTCTCACGCCCGATACCCGTCGCCGCCTTGGTGAGCCGTTACCTCACCAACTAGCTGATAGGACATGAATCGCTCCCGGACCGTCGGAGCTTTGCCCGCGGGACCATGCGGTCCTACGGGGTCATCAGGTATTACCGTCGCTTTCACAACGCTATCCCTGAGTCCGGGGCACGTTATCCATGAATTCCTCACCCGTTCGCCACTGACCTACCCTCCAGTTACCCGTTGAGTAGGTCCGTTCGACTTGCATGCCTTAGCCACGCCGCCAGCGTTCGTTCTGAGCCAGGATCAAACTCTTCAGTTTTTGTTCGCTTCCTAGTCCCGACCGAAGTCGGGAGTCAGATACGACTAAGGGCTTTCATTCTTGCGTCCATGAGAACGAAAGTTGTCGGTCCCTCGCGGGCCCGACGTACACCTTGCTCGTCTCATGCGCCGGCTGTTAACGGCGATGAGGCGAGCTTCGATCGACCGTCACCTAAAGGACGCGGCGACGACCGATGTCACATTCTCACGACGACAAACCTGTTCACTTGTCAAAGAGCTTTGCCGCTGCTATCCAACGGCGGGCCATTCATACTAGCGGCCCCGAGGCGCGTGTCAACACCCCAATTGTACGATTCCCGGACCTCGAAGGACAACCACGAAATACCCATCTCGCACGCCGCCGGCGAATAGCCTACATGGACGCTTTAACATTTGTCTTATCGTGGATACGCGGCGTCAGGGCGAGGATCACGGGCGCGTCGGACGATCGCCTGGATTCTCTCGGCGTAGAAAAGCACCTTCGATCCCAGAAGCGCGTAGGAGAAGGGCGTGATCGCGCGGATACTAAGCCGACTCCGTATGGACGTCCGCGCTCCAATGCCGCGCGATGAGAAGACGAACGAGCGTGAACAGAACTACGCAGCAACCCCACACGCCAACGCCGGACGCGAGTGCGCTTTCGCGCAGGTGGCGATGGGCGCTGATGGGCGGCCTGCTGGCTCTCGCCCTCGGCGTGCGGATGTACCACTTGGGATGGGAGGCTTTCTGGCAGGACGAGATTCACTCCATGTACAACTCGGCCTGCGCCCGCGGACCGGTGGAGCGGCTCCCTCACGGCGTCATCCTCCGGGACCTTCCGCGATACTCGGACCTGACGGAGCGCAGCTCGCTCGTCGCCGTGTGGCGGACGATGGACGACGACAGCCATCCGCCCGTCTACTTCATGTTGCTTCTCCTTTGGCGGCGACTCGTCGGCGACGGCGAGGCCGCGGTTCGTTTCATGCCCCTGGTCTTCTCCGTTCTTTCGATCGTACCGGTGGCGCTGGCGGTGAGGGAACTCGGCTTGCGCCGTGCGTCGCCGATGATCGCACTGATCCTCGCGCTCTCCTTCTGCCACATCAACATGGCGCAGGAGAACAGGCCCTACAGTCTCAGCGGGCTTCTCGTGAACGTGAGCTTCTACCTCCTTGTTCGGATGGAGCAACGATGGTCGACGTGGGGCGCGCGGTCGAAGTCGGTTCACACGGCCCTCTACGGTACGACGCTGTTCGCCGCTACGATGAACCACTATTTCGCCGCCTTCGCGTTTTGCGGACAGCTTGTGTACGTGCTGCTTCGCTGGCGCGGGCCGCTTCTGCGGGCGTGGCTCGGCGCGACGGCGGCCGCCGCTTTGCTGTTCCTTGTCATCTGGGGCCCGCACGTGCTGGGGCAACGAACGTTCATCGCCTCGCAGGACTGGTTGGACGAGAAACTGCCCGATCACGCCCAACGCACCGTACTGCGGATCGTCGATCTCCCGATTCGCATGCTCTTCCGCGTTCACCGCTTCAAACTGAGTGAGCCCAATGCGCTGCTGGGCGCCGGCCTCATGGCAGCCACGTGCGTCTACCTTTGGCTGCGGCGTGCGAGGCCGGCCGTCCTCTTCGCGTGCTGGTACTTTGTTCCCGTGCTCGCGTTCGCGGCCATCGACTTAGCCACGACGCGGCAGCATCTCACGCACTTCCGTTATCTTTCGGTTGCCCTTCCCGGGCTGGCCGGGCTGCTGGGGATCGCCATCAGCGACCTTCCCACACGCCTGCGCCGAGGCGCGATCGCCCTTTTTCTTCTCGCCGCTGCGCCGACGGTCATCTGGCTGCCGGCGCAGGACAATCCGCACAGCCGCGTCGCTGCCGGGCTCATTCAGTCGGACATCACGCCCAACGACCTGCTGGTGTATGACGCGGTCGAGTGGCCTCGCTTCTGGGCGCTGCGAATGTTTCAGATGGTGTCCTACTACCTTCCACACAACCCGCCGACGGTGCTGCTCCGCGAGCAGCCGGATGAGGCGCTCAGATCGCAGATCGCAAGTTTCGACCGTGTGTACGTGATCTCGCCCCGAATCGACGCCGTTCCCAACCCCGTCCCACAGACGCATCCGCACGTCGCCATGTCAGCGCACATCTTCGAGATAGGGTGGGTGTACTGTTGCACGCGAGAGCCGCCGGCGCCTGCCAGACGCTGATTGTCGATTGCGGACGATCAAATCCGAACCCGAAGCCCAAGCGCTGGGTCAGTCGGCCCGTCGCTTGCGCTCCGGGTTCGGATTTGGGGTGTGTTCGAGGACGGCGATCATGGTGACGACGGCGAGGCACTGAAGGAGCAGCAGAACGGCGATGGGCCAATCGACGGTGGGGAGGATGATCGCGGGCAACCCGGTGGCGGCGGTGGCGAGATAGATGGTGAGAACCGCCCCGCGCGGCGTCATACCCCGTCTCACGAGACGGTGTGAGAAATGTCGCGTGTCGCCGCGAAGCGGGCTGTCCCCGGCGCGAAGGCGGTGGATCACGACGCTCGTGACGTCGTAGAGGGGGACGGCCAGGACGACGATGGGCACGATAACGCCCAAGGGGGTCAAGTTCCGGGCGGGGTCGTAGAAGGTCGTCAGGATGGTCACCACGCTCATCAAGAAGCCGAGAGGCAGACTCCCCGCATCGCCCATGAAGATCGTCGCGGGCGAGAAGTTGTAGACGAGAAACCCAAGCAGTCCCCCGACGATCACGCAGGCCATCGCGGGCACGAAGACTTGACCGCTACGGGCGGCCGTCACCGCGAAAATGGCGGCGGCGATGGCGGCCACTCCGGCGCTCAGGCCGTCCATGTTGTCCAGGAAATTGAATGCGTTGGTAATCACTACGATCCAAAGGACCGTGGCGGCAAACGAAAGCGGCAGGGGAAGGACTTGGAGAGCACGAATGCCGACGGGTCCGGCGATGAAAATCGCAACGGCGAACTGGGCGATGAACTTGGGAGCCGGGCCGAGCGGACGGCGGTCGTCAATCAGTCCGACTAGGTGAAGAACAATCGCGCCCCCGACGATCGCTAAGATGGCGGGCAGTTTCGAGGCGATTCCCGCGAGGTGCGTCTGAGCCAACGCCGGCAGCCAGTCGGGCCCGGCGTCGTCGCTGTGAATGACCCAAGCCGCGATGGTTCCCAAGAGGACCGGGCCGCAAATGGCCGGCATAAAGGCAATGCCGCCGCCCAGGGCAACCGCCGACTCGTGTCGCTTGTGGCCGCCCGGACGATCGACGAACTCCGCCCGACGCGCCCAAGCCCGGACGCCGTAAGTCATCGCCAGCGAGATGAGGAACGGTCCGCCGACGGCGATGAGCACAAGCCCGTACATCTGCGATGAGGGTATCGCCAACGAGAACTGAGTGCCACTGCGGCGTTGCACACTCCCGCGGGCGGGGTCCGCGTCAGGATCGTGGGGACATTTTTCAGGCGCTGGGTGCCCCACCGCTTGCGGTGGGGGACTGATGTTCAGCTCCGTGATCGTCCCATGAGTGCCCGGAGGAGCGGTTGCTCTGCTCTGCCGAGTCAGTCCCCCAGCCCAAGGGCTGGGGCACCCAAGGCGACGTGTGACAGGAATCGGGCAAAGGAAGAATTCGTTCGCTCCGGCTCGCAGCTTCGGTTGGGTCACCCAGAACGCGTGCGCCACCCACGAGGGGTGACGCTACAGTTTGACCGACCAGAGAGTCGGTCCCCCACGGTCCTTCTAATACTTTTCCGAGGTGGGCAGGTCGGACCCTTCGTGGGCGGGGTGGAAGACGATGACGACGGTGAGTCCCAGGCATTGTCGGGAGGAGATTAGGAGGTCGCAACAGCGGTGGGAATCGACGAACTTGCGGCGACGGCCACGGACGTACGCGGCGTCTCGCGTTCGACCGCGCCCACGACGATCAACTCGAACTTCCGCAGAACGTCGTCCCAACGGTGATGGGTGGCCACGAAGCGTCGAGCGTTTGAGCCGACTCGATCGCGCTCGGCCGGATCACGGAGGAGTCGGGCGACGGCGCGGGCGATTGGAGCCGGAGCGTCGGCGATGAGATAGTCCTCGCCGTCGCGGGCGTCGATCCCCATGGCGGCCTCGGTCGTGAGGACCACCGGCTTGGCGGCGGCCATCGCTTCGAGCACTTTGTTTTGCAGCCCGCGGGCGATCCGCAACGGCGCGACGCTGACGTCGAACCGCCGCACTTCGTCCCCAATGTCCTTCACTTCACCCACAATCTCGACGCCGGAAACGCGTGACAGCCGGCGGACTCGTCGAACCGGCGATCGGCCGACGATGCGGAAGACGGCGTCGGGGTACGCGCTCCGCACCTCGGGCCAGCATTGATCCACGAACCAACGAACCGCGTCCACATTCGGGCGGTAGTTCATCACCCCGACGAAACCAACCGTGGAGGGATGCGGTTCCAACGGTGAGACGAGGTCGGGAAGCGTTGCGCCGTTGGTAAGAATGTGCAATTTCGCGGATGGTGCGGCAGTCCGCATGGACATTGCCTCATCCTTTGAAATGAGCAGCGTCGCGTCGAAGGCGTCGAGCCAGGCACGCTCCTTTACCGCCAAGCGCTGACCTTCCGCTTCATAAAACCACCGGACCGGGCGATGGGAGGAGGCGGCGTAATCGAGCCATTTTTGACTGTCGCAGTCGCACAAATCCAGGATGCGTCGCTGAGCGGGAACCCGAAGTGCATACTGGGCCATGCTGGATGAGAACGCCACGACCACATCGAACGCAGTCCGCTTCGACCAAACGCGCAGGGCGTCGGTCATGGGGTCGTGACGGTAGAAGGACTCGGTCATGGTTCCGCCCGCAAGCAAGACCGCAAGACCGCGAAGCACGGACGGAACGCGACCCATCGGAATGGCGACCAAGTCTTGGCAGTAGCGAGCCAGCGGCTCGATGAATTGACGGTCGCCGGGCGTATCCACGAAACATGCGCACCAGACGCGGTGACGCCGACTCAGATGTTCGATGTGTCGGAACGCGCGGAGCTTGTCGCCCTTGTTGGGTGGGTAGGGGATGCGATGGGCGAGGTAGAGGATGTTCATGGGACTATCCGGGAATGTGCTTGGCCAGGCGCGAGCCGACCACTTGCGTCAGCCGGAGTGGCAGGTGAGGCCAGATGCGCCGGGCGACTGAAAGGGCCGGATTTGTGGGCGTAAGGTTCGGCGGTGCGTAGCCCGGTCGTGTGTAGCATTGATAACCCAGCGGCCGCGGCTCGAAACCGTGGAACCGCTTGAAGTCGTAACTGCCGGTGTTGTCACGCCGCGATCGGCCGAAGTCGAAGATGCGGTATCCCTCCTCCACCGCGCGCTCCGTCGTCACGAGGTAGATAAAGTTGGCGGCGCTGCAGCGCTTCGCGTCGTCCGTGGCGCCGATGAAGTAAGGCATCACCCGATCGCGGAAGAGGAAAGTGAGGAGCCCCGCGACCGTCCGACCCCGCCACCGGACCACGCACGTCCAGTGTCGGTCAGGCGTGGCGGCAACGAGCCGCTCGAAAAACTTGGGCGGATAGGTCAGCGACGCCAGGCGCCTCATGCTGATCGAGTAAAGACGCCAGACCTCCTCCAGGTGCTTGTCACCGAAGGAAACGGTCAATCCGTACTTGCTGCGAGCGTTTCGCGCCGCAGCCCGGGCTTTGCGGGGGAGCCAACCGAGTACATCCCCCGGTCGATCCGGCAGCTCTCGGCTGAAGCCGACGTAGCGGCCGATGATCGGCAGGTCCGGGACCATCGCTCGTTCGCTGCGCAGGTCGATCACGCGGCAATCGCGCTCTTCCGCAACGCGGCGAGCGTGGGCGAAGAGAGCGGCGACGACCTCGTCGTCGTCGGCCAGGATTCCGCCGCCGACGCCGTAGGGTACGCTGACCAGCATCCGCCCGCCGAACCGGCTGTTGACTTGAAACATCGGTAGAACGCCGACGATGCGACCCCCGCGCGTCGCCAGGACGTAAAGCTCCTCATGGGCGAAGGTCGCCGCCACTGCGTCGCGCCAGCCCAGGGTATGAAACAGCGTCCCCTCGGGATGGTCGAGAACGTAGCGATCCCAATAGGCGCGAGGCTCGGACGAAAGTGCCACGATGCGGCACTCGGTGCACGGACTCAACGTAGCGCCGCCCCTTGTGGGCGGCGCAAACGCCGTATCGGCGTCACCCACAAGGGGTGACGCTGCATCGCGGTCTGCGAGTGCGGACGTTCCCGCCGGGGCGCTAAGCACGAACGTTCTCCTGCTGTTGACCCCCACGTATCGCGGGCCGGGCGTGGGAGATAACGTAGCGATGTTTGCCTGAGGCCATCGGGTCGATGCGCTCGACAAGGCGGACATCGAGAGGCACATGCTCGCCGATGACGGGGCGCACGCGGCGTGCGACGGCTTCCGGCGTGACCCGCGCGATCCGGTCGTCGCACACGACCTCGATGACGACCGAGTAGTCGTCGTGCTGAACGACGCGGAAGCGGCTGACGCCGGGCGTCTCGCGGAGCGGATAGATGATCGACAGAGCGTGGCGGGTGTTACCGTCGGGGAGGTACAGAAAATCGGTCGTCCGGCCTTGGACGACGTCCATGAGCGGCAATCCCCGCCCGCAGGAGCACCGACCGGGCAGTAAACGCCCCATGTCGCCGGTGCGGTAGCGGATCAGGGGCATGGCGTAGGCGTCGAGATGAGTGATCACGATCTCCCCGCACGGACCCTCCCGGACGCTCCCGTCTTGGTCGCGTCGTCTTACCCTCGGTCGGCTCGTCTGACCCCCCGACGCTACCGGTCGATGGTCGTCAACGATCTCGACGAGCACGTTCTCCGCGGTGACGTGAAGGCGGCCTTCGGGGCATTCGTGGGCGATGAAGCCGGCGTCGCGGCTCCCGTATCCGTCGGCGACGGGGACCTCAAAGTAGGCGGCGATCTTCTCCCGATCCCGCGGACAGCACACCTCGCCGGTGACAAAGACGGCCCGCAGGCAGCGGGTGTCGAGTCGGCGGCCGCGCGATCGGGCATGATCCACCAACAGGACAATGCTGCTCGGATAACCAAAGAGAGAAACGGGCTGGAAACGGTCCCATTCGTCCAGGTAAGCGTCCATCCGCTCTGGGGACATATTGAAGGCGTCGAGCAAGCGTTGGTTGAACAGCGCATCGCGGAGGCGCTTGACGCCCTCGGATCGCTGCTTCTCGATCGGCGAGCCCCACAGGTAAAGCTCGCGGTCGCCGGGGCGGGCGCCGAACCAACGATGGCTGCGGATTCGGGCGGCCTGGTCACAGGCCTGCCGTCGCCGATCGACATAGAGGATCAACGGCTCGCCGGTCGAGCCGCCGGTGCTTGTTTGGAAGAGTCCTCCCGGCGCCTGATGCCATAGCATGTCACCGAGGGAGGCGCGGATTTCCGTCTTGTCGAGCAGGGGGAGTCGCCGAAGGATTTCAAGAGGATCGTCGCCATCGCGGTCGATCCCCGCGTCGTCAAACCGTCGTCGGTAGAAGGGGACGTTGTCACGGGCGTGGCGCAGCAGAGCGCGAAGTTTACGCCTTTGGAGCGCCCGGATGTCGTTGGGGGACAGCCATTGCGAACGTTCCAGTTCGCGCGCAAAGGCGAACGTCGGCCGGCGCAGCAGCCGTTCGTGAAGCGGATAGATCACTCGCCCGGCGACGATCGGCAACACCGAGGTCAACTCCCGCACAGCCAACGAGGCGCCGCAGCGCGCAGGTTTTTCCCGCTCCTTCCGCAGGCTCCCCGTCACGTAGTTATCGGCGGTGGGTTCCTCCCAGGTTGGTAGCGTTCCGCGCGTACGGAAAAAAGAGGCCCGGTGGGGTGGACCGGGCCTTGGGGGAACCGACCCATGGGGGGACGGGTCGGTAAGTGGATCAAGTTTCAGAACTTCAACTTCTCACATATCGGGCCAAACCGCAAGAGAAATTTTGCGAAAAAATGCAGCTTACCGAAACTACCACGAGGCCGGGCCGGCGTAAGGCTGGCGACGGGGTCGGGTCGCCCGTAGGATACGGAGGTTCGATCGGTGGGCGGCGTGCCAAAGCCCGGCCCAACCGGGCGCCGGCATGGCGTCGCGGGGTCGGCCACGCCACCCGGCGGGCCGATCACCGACCGAGGAGGCGCCCCAGCCGTGCTGCGCTGTCAGGACTGTGAGTTTTACCGCCAGGCCCCCGACGGGTCGCCCCACCTCACCTGCGACCCGTTCTCGACCATCAAGGAGCCGGAGTGCCTGCTCAAGTGGCAGCTCATTCAGCTCAACGTGATCGCCCACTCGCACCAAGCCACCCTGGACATGTACCGCCGCTTCGCCCCACTCCAGGAGAAGATGTTCAAACACATGGAACGGGAGATCGACGACGTGGAAGAGGCTGATCGGTGGAAACTCGACGACGATGACGAGGAAGATGACGACCCGCCGCGGCCGTGAAACTATGTAGGGTCCGCTCCGCGGACCGTTCCCACGTCAATCGTTGGGAAAAAGGTCCGCACAGCGGACCCTACGTTTGCTGCAACCTTCCGAAGCGGACCTTCGCGCCGGTCATGAGCAGAAGCGACAGAATCGCGAGTCCCCAGGCGCCGACGGTTGGGATGGAGTCCCGCGGGCATTCCACGTCGTCACACAAGGCGACTTCGGTCCACTCGCATCGCCCGCAATTACATTCCGCGCGGGTCAAGCCGTCCGTGCAGCCGCCGAAGGGATCGTGATCGCAACACGTCCCCGTGACGGCCTCGCAGCCGGCACAGCAAAGCCAGATGGGCTCTTCGGGAGCCAAACCGGTCGGCGTTCGTCGTCCGCGACGCGTGGCCACATCCATGTCTCTTTGAGAAGAGCCCGCGTGGCGTTCTTAATACGCACGGGCGTTTTCGAACGGGGTGACAGGAAAACGGAATGGCGAATGCCGTCCCCGCGGGGAGGCATTCGCCATTCTGATTTCACGGTTAGTCCTTCGCCAAGCTCCGCATCAGCCTGAAGGGCTATTGCAGCATTCCCAGTTCCTTCATTACCGCTTCCGTTTGATCGAGGAGGTCCTTAAACAGCTTCATACCGTCCCGAATCGGTTCCGGCGAGGTCATGTCTACGCGAGCCGCCTTCAGCAGGTCGATGGGGTACTTGCTGCTTCCGCTCTTGAGGAAGCCCAGGTATGCGTCGCGGGCCCCCTGCTCGCCCTTTCCTATTCGGGAGGCAATGTTTGAGGCGGCGCAATAGCTGGTGGCATACTTGTAAACGTAAAAGTTGTAGTAGAAATGCGGAATCCTCGCCCAGTAGTTATCGGTCAGTGCGTCGTGCTTATATGACGACCCGTAGTACTTCTTCATGATCGCGCCATACGCGACACCGAGAGAGTCGGCCGTTAACGGTTCGCCCTTCTCCGCCATTTCGTGGATGCGCTGCTCGAATTCGCTGAACATCGTCTGGCGGAATATCGTGCCGCGCATGCTCTCCAGGAACTCGCTCAGCAAGTAGAGCTTCTGCTTGGGGTCTGTCGTGTTCGCCAATATGTAGTTTTGGAGCAGGATCTCGTTGCAGGTGGAGGCCACTTCGGCGCAGAAGATGTCGTAGTCGCTGTATACGTACGGCTGGTTCTTGCGCGAGAGTAAGGAGTGCATTGAGTGACCCATCTCGTGGGCCAATGTGGAAACGTCGCTGTAGGCTCCGTGGAAGTTCAGCAGGATATAGGGCTGGGTCAGGAACGTCCCGCTGGAATACGCCCCGCTGCGTTTGCCCTTGGTCGGATAAACGTCCACCCAACGCGACTCGAAGCCCTTCTTCATGGCCGACAAGTAGTCGTCGCCCAACGGCTTAAGGGCGGTCGTAATCGTGTCTACTCCCTTTTCATAACTATATTCCGGTGCCTGCCCGGCGATCAGCGGGCAGTACAGATCGTAGTCGTGGGTCCCATCCTGAAGCGCCAGCACGCGTTTTCGCAGGTCTGCGTAGCGGTGGAGGAGTGGAAGGTTTTCATTCACCGTCTTGATGAGGTTGTTATAAACCTCGATGGGGATATTTCCTCCGTCCAGCGACGCGGCCAGACAGCTCGGATAGCTACGAGCCTTCATATTGAAAATATGAGCCTGGACGGCGCCGTTGAGAAGCGCAGCAGCAGTGTTGCGATGAGCGGCATAGGCCCCGACGATGCCCTCATAGGCTTCCTTGCGCACGCGCCGGTCGGCCGAATCCAGCATGATGTAGAAAGCTGAGTCTGAAAGCTCCGCCATCTTGCCGTCCGCGTCCTTTATGGAGGGGAACTTCAGATCGGCGTTCTTGAGGAGATTGTAGGCGTTATCCGGCGTGCTGGTCACCTCGCCCGCCATCGCCAAAAGCTCTTCCTCCCGCGGCGAAAGGATGTATTTCTTCCGACGGAGCAGGTTGTCAAAATACTGGCGATACGATCCCAAGTCGGATTTCTCGCGCATCCAGGAGTCGAGTTTCTCAAAGGGAATGGCCGTGAGTTCGGGCTGGAACCAGGATGTCGCCTGGCTGTAGTTGACCGCCAGGGTCTGGGCGCGGGCCTTCATCGCCTGGGCGGCGCCCACGCGCGTATCCTGGTCGGCAATCAGCGAAGTGTAGACGGATACTTTCTCAATGCGCGCGTCGGTCTCGTCCTTGGCCTTGAGTACCTTGAGTAGTTGGTCCGGGCCGTTCATGAGCGTGCCCTTGAATGCCGCCATCTCCGGCACTTTCTTCTCAACGGCCGCGTACTCGGCCTCCCACGCCTTGTCGTCGGGGAAAATGCCTTCCGTCGCCCAGGTGTGCTTTTTCTCGATGTCGCTTCGTTCGAGGACCTTCTTCTCCTTCTCTTCTCCCGCCGCCAGGGCGATCGAAGGCACTGACATCAACACAGCCATCGCAGTTCGTTTCCAGTTTTGCCAAATGGGGTGCCGGAACATGAGGAATCACTCCTGACGGGAACCGCAGGTACGCCGCCGACGGAGGCCCCGCCTACAACCGCCGGAGGAAACATGCCGGTAGCTTATGCGTTGGGCGGGCGATGGGCAACCCCGCCAAAACCGATTTTGCGCTGCAAATCTCCAGGTATTGTATAAAATTGTGTCCGCGCCGCCCGGTCGGAGAAGGTCGCCGAGTCTCCCGCCGTGTTCCGTCCCAGGTCCGCCACCGCTGACCCCAGCCTGTGGGCCAAGGTTTCGAACATCTCCTCCAGCAGGGCGAGGTGCTGCTTGTGCCCGAGGACCTCCAGGAAACGGCTCATGTTCCAGGCTTCCGGGACACCCTGCCCATCCTCGATGCCCAGCACACGCCGCAGCGCGGGGTTGCGGCCGAGCTCGGACAGGCAGGCCTCCATGGTCGGATGGCGTAGCAGGTACCGCGTCACGTGCACCCGCCACAGGATGTGCACCGGATAATCGTTGCGTCCCTTGCCGCGATAGGCCCGAAGGGTGGCCAGCACGCGTTGATCGGGCAGCAGGTCCAGCAGGAAACGCAGGGCGACGAGGTCCGGGCTGTCGGGGAGTTTGTGCCAGGGGAACGGCGAATCCGTGGTACTCAGACGCATGAGCATGGGCTCCTTTCCTTTAGGGCCACCGGCCGGCCCT
>JAZDHF010000269.1:0-21612 GCA_043806315.1 Planctomycetota bacterium | reverse complement strand
CTCCCTCCACCTCGGGCTCAAGAGAATGTGGGGGAGAAGGCACACCCCGGAGCGCAGGCGACGGCTGAGATGGGCAGATCGACCGACGCCGACGGCGAGAGGGAATGTGCGGAGACTTCTCCCCCACCTTCCTTGCACCGGTGGCTTGACAAAGCCTGCTTCATAGATGGCTAATACGAGCGGCGTCCGCCCCCGCCGGAGCCGCCGGAACTAACCTTGGGCTTGGCCTCGTTGACCTTCAGCACCCGGCCGTCATGCTGAGATCCGTTCAACGCGGCGATGGCCGCCTCCGCTTCCGCGGCCGAGGCCATCTCCACGAACCCGAAGCCCTTGCTGCGGCCGGTGTCGCGGTCGTTAATGACCTGCGCGGACTCCACGGTGCCGTGGGCGCCGAACAACCGCTGCAGGTCCGCATCCGTCGCGTTGTAACCCAGGTTCCCGACATACAATTTTTTGCCCATGTACTTTTCTCCTGTTCAAGGGCGATTCGACCCCGTTTTTACTTTCAGGGTCGATCTGAAAGAGGCCGACCAACCGGCCCAAAGGTAGGAGCGGCGAGATGAGCAAAAAGGTGCGGGCCATCCTCGGCGAACCACAACTCTAAGACCCGATCGTCGGATCCAACCACCCCTATTGTACGACACCCCGCAGCGGATGCAACCGCCGTTCTTGGCAAGAAAACGGTGGCGGTTCGGGATAGGCGGCATGGCCAACGACTGCGCCGTAATCCCGTTGGGGTTGGTATGGTTTGCTCCCCGCCGACCGAGGGTAGTCCCGGCTCGCCGGGACAACCCTGGGCTGGAGGCCGCAGGCCCGTCGGGGCTTGACGGGGGGCGAGCGACGGGGCGATGAGGGCCGCGAGCGGCAACACTTGTGCTTCGTTTTGTGAGTCATCACTGTCAAATGGGTTCGTTTTGCGAGTACAGTTTTTTCGTGAGTGCCATGTTGTGGCACTGAAGGTGAGGCATCAAGGCATGGAGGCATAGAGGCACAATGGGGATTGTCGATTCCTTCGAGGCTCAGGACAAGTGTCGAAGGTCGATTGCGGATGGACGGAGGATAGACCGGAGCCGGAAGAACCCGCATCGTGGGGCGAGATGCGACGGCCGAGAGTATGGGTCGATGGCAGCGCATCATGGCATGGGTTCCTCCAGCCATAGAACTCGAGGGGTGATCGGTGGGAGGGCGCTCGCGGAGCGAGCGCTCAGAGACGGGAAACTGGAGGCACGAAGGTCGACCGCTTGCGTTCTACGGCACCTCGACCACGATCACACAAGCTCGACGGCCTGGGGCGGCGGATCAAGAAAGTGGTCACCAGCTCTGGCGTCCTTGACTGGTCCTACCCGGCGGCCGCCGGGGCGTCGCCTGGCGACGCGGCGTGCGAAAGCACGCCAGGCCCTGTCAAGGACAACAAAACCGAGGTATACTTCTACGACGGACAACAGATCGTCCAGATCAACAACGGATCGGGGACGATGGTGCAGCAGGTCATCGCGAAAAAAGAAGAGCAGCGGGGAATGAGTATGGTGTCCCCGGAATTAAAATGTGCAGGCTAGGCCATCTGTCTTTGCTGTTTGTATGCTCGGTGTGTTCAGTCCTCCTTGGTCCGTTATGGGTACAGGGGCAAGAAGGCCGGCAAGGATGCAAAATCTTCTTGACTGACGATTGCGAGCTGTCGGTCGCGCTTTACCCGAGTGTAGTGTCGATATACGTCTACAAAGGTTTCCTCTACGGTGAGGCTACTGGATGTTACTCGAATCCAGGGAGTTGGGCGTTCGTCGCTAAGCCCTTTTCGTTCAGGATTGGAGAGAGGGTCGGACCTCCCGGAAAATCATTCCTGGCAATAGGGATCTCTTTGCCGTATTGGTTCTTGTTCTTGTTACTCGCGACTCCAGCGGCTCATTGGAGCTGGGCAAATTACTATCGCCCTCACCTGCGTCGCCGGCGCGGGCTTTGTGTTCGCTGCGCCTACGATTTGCGCGGCACGTCGAGCGATCGATGTAGCGAATGTGGCTATCCGACTCGTGGCAAGATCGCGGTTGCAGCCGAAAACCCTGAACGATGAGCGGCGGCTGGACGATATCCTTTGCGGTCGACGGTTAGTGCAACAAAACTAGGGACAGTCACCTATTCTTCTGACGATCGGCATCGGCGCCCCTAGAATGTGGTCATGCCTCGGCTTGCCCGCATCGTCGTTCCCGGCATCGCCCACCACGTCACCCAGGGCGGCGAATGGGGGACAGCCACCTATTATGGTAACAACAACATCGACGACCCCACCGACGGTGAGCGAAGCGAACGCGAGCATTACGCCATTGGTAAAGCGAGCACGACGCGAGCGTCAGGAATGCGAACCCGCCCGCAGTGAGCGAGCATGAGGCGAGCGATCAAAGGGGTCGTCTGGTCTGACGACTTCAGCGGCACTTCCAAGACCCCGGTCTACGATCACTCAGGGAACATGATCGATCCTTGACACGTTCCGGCGTGAAGTGCGTATCGAGGATGCCGCGTCAAGGAGAGCCGACGGCACCTTCGTCTACGTCTACGACGCACCTGCCCTTGACTCGTCACTGCGAGCGGAGCTCGCGTGTCGCGCGGCGACACCCTCCAGGACGACCCCCCTTTGTCCCCCCTTGGGAAGGGGGGAGGTTGTGGGGGGGGGACGCATTCCGTGGGTGGCGTCCGCCGTGGGCGGACTTGACCCCCGGCTACTATCGCGGACCCCCACGGGGTCAAGCGTCGTGTCGCTTCCGCTTCCATGACTGTCGCGGTACTGATTGGCACGGTCCGCTCCCTGACGATCGCGGCTCGGATCGCGCCGCCCACGAGGGGCAGCGCTACATCGTAGTGTCGCTTGCGTTCCACGCTCTGATTGACTGCGCCCCGTCGCGAACGGACGGCTATTTCAGCACACGTTCGATCTCGGATTTCAAGGCCGCGACGGAGGCGTTGTCCAGTTCATAGGTCACGCGCAGGGCCGGTTTGTTGATTTTGAGCAGTCGGCCGAGGTCGATGGGGGTGCCGATGAGCACGAGGTCGCAGTCCGCGGCGTTGATCGTGGACTCCAGTTCCTTCATTTGTTTCTTGCCGTAGCCCATCGCGGGCAGGACTTCCGTGACGTGGGGGTATTTCTCGAATGTTTTTTTTATCGAGCCGACGGCGTAGGGCCGCGGATCGACGATCGTCGCGGCGCCGTGTTGCTTCGCGGCGATGTGCCCCGCGCCGAACTTCATGCCGCCGTGGGTGAGCGTCGGGCCGTCCTCGACGACGAGGACGCGCTTGCCCTTGATCGACGCGGCGTTTTCGACGGTCACCGGAGATTTCGCGCGGATGATTCTCGCATCGGGATTGATTCGCTTGATGTTGCGTTCGACGGTCTTCACGTCCTCCGGGTCCGCGGCGCCGGTCTTGTTGATGAGGACCACGTCGGCCATTCGGGCGTTGGTTTCGCCGGGGTAGTAACGTACCTCGTGGCCGGCGCGGTGCGGATCGGCGACGACGATGTAGAGGTTGGGGCGGTAGAAGGACATGTCGTTGTTGCCGCCGTCCCAGAGGATGACGTCGGCCTCCTTCTCGGCCTCGCGGAGGATGCGCTCGTAGTCGATGCCCGCGAAGACGATGTTGCCCGCGCGGATATGCGGCTCGTATTCCTCGTGTTCCTCGATGGTGCAGTGATGCAGATCGAGGTCTTCGATCGTCGCGAAGCGCTGGCAAATCTGCTTGGTGAGGTCGCCGTAGGGCATGGGGTGGCGCACGGCGGCCACACGCTTGCCCATCGACTTGAGAATCCCGGTGACGGCCCGCGAAGTCTGACTCTTGCCGCAGCCGGTCCGCACGGCGCACACGGCGATGACCGGCTTGGTCGAGCCGATCATGGTGCTCTTATGACCCAAGATGCGGAAGTCGGCGCCGGCGGCGTTGACGATGGCGGCCTTGTGCATCACGTCCTCGTGGGCGAGGTCGGAATAGGCCATCGCGACTTGGTCGACGTCGTGTTGGCGGATCAGCGCGACCAGTTTCTCCTCCGGCTCGATGGGGATGCCGTTGGGGTAGCGATCGCCGCAAAGCTCGGCGGGGTAGGTGCGGCCGTCGATGTCGGGAATTTGGGCGGCGGTAAAGGCCACCACCTCATACCGCGGGTCCTTCCGCCAGAAGGTGTTGAAGTCGTGGAAGTCCCGTCCGGCTGCTCCCAGAATGAGGACTTTGATCCGGTTCTTGGTCGTCGAAGACGCACCCGTGAACATAAGAATCTCTCAAAACCCCTGAATCGCCGCACCTGAACGCCCCGGACACGCCGGGTTTACGAGCGAACGACGAATCGACTCCGGAATCTATGGGAAGAGGCCCGCGCGGGCAAACGCGGGACGCGAGCGGAGCGCCAACGCCGATACGCTGACCGTGAGCTATTCATGCTATAACGCAATAGTTAATGCTACGCTGCTAGATGGTCAGCGATGGGGGTCTGCCGGTTGGGCGGCGACGGCGTAGGGCGAGCGTTCCGGTAGAGCCTTGTACAAGGTGATGAGGAAGGCGACGCCGGCGAGGAAGAGTACCAGGCCGACGAACTGAGAAACCGTGAGGCCGGCGACGTCGTGAGGGTTGTCCACGCGGATCATCTCCTCGACCACGCGCTGGATCGGGTAGAGAACCAGGAGCGTGGCGATCACCACGCCATGCCGCTTGCGGACGTAGAAGAGTGCGGAAAGGAAGGCCGACAACAGCATCGCGTGGATCGCGGCGTAGAGCTGGGTCGGGTGGATGGCAAGCGATTTATACTGTGAGGCCAACTGCTCCAACTCGGATACCGAAGTTCTCCGGCTGGGTTCGACGCGGGAGGGGAACCGCTGAGCGGTGATGAGGGAAGCCAATTCCTGTTGGTGTGCTCGGGCCTTTTTCTCCGCGGCCTCCATCGAAGCCTTGAGCTTGGCCAATTCCGCCGCATCCGCCGACTGAGCCTTGGCTTTCTCCCACGCCGTCTTCAGATCGTTGAATTGCCGCATCATCCCCTCGCGTTTTTCGACGGACATCGACAGCAGCGAATCGGGGAGCAACCAAGGTGGGGGATACAACCGATCCTTGGAAGTTGTAATAAGTTCCGCGGGGACGGTCACTTGACGGTCCTCCCATTCCTTCCAGTGGGCGGGGCTGGCGAAGGGGTAATGGACGGCCCACGCGTAGCGGGCCTCATGGGTCGGCGGCATCTCACAAACTCCGCCGAAACAACACCCGTTGAAGAAGCATCCGAGTCTTCCGAGGGCAAGACCCCACATGGCGCTGGGGGCCATGATGTCGAGATACAACCGAAGGGAGAATTTTTTCAGGACCCCATAAAGCACCACGGCGAGGGTGGCACCGATGAATCCGCCGACGAACTCGAGGCCTCCTGCGGTGATGTCGATCACCGCGAGGAAGCGGTTGGAGGCGTCGGCAAACTGCGGGGTCCAATAGTGGATGACGTAGAACGCCCGTGCTCCGCCCACGCCGAAGAGGAGGCAAAAAAAGGAGATATCGAGGACGCGATCGGGGTCGGCCTTCACCCGGGCGGCCCTACGCATCGCCAGCCAGACGGCACTCAAAAAGCCGATCATGAGGCAAAAGCCGTAGGTCTTGATGGTGAACCCGCCGGGGAGTGAGAAGAGTTCGGGATGCATTTCGTTACGCTACGTTCAAGAGCCATGTTTCCGAACCGGGAGCGCCAGCGACCGGCCGGCAGGACCCCGCGCTCGCGCTTGGGGTTCGGATTCACACAACCGCGCGCAGGTATCCTAATGAGCTGGTCCGGGTACGTCCACGCCCACGTTGTCGATCAGGCGGCAGGAGCCGAGCCGAACGGCGAGGCAGATCCGAGCGGGGCGATCCACGATCGACAGCAGCGTCAGCGTGTCCGCATCGACGACGTCGACGTACTCGATCCGGGCGGGACCGGCGGAAAGTATCTCCTCGCGGATTCCGCCGACGAAGGCGGCGACGTTCCGCTCTCCGCGGCGGACTCGATCGACCGCGGCGAACAAGGCGCGGCTAAGCGACCCGGCCTGACGCCGCTGGGCCGGGCTCAGGTAAGCGTTGCGGCTGGACATGGCCAAGCCATCCGGTTCGCGCAGCGTCGGGCAGCCGACGATCTCCACGGGGATGTTCAGGTCCCGCACCATCTGACGGATGACCGCCAGTTGTTGGTAGTCCTTTTCCCCGAAAAACGCCGCGTCGGCGGGGAGAATCTGAAAGAGTTTGGCGACGACCGTGGCGACGCCATCGAAATGCCCCGGGCGCAGCGGGCCGCAAAGAACATCGGTGAGCCCGCTCACGCGCACGGACGTGCTAGTGCGAGATTGGAATCTCGCACCAGGGTACATCGTTTCGACGGTCGGGGTGAAGACGAGGTCCGCCTCCGCCCGTTCACAGGCCGCCAAGTCGGCGTCGAGGGGGCGGGGATAGGCGGCGAAATCCTCCGCGGGGCCGAACTGCGTGGGGTTCACGAAAATGGAGACGGCCACGCGCGTACACCGGACCTTGGCGGCGCGGATAAGCGACAGATGTCCTTCGTGAAGGGCGCCCATCGTGGGGACGAGGGCGACGGTACCGCCCGCTCGTTGAGCGGCCCGAACGGCCTGACGGCAGGTGTCGATGTCCTTATGAACCTGCATTCCGCTTGAACAAAGTGGCGTCTCCGCGTACGATGGGGCCATGCGCTATCAGATCGTTCTTCGGCCGGAGCCCGAAGGCGGCTACACCGGATTCGTCCCCGCACTTCCCGGATGTATTACATGGGGCCGTACTCTGCGCCAAGCGCGGCGGATGGCCGTCGATGCGATCCAGGGGTACTTGGCAAGCATAAAGAAACAGAGCAAGCTTGCCGACCCAGAGACTCGAGGGTAGACTGCCCACCCGTTTATGATCCAGCGAGCCAGCGGCATCGAGAGCAATCCCGACGTGATGGACGGGCTACCCGTCATCGCGGGGACCCGGGTTCCCGTATACCTGATCCTCGAAATGCTCGAGTCCGGCATGTCGTTGGACACGATCCATGATGAGTACCCACACCTTACCCTCGACCAACTCCGTGCGGCGGTGATCTACGCCCGCGAGCTGGTTGAGCACTGAGTCGCCGGGTGAAGATTCTGCTCGACGAGTGCATGCCGCTGCCCATCGTGACAAGACTACCTTGGTCACACGTTTCAACATGCCGCTCGCTGCGGACTTGCGGGGCTCTCCAACGGCGATGTCTATGACCACGCCATCGCGGAGTTCGATCTGTTCGTCACCAATGACCGCCATTTCCGCAACCCGGATCGCTTTCCGGTCTCAGGCAAACTGGGGCTCGTTTTCGTACGCATTGCGCCGTGCGTCACGGACTTGGTCGCACCCCCGCTTCGTCGGTTGCTGACCGAGGTCACCGAACGGGCGGTGGCGGGACGGCGCATCGTCCTTCACCGCGACGGGTGGCAATTCGCCGAATGAGACCGCTTCCGGGTGACGGTCAGTTTCCCGATGGCGCGGGCCCGGGTTGCGCCGCAAGGGCCGCCGCATCGTGTAGAGCAGCTACCACGGGGCGACGGTATCGAGTGATCGCGCGGATGAGCGACGGATGCCCTCCGTGAAGCGTGCTCATGATGGGGACGAGGCCGACGGTACCGCCCGCCTGCTGGACCGCGCGGACGGCGTGGCGACAAGGGTCGATGTCCGTGAACACGTTCATCGCGCCGGCCCCGCCCCTTCCATCGAATGGTGTTCGACGAGGTTCAGGCGGGGCCGGTCATTTCGTGAGTGTGCCGACGTTACCGCTTCAACTCGTCGTCGATCATGGTCTTGAAGGCCTCGAACGGCTGAGCCCCGGACAGGAAGCGGCCGTTGACGAAGAACGCGGGCGTACCCGTTACCCCGAGCTTCGAACCTTCCGCCGCGTCCTTTTCAACGTCGGCCCGGTACTTGCCCGCACTAAAGCAGGCGGTGAAGGTTTCGACGTTCAGACCCAGGTCCGTTGCGTGTTTCTTCAAGTCGTCGTCCGAAATTGCCGCCTGGTTGGCGAAGACTTTGTCGTGGTACTCCCAGAATTTGCCCTGTTCGTGGGCGCATTGGGCGGCCTCGGCCGCGGGCTTTGCACGGTTGTGCATGGGCAGGGCGAAGTCGCGCCAGACGATTCGAACCTTGTCGCCGTAGGTGTCTTGAATCTGCTTAAGGGTCGGACCGACCCGTGCGCAGAACGGTCACTGAAACTCGGAGAATTCGACGATGGTGACCTTGGCGTCCTTCGGACCTTTGACGGGATCGTTGGCGGCGATGACGACGTCGGCACGCGGCGCATCAAGGACGACCTTGACCTCGGCCTTAGTCTTCAGCTCAGCAAGGAGGTTGTTCTTGGCCTCGGTTTCCTTCTGAGTTGTAAGGAAGGGGCGGATTTGTGCGGTGACTTGCTCCAGCGTTTTACCGCCCATCCGGGCACTGTTAGCTTTGTAATACGCCTCCACGTCCGCGTCCGTCACGGGTTTCGCTTTTTCGGCGACCCGCTTTTTGATGAGCTCATCGACGGTGATCTTCTGAGCCGCGGCATCCTCGCCAAGCAGCCGCTCCATCAGAACCTGGTCCAGCGCCGCGCGACGGGCGTCATACAGGGATTGGGCCAGCTTCATGTCCGTTTTCAGAGCCTTGGCGTCCAACTCCTGAAGCGTGACGGGCTTACCGCCGATGTAAGCGGCGACCCCCGGGTCCGGCTTCGGCGCATCCGGTTTGGCGGGCGCTTGCGCCCAGGCCGCCGCGCCTGCCAAGGCGCTCAAAGCGGCACACGCCGCCACCCACAGTTTGATTCTCGACATTCCAACACTCCTTTCGTGTAAGAGCCTGCCTACAGGCCTCCCCGGAGGCTACCACAAACCCCGCCCCGCGGAAAGTACCTCGGTTTTTGCCAGCCGCCAGTATACGCGGACCGGGGGTTGTTACACAATATCGGGCGAACGCGGACCCTCACGCCGACCCCCCACCCCGGGGAGGGGGGCGGGCTCGGGCAAAGTCTAACCGAGGGGCATGGGTCGTGTCTAACCCTTTGGAATCGAGCGACTTGGACACCGACGTGGAAGTGACAGAGTCGTCCGAGGTAGACCTGGTACGCCGGGCGCAACAGGGCGATTCCGCGGCGTTCGGAAGCCTGGTGCGGCGCCATCAACGGCGAGCGGTTTCGCTGGCGTACCGGCTTCTGGGGAACGTGGCGGACGCGGCCGACGTTAGTCAGGATGCGTTCGTCCGAGCCTATCGCAACCTCGGTCAACTCGATGACCCGACGCGGTTCGGCGGGTGGCTGATGCGGGTGGTCGGCAACCTCGCGCTCAACTACCGCCGGTCACGGGCGTCGCGGGCAGCGACTTCGCTCGACGACGCCCTGGAGGTCGGAGCCGAGGTTCGGCGGCCGACGACGCGTCAACGACTGACGCATGAGGGGGATGACGAGGGAGGCCCGCTGTCCGATGAACTGCACGACGCCGTCAGTCGAGCGCTGGAGCGGTTGCCGGACAAACAGCGGCTGGCGTTGATCCTGTTCAGCGTGGAGGGTCTGCCGCAAAAAGAGGTGGCGGAGATCCTCGAATGCAGCGTGGAGTTGGTGAAATGGAACGTCTTTCAGGCCCGCAACAAGCTGAGGGAGATGCTGGCGGAGCATCTGTGATAAGACGAATGCTCGTGGATGTTTCGACCTGGGTGGTCGGCGTCGTGGAATCCGTCATTCGCGGACGGTCGTTCGGGAGAACGAGTTTTTGTGAGTTCACGGGCGTGCATTTTCATGGGCCCAATCAGTAAGAGGTTGTGGACGGTGGGTACCCGACGATGACTGGTAACGCATACAACCCGGACGATCCGGCGTTCTTGATCAGCCGCGCGCTCGATGACGATCTTCCCGAGGCCGAGCGCCGCCGGCTCGATGAGGCCCTGGCGCAGTCGGAGTCGTTGCGAACGGAAGCCTTGAAGTTCGAGGCCGTTGATCGGCTCGTTCAACGATGGGGGCGGCGCTCGGTGGAACTGGATTGGCGATCTCACGCGGCCTTAACGCAGGCCAGCGCCGTCGAAGGCATGGGCGAGACAGGTTCGCGGAAGATCGACAATCTGCTGCGGCGTTGGGGCGGCCGAAGCGACGAGGTCGAGGCGGTTGATCTCACCGTGGGAGTCCTGGCGAGGATTCGCGGCGAGCGGCGACGTGCGACGCCGCAGCGTTATCTGCTGCGGATCGGCTTACCGCTGGCGGCTGCGGCGGCGATCGTCTTCACGGCGACCACAACGACGTGGTTCGCACCTCCGCCTCAGCCGATCTGTCGAGTGGCCATCGGACCTTCGGCGCGGACGGTGACGAGAGTGGCACCCGAAGCGGGATCGGCCGTCGTGGTCTCCTTCGCTCGATCAACGGAGGCGTTGGCGGCGTCGCCGGGGGCGCCGTCCATTGGTTTCGCGACGATCGGGGTGGAACCGATCGGGGCGGGGTCGGAGGAGAGCGCGCCGTTATGAGGCGGCGGGCGTGGGGTCAGGGAATGACGGTCGTGCAGGCGGGTTTGGCTGGAGTAGGGTCACTATGATGACACTCATACACGTATGGACGATGCTCGTCGCAGCGGGGGCGGCGCCGTTTCTCGACACTCGCGGGTTGATCGAACAGGCCTTGAGCGAGCCGACGAAGATCACGCTCGAAAACGTCAAACTGAGTGACGCGATCGCAGTAGTGACGGAGCAGACGGGAGTGCGGGTGGTCATGTCGCCGGAGGTGATGCAGCTCGCCCCGCAAGGGCCGGACACGCTCATCCAGAAGGTGGACATCGCCCAAATGCCCCTCCGCGAAGGGTTGACGCGGTTGTTCGGTCCGCTGGGGATGACGTGGTTGGTGCGACAGGATTGCGTCGAGGTCGTCCCCAAGGAGGCGATCCTGTGTTTGGGACGTGTGCCGACCTGGCCGGAGTTGGAGATGCTGTCGGAGTTGTCCGCCATGCAGCCCGGCTTGGACGCTGCGGCGCTCGCCAAGCTCCAGGGGCGAGTCCAGTTTCAAATGCCCGTTCCAGACGCCTGGCGGATGCTCAGCGACGCGATTCATAACGTCGGCGCGGGGCCGGGCGACGAAGTGCTCAGCCTGGCGTGCCGCGGGCTGGGGTGGGGGTGGTGCTTGTCCGGTCCGCGGATCGTGGTGTCGCCGTTGGAGGAGCAGGTCCGCCGTCGCTTGCAACAGCCGATCTCCTTGCGGATCAACAACCGCCCGCTGTTCGATGTGATGAACGCCGTCGGGGCGCCGGTGAATATCGCGGTGCGCGCCGAACCGGGTGCGTTGACGTCGCTGCCGATGCAGATGCAACGGAACTTCTCGCTCAACGTGCAACAGCAGCCGGTCGAACAGGTGCTGGACACGATCTCGGCCTACACGGGGCTGGGGTACCTCGTGGGACCGGAGGGCGTCCTGTTTTACCGGCCGGAGGCGAAAGGATCTGAGTCGAAGACCGCGGAGTCTTCCGGTTCGGCTCCCGCTCCCGCCGCCGCCGACCCGTATGTGGCCAAGATGGTCATTCCTCTCGACGGCGGCAAGGCGATCGAGTGGCTCATCCGTCGCTCGGAACTGCCGGAGGATCTTCGTCAGATGCGCGAGCGGGACATCGAAGCGGTGATTGCGACTCTTCGACAGCGGAGCGGCACCCCCTCGCGTCCGTAGTCAGGAAACGCCGAAATACTGAAACGCCGGAAGATTTGTCGCGACTCCCGTTTCCGTGTTCCGATGGGTCATCGCTTCAACCCAGGGCATGTCGCGCTTCAAGCACCGCGTTCGCGCGTTCGCGCCGGCGGTTGAACCTTTCCACACGCCCGCGATGGGTTGACCGCATGGCCTGCTTGTGTTCCAATCCGCGTTTTCGGCACCGCTAGCTCAGTTGGCAGAGCAGCTGACTCTTAATCAGCGGGTCGAAGGTTCGAGTCCTTCGCGGTGCATTGTAAGTCGTTAAGATGCAAGGCTTACGGTAAGCCGCCGGGAAGTCGCCCCGGCGGTTTTTCTGGCTCTGCGCCATTTCCGCTGATGGAAGCCGGCTGACCACAAGAGCTTGCAAGAGGCGACCATTTCATTTCGTGGGCCAAAGCCCTTGCCAGTACTGGGAAAGCGGTTGCAAGGGGGTGAGTCTCCTCCCTGACGAGGCGTTGAAGTTGGTGTTCCGCAATCCAGCAGTCGGCCGACTACAAGAATCAGCGAGTTTGGTGGAGAGCCCGAAAGGCAAGGCACCGAGTTGGAGCCGAGCGAGACAAGTAGCACTGTCATACTAGGGTTACCGCGGCGTCCCCGGACTGCGACTCGTCGCGGCAAACCCCGGACCCTTCGCCTGAGCCGCCGCCATGTTGGTCACCGCGGGGTCGACGAGGGCGGCCGCCGCAAAGGCCTGGCTGCGTGCCTTACAGGCGTCGCACTGTCCGCACCCCTGCGGGCCGATGCCGTCGCAGGTCCAGGTCTTCTCCAACGGCACGCGGAAGCGGACCGCCAGTTGGATCACCTCCGCATAGCTGAGGTCCATAAGCGGCGCCTCCAGCCGCACCGGAGCTCGCGGACGCAGGGCCGTTTCCAGCATGATGTTGAAGGCGTGGAGGAATTCGCGGCGCTGGTCAGCCGCCGACTCCAACCCGGGCAGCCCCAAGTGCGTCGCGTCGCAACTCCGCATCAGTCCGACCGCGATCGTCGGCGACCCGACGCGAAGAGCGCCTTGCACGCCGACAGAGAGCACCATGGGCATGAGTCCACGAAGGACCGCCGGCGACACCCCCGACGCGGGCTCCGTACTACCCGTCGGCGGCCTGGCCCGTGAACCGGGCTGCGCCGTGGTCTCGGTGGGACTTCGCTGAAGCTGGATGAAATGCGGCAGGGCGATCCGCAGAACTTTCGCGCGGGGGAATGTCGGGGCGAGCGATTCCAGGGCGCTGATCTCCCGCGTGGCCGACACCTGGCCGTAGTTTACGTGGAGGAGGACGAGGTCGTGGTCCTTGGCGTACCGGCCGGCCGCCGCCGCCCCCTTGATCCCCCCGCCGCTCATCACCACCATCGGCGTCATGCGTTGTTCCTCGCTCGACCTACTGGCGCGACACACTTGGTTCTGCGGGTTGGATGGCATGCCCAAGCCCGGCCCAGCCGGGCGCCGGCATGTCCTTCCTCCGCATGGCGGCGCTGCGCTTGGCCATGCCACCCGAAGAATCGGTGTATCGAGGCACTACTGTTTATCGTCACTTGACCGCGAAACGATCGGCGGAAAGACCCCGTGTGAGGACCGAAACGCCGAAACACACACCGCCGGTGCACCTTGCGGCCGCCGCCCTCTACGGATAGGTTGAAAACCGGCGTAGTGGATTCCCCGCGCCCGAGGGTTTGAAGATGCCTGAAGTCGCCCCGTTTCCGGCCATCCGCTACGACCTACGACGCGTCGGCGGCGATCTGTCCGCCGTCCTCGCCCCACCCTACGACGTGCTCGACGAAGCCGACAAGCAAGCCCTGCTCGCACGCAGCGACCGCAACATCGTCGCCATCGACCTGCCCCATCTTCCCCCGAAATCGGCCGGACCGGCGCAAACCTACGAACGGGCCGCGCGCACGTTGCAGGACTGGCTGCGC
This sequence comes from Planctomycetota bacterium, assembly GCA_043806315.1. Lineage (GTDB taxonomy): Bacteria > Planctomycetota > Phycisphaerae > UBA1845 > UBA1845 > SBAX01. The sequence goes on along the minus strand of JAZDHF010000269.1, from coordinate 8,021 downwards.
GACGGCACGTTGATCCGCGATCCCGCCCCCGCCCTCTACCTCTACCACCAGCGGTTTGAACACGATGGCAAGCGGTACTCCCGCCGGATGTTCATCGCCCGGGTGCGTCTGCAACCGTTCTCCGAAGGGTCCATTCTGCCGCACGAGCGGACCTTCGGCGGCCCCAAGGAAGACCGCCTCGCCTTGATGAAGGCCACGCAGTGCAATCTGTCGCCCATCTTCGGATTGTACGGCGACCCACAGGACGAAATCGGCGCCCTCTTCGCTCCGACGGCCCTCAGGTCGCCTGACGCCGTCGGAACGCTCGAGAAGGTCGAGAACCGTCTGTGGGGGGTAACCGACCCCAAGGTGATCCACCTTGTCGTTGCCGGCATGTCGAACAGAAAGGTGTACATCGCCGACGGGCATCACCGGTACGGGACGGCGTTGATGTATCGCGACTGGCTGCGCGAACGGCAGGCTTGTCCTGAGCCTCGAAGGAGCGGAACGCTCCCCGACGACCACCCAGCCAACTATGTCATGTTCGTTCTCGCCAGTATGGACGACCCCGGCTGCCTCATTCTGCCCTACTATCGCGTTTTGGAGCGGATCGACGCGGACGCGCTGGCTCGGTCGTGGTCGGCGGGAGTTGCGAGGATTGAGGCGAAACCTCCCTCTCCCTCCCAGGGAGAGGGTTGGGGTGAGGGTCGCGGCGCCGACGTCGTGCTCTGGGACGGCCGATCGGGCAAGGAGATCCCGTTGCGGTTCACCGACCGCGCACGACTGGCGACCCTCGAACCCAACGAATGCCCGGCCCGGCACAAACTCGACTACGCCTATCTGCACCGCTATCTGATCGACGAGTTGTTGAAACGGACGCTCGGAGCCGCGCCGACCGTGCACTATGTGAAATCCCTGGAGGACGCCAAACAGACCGCCCGACAGTGCGAAGGAGTCGCCTTGCTGGTGAATGCCACTCCCATGTCACACCTCCGCGCCGTGGCCGAATCCGGCGGCCTCATGCCCCAAAAAAGCACCTACTTCCACCCCAAACTCGCCACGGGGATGACCATCAATCCGTTGACGTGATTCGACGGCTTGCTTGACCAGCACGTCGTCAGGATGGAACCGATTCAGAGCAAGGCGCCTCTTGGTCGGTACTGAAGTCGGGACTCGGGGCATCCTCGCTAACCGCGGCCTCGGAGTACCCTTCTCGCAAACGATTGATCTCCGCCGCGCAGCGCTTGGCAATTCGCAAGGTCCCCAGCGTTTGATAGGGACATCGAAGCACCGTCTGTCCGTCTTTTCCAGTGATGCACAGGACACCGGTAACCCAACTGCAACTCGCCCCTGTGATCTCACCCCAAGGTAGTAGAGTTATGTCAAAACTTGGTGGATGGAAGGCCAATCCGCGACGACTCAGGAGCAGTAACCGCGGTACAGTCTCTCGCTTCCATAATCGGTACAAAGTGACGAGAAGAGCGATTCCGAGAAAAATGATTAGCATCGCTTTTCCCGCCGTAAACCCCGTCCGCGGGTACAGAAAACCAAAGTACGTCAAGCCCATCGCCGCGCTCGAAATCAGATTAACAGTATAACCGCGCCGCCCGCGAAGTGTGATGGACATGGCCAGTGCGTCGTATTCGAATCCGCATTCCGGACAGGTGTGCACTTCCGGAAGCCCCGTCAAGTCGTAACTGCAGCACGGACAGAGCATCGAATAGAACCCTCACCCCGCTCCGCGCCACTCAGTGTGAATCGGGCGACATCAAACGTCGAGATTCTTCACGTTCACCGCGTTGGCTTCGATGAACCGGCGGCGATCTTCGACGTTGTCGCCCATGAGCAGGCGGAAGATGCGGTCGGCCTCGCGGGCGTCGAGGTCGGCCTTCGCCCGACGCGATCCACCGTGCTCGGAGTTGGCGTTCGGCGCGCCCCCTACCTCTTGGAATCCTACCGCGCAACCGCCTCCTCTCGCAAGGCGAAGAGTTCCTTCAGCTCGGTGGTGGAAAGCTCGGTCAGCCAGCCGTCGCCTAGTATTGGGAGCCGTCACGGCAGGAGTCGCCGGGCGAACTCGATGGGGACGCCGAAGTTCGAGCCGCCGAAGCCTCTGGTAATTGCGAAGTTCACGCCGATCACCGTCCCGTCGGGGCCGAACACGGGACCGCCTGAGCCGCCGAAGGTCGTCTCCGCGTCATACACGAGACGCCGTTCCCGCACTTCGTTGAGAGCGCCCTGGGTGATGACGGGGGCGATGGCGCCCCTTGCGGCCAGCTCGATGATGAGCGTCCGCGTGTCCGTCGCGTGCGCGAGCACGTCGGCCACCAGGTCCGGCTCGGCCCGCGCCAACATGCCGTTCAGCCCCGTCGGATAGCCGAGCAGGATGACGTGCCCGCCCCGAAAGGCTCGAACGTCGCCTTCGTACAACGGCAACACCGGGACGCCTTCCACGTGAACCTGCATCACGGCGAGGTCCACGCCCTCGCCGCTCAACCGAATGGTGGCTGGATCGACGGGGACCGGTTCGCGGCCGGGGAAGGATGCCGTCAGCTCGACGAAATGCGGCGTCAGCCCTTGGGCCAGCAACTGGGCCGCGGTCTCATCGTTGGACCAGGGTTCGGCCACATGTCGGTTGGTGATCACATGCCCTTCCGCCGTGGCGAGAAAACCCGATCCGAAGTATTCGAGCTGAAACAGCGGCTCCTCTGATTCCTGGCGCGAAGCGTTCTGCTCGTCCGGCGGTCTCTGCAACGCAAAGGCACCGTGAATAAGGCACACGCCGCGGCTGTATTCATCGAGCACGCGCTGAAGGGCCTGGTCTCCCGCGACCAGCGTATCCACGACTTGAGCACGACGGGCGAGATCGGAACGTAGCTCCGCCAGTTCCTCGCGCGAGGCATGGCCCGCCTGCTCGTGACGGAACTCCTCCAGTTGCTTTTGCAACTGCTCACGCAACGCCGTCATCTGAACGGTCCACGAGTTCGCCTGTTGTTGTCGGAAGGACTCCTGTCGTTTCGTCGTGCGTTGGGTGCCGACCGTCCCACCCATGTAGGCGGCGCCGAACGCGACGGCGACGACCAAGACCCCCATGACGAGTCGAGCCTGCCAACTGGATTGAAAAAGCAGGTCACGTTGAAGAGCATGTGCGAACGCGAGCAGGCCGCTTTCTCTTCGAACTTGATGCGCGTCGCGGAGCATCTGCCGGACGGGCTTGCACGTGCTGCCCGCCGGAATGCGGAAGCGGAGCTTCGGCCCGTTCAGGCCGATTTCGAGAAGATCGTTATGCTCGAGAATCACCTCTCGGACCTCCCACCCGTTCACGAACACGCGGCCCTCCAGGGCGGTCAGGTGGAAGGAGCACTCCGCTTCGGCGAAGGTGATCTCGGCATGGTTTTTCGCGACGTGCGCACGTTGTGGAAACCGCAGGGTCGCATCCGGCGCGGTCCCGATTCGAAGCCGCCGCCGCCCATAGGTCGTGGTTTTTCCGCGGTGGGGGCCGCTCAGGTGCAAGAGCTGGGCACGCATCTCAAGGCTCCCCGGATCGACTGCCGTGTGCAATCACGCCCCGAACCTCTCGACCTTCACAGCGGCGACGGGCTGCCACCCCGTACAATGCTTATCATTCTACGCCGGGAAGGCCGGTCGGGCAGTCGTCGCGGGGTACCGGGGGTGCATCCCGTTCGGGGTGGCGAAAATGCCCACGGGATGACACGAAACGATTAACCCCGCCACGCTTAATGGGATGCGCCCGGGCGCCGGCGCCTCCGCAGGGGTCCGTGACAGAATCGGCGGGGCGAAACCGCGCTGACGCGTGCAGGAACTCGGGTTGATCTGGTAGACGCATGCCGCCGAACCCTCTTTCAGGGGCTGTGGCGCAAGATTCCGGATAGCACGTACGCGGAATCTCGCTAGAAACCGGCGTTTGCGCCGTGCGAAAAGAGCCGCCTAAACTGTCACGGACCCCCTCCGCAGTGGGGGCAGCGGGCGGATTGGACAGCCGCCGCCGATTCCTTAGAATGGATAAACGCCCGACGATCGGCGTCGGGCGAATCGACTCGATCCTGCCCGGTCGTGTAGTCCGAGCGCGAGCCGTCCCAACCGCTTCCTGGAGGATGCTCAACATGTTATCGGTGAAGACACGGTTCCTTCCGCTTTCCTTGTTTGCATTGTCGAGTGTCGCCGTCTTACCGCTTCGCGCCGCCGACAAGGAGTCGTCGTCGCCGACGAAGGTGACGACCGTCGAGGGCATTACGGAGTATCGGCTCCCCAACGGGCTGATCGTGCTGCTCTTTCCTGATCCCTCCAAGCCCACGGTTACGGTGAACCTTACGTACATGGTGGGATCGCGGCACGAGGGATACGGCGAGACGGGCATGGCCCATCTGCTCGAACACATGGTGTTCAAGGGTACGCCGGACCATCCGAAGTTTTGGAAGTCGCTCCAGGAACACGGGGCGAGTTTCAACGGCTCAACCTCGCTGGATCGCACCAATTACTTCGAAACGATGGCGGCCTCCGACGAGAACCTCGAGTTCGGGCTGAAGCTCGAGGCCGACCGCATGGTCAACAGTTTCATCGCTAAGAAGGACCTCGACTCCGAGTTTACCGTGGTCCGCAACGAATTCGAAATGGGCGAGAACAACCCGATGAACGTGCTGTCCGAGCGCGTCGTATCGGCGGCGTACCTCTGGCACAACTACGGCAAGTCCACCATCGGTTCGCGCGAGGACATCGAGCGCGTGCCCATCGACCGACTGCAAGCGTTCTACAAGAAATACTATCAGCCGGACAACGCCATGCTCGTGGTGGCGGGCAAGTTCGACGAGCCTAAGACACTCGCCCGCATCGGCGAAATCTTCGGCAAGATCCCCAAGCCGGCCCGGGTGCTCGAAAAAACCTATACCACGGAACCTGTCCAGGACGGCGAGCGCGAGGTCACGCTGCGTCGCGTGGGCGACGTGCAAGCGGTCGAGACCGTGTACCACATCTGCGCGGGGACGCATGAGGACATGGCCCCGCTCGGCGTCATGGCCAGCGTGCTGACGGCGGATCAGACCGGGCGGCTCTACAAGGCCCTGGTCGAAACGCAAATGGCCACCCGCGTAGTGGCGGACGCTAACTCGTTGTTCGACCCCGGCTATCTCGAAATCACGGCCGAGGTCCGAAAGGACAAGCCCTTGGATAAGGTGCGCGAAATCCTGGTCCAGGTGGTGGAGGGTCTGGCCAAAACCGAAATCACCGAGGCCGAAGTCGATCGAGCCAAGAACGAATTCGCCAGGCGGTTCGATCTGCTCCTCAACGACAGCGGGCGGGTCGGCATCCGGCTCTCCGAGTCGGCGGCGGTGGGCGATTGGCGGATGATGTTCCTGCACCGCGATCGGATGAAGAAGGTGACGCCCGCGGACGTGAAGCGAGTGGCCGCCGCCTATCTCAAGTCGAGCAACCGCACGCTCGGCCAATTCACCCCGACTCAGGACACTGATCGGACGACGGTTCCGCCGGCGCCGGACGTGGTCGCTCTTTTGAAGGACTACCGTGGGGCCGAGGGGCTCGCTCAGGGCGAGGAGTTCGAAGCGACGCCGGCCAACATAGAATCACGCACGCAGCGATCCAAGACCGACGTCGGCATGAAGCTGGCGATGCTGCCCAAGAAAACCCGCGGCGAGCGCGTCAACGTCAGCCTTACGCTGCACTACGGGAGCGAGGCCGAACTCAAGGGCAAGACGGACGCGGCCTCCCTCGTCCCTGCCATGCTCACCATGGGTACAGGCAAGCATTCTCGGCGCGACATCCAGGACACGTTCGACAAACTCAAGGCCAATGTGCGGATTAGCGAGGGTGCGGGCGGCGGCGGCTACGGGCGGTTCACCCGCGGCGGCGGCGGCGGACCGGGAGCGATCAGCGTCTCCATCGAGACCACCCGTCCGAATCTCTCGGCCGTTCTCGACCTTGTCGCCGAGTGCCTCCGCGACTCCACGTTCCCCGAGGAGGAGTTTGAGAAGCAGCGGAAGGAGATGCTCGCCGGTATGGAGCAACAGCTTTCGGAACCGATGGCGCTTGCCCCGGTGGAGTTGCGCCGCAAGCTGACCCCCGTCCCGCCCGATGACGTTCGTTATGTGAAGACGGTCCAGGAGCAGATTGAGCGCCTCAAGACCGTCAAGCTCGAGGACGTGAAGGCGGTATACAAGGCCATGATCGGCGCCGCTTTCGCCGAGGGGGCCGTCGTCGGCGACTTTGAGCCCAAGGAAATCGGCAGCCAATTGAACAACCTGTTTGCCAACTGGAAGAGCGTTAAATCGTTCGAGCGGATCGCCATGCCCTATCGAGAGGCCAAGCCCGACCGGGTGGAGATCAAAACGCCGGACAAGGCCAACGCCTTGTTCACCTTGGGCGTGAACTTGTCGATCAAGGACGACGACGCGGAGTTCCCGGCCCTGTTCATGGCCAACTACATCGCCGGCGGCAGCGGCAACTCGCGCTTGGTCAATCGCATCCGGCAGAAGGAAGGTCTCTCCTACGGCGTCAGCTCCAACTTGCAGGCCAGCCCCCATGAGCCCTCCGCCAGCTTCGTCATCGGCGGCATCTGTGCCCCGGAGAACGCGGCCAAAGCGTTGACCTGCGCCCGCGAGGAGTTGGAAAAACTCGGCAAGGAAGGCGTGACCCAAGAGGAACTCGACAACGCCCGCAAGGGTTTCCTCGAGGACTTGAAGGTCAGTTTGTCCAACGACGCCGGGGTCGCCGGTACGCTCTCCCGCAACCTCTACCTCGACCGGACGATGAAGTTCCTGGAGGACCGGGTGGCGAAGATTCAAGCCTTGAAGCCGGCCGACGTAACCGCCGCGGCCCGCAAGTACCTATCGCCCGACAAGCTCGTGGTAGTCTACGCGGGCGACCTGGACAAGAAGCCCGGCGAGGCCCCGAAGACCGGGGACCGCAAATAGCCAAAGGGCGCGAGCCTCCCCCCTTTGCTAAGGGGGGATGGAGGGGGGTTCGGCATTTGCATCAAGGACACCGCGACCCGGCGCGCGACGTGTAGGGCGGGTTTTACCCGCCGCAGGCGCGAGGGCGACGAATTGCGGCGGGCGAAGGCCGCCCCACAAGGCTGTGCGTCGACCCCTTAACCCGGCGATAAATCGCTCCCCCACGCCCCGGGAACACCTTGTGCATAAGGTAAGGACTGATGACAGAACAGAATGGCGGCGAGTCGACGCGTTCGAAGAGTAGGGAGATCGTGTTCGAGCAGTTGATCGCTTGCGCTTCTCGTATAGTAAGCGGGGCTGTTTTGATTCTGATCGCCTACTTCGTACTTGAGGGCTACAGGCAGAAAGCTGCTTACGACAACACCTATCTGGAAAGAAGGCTGGAGCGCCTCGGTATCCTATGGACCGCGACTGATCGTCATGGGGCAGACGTGCTGAAACTCGTTTCTGGCGACAAGGTCAATCAAAAAGACCTGCGGGCACTAGGGGAGTCGTACTACAGGGACTTGGCCTCCGCCGGTCTCTTCCTCGGGGACCGGAAGATCGCCAACATCCGCTCGCGCGTCGGGGATATGTTCTTGAACGATCAAGACGCAGCGTTGCGTGCAGATTCGCCGCCAACGAAGGCTGAGGCAATTAGGAAGTTCCGCGCCAACTGGCTGGACGTTTTGCGGGAACTGGAGATGTTAGGTGATGAGCGTCGCAAATAGAGAGCTATCGCAACTCGCTCGCCATGCTTTTGTTCTCGTTCTCATCCACTTATTGGCCTGCAATATGGGCCCGAGGTTCCCAGTGGTCGGATCTGCCGAATTTGCCCTACAGGACAAGCGAGGCACTTCGCGTGGTGGTATCGCCGCGGACGAAACTGGGTCTTGGCTCGTGCTCAGGGATGGTTCCGGCCGAGCCCGTGTTCAACTCTTCGGGGTGAGTGCTACGCTTAGTTGAAATTCAAGACGAACGGCTCCATGAATGATGGTGGTCAAAGGTCCATCAGACAAGGAGCCATGTGATGAAGAGGAGTATCGTTCGGATCGGAGGAAGGGGCAAGCGGTTTACCTCGGC
>JAZDHF010000268.1:0-3335 GCA_043806315.1 Planctomycetota bacterium | reverse complement strand
GCCCTCTTTCCGCAGAACGGACAACGCCGCCGCCGGTAATCCCGGCTCCGCCGCTCGATCCGGGGCGGGGGAAGATCCTCCACCCGCGCAATACCCTCTGTCCGATCCGCAACGTACTCACCTGGGCCGTCCATGACCGATCCTCCCGACGCTCCGCGTCAAGGGAAAACATCGACCAAGAAGCCCCCGCAGCCCAAAGAATCTGCACCAACGATGCTACAGTCTCTGATTTCGTTGGACTTTTCATCCGTCGCCACCTGCCCCAAGGTCAGGCCATTTTCCGTTGCCCAGGCACTGACCAGGTGAAGCGCACCAAGCCCGTTCTTGGCATCGTGGGACCGGCGTATCGTCTTGCCGTCCATGGCGATGAGCCGTTTGAGTCCCGTGCTCTCGCTGGTGATCGCGCTTACCAGACTGGCAATCCAGGATTCAAAACATTGTTGAAAGGCCTCCGGTTTCAACGTGGACAGCACACGGCGAATACAATCGCGCGACGGAATGCCGTTGGGAAGTTCGAGCAATTCTCCCAACCAACCCTGTTTGGCTTTGGCCCAAATGGCGATGGCCGTCGGGCCATCGCAGCCGACGATCACGCTGCACACGGCGATGGTGATGACATCCACTAGCAAGTGGCGGCGGTTGCGGTGATGACCAGGGTCGGGCAGTACGGCAAAGTGCTTCAAGACGGAACGCAACGACACAGAGGCACAACTCATCGGCAGACTCCTTCTGCAAAAACCTCCTCGCCGCTCCATTCGGCAAGGCTGCAGAAGATATAACCGATGGTAGGCTATCGCGCCAGATATCCCAGCTTACCTATTTATGCGCGCTGGCCCTGGTTTTCCAGGAGCGCTACGAGGATGTAGTGCTCGACGGTGTTAGGCTTCACCGTTCCGACCACGGCGCTTTCGACCTGTCGCACTTCGCTACGGATCATGCTCAACAGTTCGTCCCGATCCTCACGCTTCATGCCCGCGGCGTTCACGATCAGACGATCGGCAGTCAGTCCCGCTAGCCGGGCTAGATCGTACGTCGGCTGGAGGCCGGTAGCCTTCGTGATCGCCAGTTCCAGCGCGAACCAGTCCGGCTTCCGTACGTTCCACGACGGCAGCAGCTCCCGGCGCGCCATTTCAAGCCGTTCGACTTGGCGAAGGAACCGTTCATACCAACGACGATCGTCGTCGGTAACAGGCCGATCGCAGAACCGTCCCCCGATCGGCATGGTTTTCGACAGGATGCGTTCCCGCAAGGTCGCGGCAGGTCTTCGTGTTCTCATGTTGCTACCCTTTCAGTCGGGCCGACCGGACGCGACGTGTCGGAAGGGTAGGACCAACACGCCGCGCCCGATCGTTCACGCGGTAGCTACTCCGCGCGCCCGTTGTTCTCATCCTAACTTCGCGGCGATGGTCGCCGCAACGGTCTTGTCTCTCTCTGCGTAAATCTCGGTGACGCCGACGTGCTGGTGTCCCAGGGCGATCCGCGCCGCCTCAATCCCGTACGCCTTGCGAATCTTCGTCGCCGCCAAGTGCCTTAGTTGGTGAGGCGTCCACTTGGGAACCCCCGCCTTTTCACAGGCACGGGTCACAGCACGGGCGTAGCCGCAGACTTTGTAATGGTCGTGCAGCACGCGACGTGGACGGCGTTGTCGCTCGCGTTCATATCGGGCCGCGTGGGACAGCCATACCGGGGTCTTGCGTCGGCGGCGCAATTCTGCGCGATGGGTAAGCTCCGCTTCGTCGGGTCGGAACAGGTACTCGTCGATGTTCGTCCGCAGAAACGGGCGGATGATCTTCTGTCCGCGTTGCCCGATGTAGACCTCGCGTTCGATCCCCCGATGTTCGGACTTGTGATGGTCAGGCCGGTACACCCAAAGCTCGCCCGTCGTGTCCAGGTCGCAACCTCGCATGATAGCGACCTCGCCCGGACGCATACCCGTCAAGCGTTGAAGCTCGATCATCGCCTTGTCGCAACTTCCCGCAGGTGAAGCGACGTAAGTTCGTTGGGGTGGCGGAGTTGCGCGCGGTTTGACGCTTCCAGGGCGTGGCTACGGGGCCACTTCGAGCAGCTTCAGAAGCTCCTCCTGTTCGTCATCCGGACGGCTGGTCAGGGTGACCGCAGTGCCTTTCATCGTCACCGTTTGTCGGCGGATGCCCTTGAGTCGTTCGAGGACGCCGGCCCAGGTCCAGCGGCGGTCCTCTCCCGACCCATCCGCCGCGAACAGCGGAGCGAGCTTCTGCTGCATGTGCCACTGAACGTAATAGGCCAACATGCACAGAAAGACATGGGCTTCGATGCGCTGATCGAGATGGTGATAGACGGGACGGATCTCCAAGGCCACCGTCTTGAGTTGCCGAAAGGCCCGATCGACCAGGGCCAACTGCCGATAGGCGCCGACCGCCTGCGTCCTATCCAGCACCTCACGCGAAGCATCGGTGCGGACGACGTAGCAGCCGTCCAAGGATTCCTCCTGCTGAACCTTGAACTCCTCAAGGCTCCATTCGAGCTTCCCGCCGCACACTCGCCAGGCGAAGAACTTGCCCACCTTCCACTTGGCCAAGGCCTGACCCACAACCGCCCCGATTTGTTCGGGAGTCCGTTTCTTGCGGCTGCGGGTCAACTGCGCCAAGGCTTCCCGCGTCTTTTCGATCAGAGCCAAGCGCGTCTTCCGCTCCTTCTCCGCAGTGAGTGGATTGAGACACAATAGATAACGGACCGACGGATCATTCGGCTCCGTGATCTCCGCGATATTGCGTTCATCAAACAAGCTCGGGGCAATCACCTTGCGGTGGACCAATTCCCACATCTGCGGATGGGTCAAGGCCGTGACGCTGCGCATCCCCGCGGCGCTGACCTCCGCCAAACGCGCCTTGGTGAGCATGCCCCGGTCCCCGGCCAGGATCACCTCGCAAAGGTCGTAACTCTCCTTGAGTTCCTGCACCCGATCGGCCAGCGTGGTCTGATCGTTCGTGTTCCCGCGATACACCGATACCCCCACCGGACACCCCGTTCCAGCGGTCAGCAACCCGATGACGATCTGAGGGTGCCTGCGTTTTCCGTCCCGGTTGTAGCCGTAGTCCACCAACTCGCTGCCTTGATACTCTCCCTCGAAATACGAACTGGTCACATCGTAGAGCACCAGACAGCCCTTCTTCAGATGTCGCTTGGCCAGGGCCTCCTGGATCGCCGGTTGACGTTCCAACAACCGATCCATCGCTTCATAGCACTCATCCACCTCCGGACGATCCTCGCCCAACCCGCACAGCGACCACAGCGCCGTATCCTTCCATAGATTGGTCAGCGCCAGCTTCGATCCTTGATAGACCACGCGCCCGACG
>JAZDHF010000267.1:0-7264 GCA_043806315.1 Planctomycetota bacterium | reverse complement strand
CGTTCTTCGGAACGTCGTTCCCTACAAAGTTAAGTACGCGAAGCCGGGAGGCCTGGTTTTTTACATCATTGCGAGATCCGCTATTTTTTCAGACTTTTTCCGCCCTCAGAGTGGGCACGAAGAGTCCGAGCAACAGGAACGAGCTAAGAGCGTTCACCGGCGGGTTCCGGGCGTGGTTTGAATTCAAGTTGAGCGATTGGGACCCGAACGGCGACAACGTTCCGCCGTTGGGGGTCTGGCAGTTCAAGATCGACGCCAGCGGCTACAAGGGCGAGAACGCCGATCCGTCTAATCCCGGTGTTGATCTCACTCCGCCGGTGATTGCTTGCGCCGACAACGCCGCGTGTGTGACGGCGTTCGGCGAGGCTTGGGCGAAGTGCGAGTTCTGGTCTGGCACCTGCAACGCGGCTTACGTGGACAGGCTGGGAACAGGGCGTCCCGATTCGTGGTGCGCGGACACGGGTTCCGGGGCGTGCGGACCCGCCGACTGCAACACGTCCACGGTGAATTTTGTTTGCTTCGCCCTTTACGCGTACCCGCCCGTGGTCGCGCGCCCGGATGCGGGCATCGAGTACTACGGGGCCACGGTCGTGCTCGACATCCCGGCGGGGGCGCAGGGCAAGTACACGGTGAACCTGCGCACCGCGGAGACGTTCATGTATGACACGGTCAGGCCGAACCCGAACGAAATCCCGACGCTCTCGGAAACCGGGTTCGTGGTGAACATCGTACCGCCGCCTTGCGTCTCCGATCCTGATTGCGACGACGGCGACGTGTGCACGGACGACAGCTGCGACCCGGCGGTCGGATGCGTCCACGTCAACAACACAGCGTCGTGCGACGACGGGAAGTTTTGTTCGTTGGTTGACCGGTGCAGCGGCGGCGGCTGTGTGGGTACGGGCAATCCCTGCTCCGCCGGGCAATTTTGCGATGAAGCCAACGATCGCTGCGTGACGTGTTTTACGGACGCGCATTGTTCGGACGGTGTTTTTTGCAACGGGGTGGAGACCTGCATCAACGGCGCATGCCACCTTGGCGTCGTGCCTTGCGGGCCTGGTGAAGCATGCGACGAGTCGACCGACCGCTGCGTCCTTCGCTGCTTCGTTGATTCAGATTGTAACGACCTGTTGTACTGCAACGGCGTAGAAACGTGCAATGTCGGCAGTGGTTTGTGCCAGCCTGGTCAGTCGCCGTGCGCACCCGGAGTGCCATGCGACGAAGTTACGGATACGTGCATCGGCTGCACGAGCGATTCACAGTGCGATGACGGACTATTTTGCAACGGCGCGGAGCATTGCAACCTCTCAACCGGCGCGTGCGTTGCGGGAATCCGACCCGGCTGTATTGCCGGCACGATCTGCGACGAAGAAAACGACTTCTGCAATCCGGACATCGACGGCGACGGAGTGCTCAACATCTTTGATAACTGCGTTTATACGCCCAACGGGCCGCAGCTTGGTACATGCGTGGAGGGGCGGTTCGGCGTCCTGTGCTTGACCGATGCCGAATGTGATTCAACCTTTGACAGCGCGTGCAGCATGAATCAGGAGGATACCGACAATGATACCGTCGGCGACGCCTGTGACACCGACGATGACGACGACGGCTGGCCGGATTGGGGCGACAACTGCCCCAAGACGCCCAATCCGGGCGTCTATTGTGACCAACCGACGGGTTGCTGCGGCATCGCGCAGAACCAATTCTGGCAAGTGGATTCGGATTGCGACGGGCGGGGCGACGCCTGCGATAACTGTCCGGCGGTCGCGAATTACGACCAGAGCGACGCCGACGGGGACCGAGTCGGCGATGCGTGCGATGCTTGCCCCGGATTCGACGATCGGGCGGATGTCGATGGGGATGGGATTCCCGATGGGTGTGAGGACGACGACGACAACGACGGCGTGGTTGACACCGAGGACAATTGCCCGCGGCACAGCAACCCGCGAGTGACTTCCTCGGGACCGCCACCGTGGTGTGCGCCGGCGGCTGGACAGCTCTGGCAGCCGGACGCGGATTGCGATGGAGTGGGAGACGCGTGTGACCGCTGTCCGGGGTTCGACGACAACGATCCACTCGATAGCGACTGTGACGGTGTTGCGTCTCCGGCCGACAACTGTCCTCAGCACTACAATCCGCCTGTTATTTCGGTTGGTCCCCCGCCTGCTTGCGCGCCCACGCCTGGACAGCCGTGGCAACCGGATGGGGATTGCGACGGTGTGGGAGACGTCTGCGACCGTTGCCCGGGTTTCGATGATCGGGTCGATACTGATGGCGACGGCCGACCCAACGGCTGCGATAACTGCCCGAGCGCCTACAACCCCAACCAAGCCGACATGGACGGCGACGGGTACAACCCGTTGGATCCCATGACCGGCGGAGACGCCTGCGACGAGGACATCGACGGCGATGGGGTGCCGAATGCCTCAGATAATTGCCCGACGACCTTCAATCCGGTCGTTGTCTCGCAGGGACCGCCCCCGACTTGCGCCAAGCCGGCGGGTCAGTTGTGGCAGCTTGACTCAGATTGTGACGACTTGGGCGACGTTTGTGACGGATGCACGGATGTCCTGAACAGCGACCGCGATGGTGATGGGGTGCCCGACGTTTGCGATAATTGTCCGGACGTGTTTAACCCGACGCAGGCCAATGGGGATGGGGATGCGTTGGGGGATGAGTGCGACCCGGATGACGACAACGACGGTTGGCCGGATGTGGGCGACAACTGCCGGACGGTCCCGAGTGCTGACCAGACGGATCGCAACGGCAACGGGATCGGGGATTGTTGTGATTATGACTCTTACCCCGACAGCGACCACGATGGCGTTACCGACCTTTGTGACAACTGCCGGTTCGCGAATCCGAAGCAAGAAGACTGCAACAGGGATGGTATCGGAGACCTGTGCGAAATCGTCGATTGCCCGCTGAACGATCCTTCGTGCAAGGACTGCAACGGGAACGGCGTTCCCGACGAATGCGAGGAACTGCCGTGCCCGGCGGTTTTGGGCGCCTGTTGCGATCACGATCCCTTCGGTGGCTGCACGGACGGCGTGACCCGTACGGAATGTAACTGCGTGGGATGTGCGTGGACCGAAGACGCCTTGTGTGACGACGTGGAATGCTCGCGGGAAGCCATCCCAACCGTTAGCGCGTGGGGACTGGCGATTCTGTCGCTTCTGCTCATGACCGGGGCGAAGATCCGCTTCCGGCGGGGCTGAGATGAATCACGCCGGCTCCATACGCCGGCGAACGGCGGGGCGGGCGTGGTCTTTTCGCCCTTCGCCGTTGCTCAGCTACACTACGCCCCATGCCGGACGTCTCCAACCAGGCCGTGACGACCACGCCGGCGACCTTGTCCGACGCCCTCACCCCGGCCATGCGCCAGTATACCGAGCAGAAGCGACGGGTCGGCGACGCGATCCTCCTTTTTCGCATGGGCGACTTCTACGAAACCTTTTACGACGATGCGGTGCTCTGTTCCAAGGTTCTCGGCATCGCCCTGACCAGCCGGTCCAAGGGCGAGAACGCGATTCCCCTGGCCGGCATCCCCTACCATGCTCTCGACAGCTACCTCGGCAAGCTCGTCGCCGCCGGATTCAAGGTCGCAATTTCCGAGCAGCTCGAAGACCCCAAGCAGGCCAAGGGCGTGGTGCGGCGCGACGTCGTGCGCATCGTCACCGCCGGCACCTTGACCGACGAAACGCTGCTGAACGATCGTGATGACAACGTCCTGGCATCTATTTGTATCCGCGGCACTGAGGCCGGTCTGGCGTTCGTCGAACTGGCCGGCGGGCGATTCGAGGTGGTGGACGTCTCGCGCGATGGGCTGCTCGATCAACTGGTGCGGATGAGGCCCGCGGAGGTCCTGATCGACGATGAACGCGGCGGTGCCGCCCAGTCGATCGCGGAGCAGTTGCGCCAGCTTTGCGGAACCGCGACCACGCGCCGCGCCTTGCACGAGTTTTCCGCGTTCCAGGCCGAAAAATCGCTGTTGGAGCACTTTCAGGTAGCCACCCTCGCCGGTTTTGGGTTCGACGGCATCACGGCCTCGCTCTGCGCCGCGGGCGTTGTACTGCAGTATTTACGCGAGACGCAGAAGACGGCCCTTTCGCACATCGCATCCCTCCGCCGCCGGGCCACGACCGACCATGTGCAGATCGACCACAATAGTTGGCGGTCTCTGGAAATTGAGCGGACTCTCCGCGGCGCTACGCATGAAGGAAGCCTGCTGCACGCCATCGATCGCACCGTCCACCCCATCGGCGGTCGCAAGCTACGCCACTGGCTTCGCACGCCGCTCACCAATCCGGAAGAAATCCTCTGTCGCCAGGACGCCGTCGCCGGGTTCGTCGCCGATACACTCGCCCGCAACCGGATCCGCCAACGACTCAAGGGAATGGCCGACATCGAACGCATTGCGGCTCGGGTCGCTCTCGCCCGGGCGTCGCCGCGCGATCTGAACTCCCTGGGCCGCACGGTATCGGTGCTCCCCAGCATTGTTGAAGCGTTCTCCGATGCGGGCGGTTTGTTTCTCCAGACCGTCTCTACCGACCTTTCGGGGCTGACGGAGTTGGCCGAACTGCTGCGCCGGGCGATTCGCGATGACCCGGCCACGGGACTGCGCGAGGGAGGATTCATCGCCGAAGGATACGACGCTGAATTGGACCGGCTTCGAGCGATCGGCGCGGACGGCCAGCAATGGCTCGCGGACTACCAACGACGCCAGATCGAGCGAACTGGAATCCAATCCCTCCGGGCGGGTTTCAACCGCGTCTTCGGTTACTACTTGGAAATCCCGAATAGCGCCCGTGGCCAAGCGCCGCCCGATTACATCCGCAAGCAAACGGTCAAGAACGCCGAGCGATACATTACTGAAGAACTGAAAAACTACGAGACGGAAGTGCTCACCGCCCAGGAGCGGGCCAATGAGCTGGAGTACACCCTCTTCGAGCGCGTGCGTCAGCAAGTCGCCGAATGGATGCAGCCGCTGATGCGCGTGGCCGACGCCGTCGGCCGGCTCGACTGCGTGGCCGGGCTGGCGGAACTGGCCGTGGAACGCCGCTATGTGCGCCCCGTGATCGTCGAGGACGGACGGTTGGAGCTTCACGACGCCCGACATCCGGTGCTCGATCAAACCCTCGGCGACGCCTTCGTGCCCAACGACACCTTGATGATCGGTCCCGACGCCCGCGTCTTCGTCATCACCGGTCCGAACATGGCCGGGAAGAGCACGTACATCCGCCAGGTCGCGCTGCTCACGCTTCTCGCCCAGGTCGGCTCGTTCGTCCCCGCCGAAAGCATGAGCTTCTCCCTTGTCGATCGCATCTTCGCCCGCGTCGGCTCCTCCGACGAGATCATGCGCGGGCAATCGACCTTCATGGTGGAGATGACGGAGGCCGCCAACATCCTGCACAATGCCACGCGCGCGTCACTCGTCGTCTTGGACGAACTCGGACGCGGGACGAGCACCTTCGACGGCCTGTCGTTGGCCTGGGCCATTACCGAACACCTCGCCAACGTCGTCCAGTGCCGGACCCTCGTCGCCACGCATTATCACGAACTGACCGAACTGGCCGAACTGCTCCGCAACGTCCGCAACTACAACGTCGCCGTCCGCGAGTACCCCGCGACCGAGGGACGGGAGGCCGGGATCATCTTCCTGCACAAGATTATCGAGGGCGGTGCCAGCCAGAGTTACGGCATCCACGTCGCCCGCTTGGCCGGCATTCCCCCCGCCGTCATCCAACGCAGCCGCGAAGTCCTCGACGAACTGCAACGCGGATTCGCCAAGGAATCCCACTCCCCGCAGCTCGCCCGCAAGAAGACCCGCAGTGACACGCAGTTGACCCTCTTCCGCGAGCCGGGGGAGGAGCTTCTCGACGTTCTTCGCTCGTTGGACCCCGACTGCCTTACACCCCTCGAAGCCCTGCAACGTCTTCAAGAATGGAAGGCACGGTTCGGCGGGGCAACGTGAGAGCGATCGACGAACTCGAAACTCCACGCGCCATCGCTGGGCCGAAAACGAAGTTCGAAGTTCAAAGATCGAAGATCGAAACGAGAACCGATATCTCCTCTGCCGGTCTCCTCCCCAGCCTCTTTTCGAACTTCGGACTTCGATCTTCACGCCTGGCCCGTCGCTTGCGCTCCGGGTTCGGATGATCCGGCGTCGTGCCTTTGTACGGGAGCCTGCCCTGGAAGGGTGGCTTTGTGGCGGAGCCACGAAGGGAAGACACAACGAAGGGACGGAGGAACGAGAAGGGTCGGCGTTGAGGGTTAGCGCTTTCGTTTGCCGGCAGCGGATCGATGCCGACCGTTCAGGATCTCCACGGAAGCGACATGCAGGAATGGAATAATGACGCGCCGATCCGAATTCGGAAAGGCAATGAAGATCGCGCTCTTCAGCAAAGCGGCCAGCGCACTGTTGCGAACTTCGTATCGCTCTCCGCTGGTCGCTTGGATGAGGAACGGTTCAAACGGATGTTGCAAGAGCAACTCTTCGATCTCGTGGCGGATCATGCAGAGCGCTCCGGGGCAACGGCTTCGACGACCTTGCTCATGCACATGAGTATAGCCAACAGGAGACGCTTGGGGCAAGGGGCCCTGAGAGGGGACTTCATACCACGGGCCGGCGCATTGCTGTTACCCACCATTATGTAAGACGGGTGCGCGGATGCCCGTCCAGAAAGCCGAATCCGTGCCGGAGGCACGGCGCGAAAATAGCCCAGCGATTCATCGCTGGGGTGGAGGATCCCGCAAGGTTGCAAGTCCCGGAGGGACGGCTGAACGGCACCCAGCCGTCCCTCCGGGACTTTGTGGGCGGGGTGACCGTTTTTCCCAGCGTTGAAACGCTGGGCTAACATCGGGTCGTCCCTCCGGGACGCCTCGCCCGCGAGTCGTGGCTCTATTGTTCCCTTGCGTCCTCGATGGACAATCGTTAAGATAGCGCATTATCGGAGGGGCGTCGGAGCGGGAAGCCCCGGCAGGACGGGACTCCGATCCAGCCCAACTCTTTGGACGAAAGGTGACGAACCATGGACCCACGGTATTTGCACTCTGTCCGCTCCCTCACGGTCGCGGCTCCGATCAGAGCACCGGGCGCTAGCCCGGTGACACGACGTGTCCGCAAGCTAGCCCAACTTCCGCACCCTTGTGCAGAAAATGCTGTAATACAAGGGTCTACGCGTTTTTTCCGTCACTATGCGGCACCTCGCCCTCGGACCAGGTCTTCCTTGGGGCCATGATCTTCATCGGAACGCCCAGGAGCTCG
>JAZDHF010000266.1:0-72369 GCA_043806315.1 Planctomycetota bacterium | reverse complement strand
TCCGAATTTCGCGGTGGAAGCCGAAACTGGAATGGCGCTCTGCCACTCGCAATGCGGCCGCGGCTGGGACATGATCGGTCTGGAGATGGAATTGGCCGGGACGATCTTTCCGGCGGCAAAGAAGGCCGTCTACGCGCTTGTAGGACGCCCCGAGCCGTCCTGGTCGGATGCCGAGATCCAAGCGACCTACGATTACTGCCGAGAAGACGGGACGGTGGCTTACCAGGTCGTCCGGAAGTGCGGGAAGAAATTCTTCCAACGCCGGCCGGACGGGAAAGGCGGTTGGATCTGGGGATTAGGAGACAACCCTCCGCTTCCGTTCCATCTTCCTGAACTCCTCAAAGGCAAGGCGATCTGGATTGTTGAGGGCGAAAAGGACGTGCTCACGATGGAGCGCCACGGGAAAACAGCGACCTCTAACAATGGAGGCGCCGGAAACTTCTCGCCCGAACTCGCGCCTTGGTTTGCAGGGAAGCGCGTCGCTATCCTGCCCGACAATGATGAGCCGGGCCGGCGGCACGCGCTTTTGGTGGCTGCTACATTGCAGCCCGTCGCTAAGTCCATTCGGATCGTAGAACTGCCGGGACTTCCCGAGCATGGCGACGTGACCGACTTCCTGGCTATCAAGGGCAACCGGATCGAGCATGTTTCGGAGGCTTACGCGCGGGCGCAAGACTGGACTGTGGAATGGGTGTTCGCGTTTCCGCTGAAGCACGAAGGCGACAAGTACATCCGAACGCTGGAAGATGAAATCAGGGCCGAAGGCGGGATGGAACGCTTCTGGGATTTCAGGCTACACGAAGGCGTGGCGACACCGTTTTCAAAACTTACGTCCGCACTCGGCGGTGGGATGCGGGCCGGCGAAGTCTACGTTCTCGGGGCCGATCAGGGAACCGGGAAAACAAGTCTTGCGCTTCAGTTCGCTCTGACGGCCATCCGAAAGCGCCACGGTGTACTCATGTATTCCCTGGAGATGGGCTGGCGTGACGTGTTTCAACGCCTTGTGGCGATTGAAGCGAAGGTTGATCTATTGGAGTACCAGTTGGCTCAACGCCGCGGTGGGCTTGTGGACGCCGATGCGAAAGAATTGTCTGCCGCTTGCCGGGAACTGATGCAATATCGTCTACTGGTGAACGTCAGGTGCGGGGTCACTCCCGAGTATCTGGTCGAAGAGTGCCAACGGCTGAAGAAAAACGAGCGGATCGACCTCGTTATCGTAGACCACATGCAATTGATGGCGACGACCGGAAGTGTGCGGGGAGATTATGAGAAGTTCACGGCCATTTCTCGCGCGATGAAGGACACGGCGAAAGCCATTGACTGCCCTATCCTCCTGGTTTCCCAAACAAGTCGCAACGCCGCGCACCAACACCGGGTTGAACCGGAAGTATCGGACTTGCGTGGGTCTGGAGCTATCGAAGAAGACGCTGCGGCGGTGTTCTTACTATACCCAGACAAGGAAGATGTAGAGCGAACCTTAGCAAGTTCGACATTCGCAAAAGGCCCGGTTAAGACGTGGCTGAAACTCGGTAAGAATCGGTATGGCCTGACCGGATTGTACTTAGAACTATCGCATTTTAAACGATTCACCCGGTTTGAATTGACAGCAAAGGAACAGGAATATGGAAGTGAAAACTAAACCGCTCACCTTGAAGCAAGTCATGAAACTCCGCCTGCGACCCATCCGAACGTGCATGTACCTGAACTACTGCGATATTTGCAACACCGATATCGTGGCCGGAAATAGATACTACGACGGCGGTCGCGGTCGGCGGGCGCACGTCGCATGTCTGGATGATGCCGTTTCCGAGATTGTCCGGATCGTGGGTGAGGTGCGCCCATGACCCCGGAACGGCTGGCGGAGGTTCGGGAGGCGTTGCACAATCATACTCGCGCCTTTACGCCCGATGAACTCGCGCGGAAGCCACTGTTCGGAATCGCTGAGGAACTCGTCCTGGCCCTAGAGACCGAACAGACGCGTCTGGACTGTCTCGCCAAACTCCGGCC
This sequence comes from Planctomycetota bacterium, assembly GCA_043806315.1. GTDB lineage: Bacteria > Planctomycetota > Phycisphaerae > UBA1845 > UBA1845 > SBAX01. The sequence continues at coordinate 70,362 of JAZDHF010000266.1, read as the reverse complement.
CGGCGAACTGTTCGATGCACTCTCGAACCCGCTGGGCTTACGGGCCGCTCTTGATAGGCTGATTGCCGCGCGGGAGCGCGGGAAAGGAGAAACATGATGAGCGGAGAGCCGAACGTAACCTTCGCCTGCCAGTCGTGCGGTGGGCCGATAGCGGAGGGTATCCCGCACCAGTGCTCTGGCACGCCTGTGCTATACAATAGGCCGCAGTGTGACCCGCCACCTCCGCCGCCGCGAGGGCGACCGTCCGTCGTCTCGCAAACCTCTCCCGCCATACAGCCCGACTGCACGCGCCAGCTTGAGCGGATAGCGGACGCCCTAGTGCGGATCGCCGTAGCCACCGAACGCGGAGCGGACAGGTTGAAATGAGACCCGCCATTCGGGCCGCGCTACTCGCCAAGGGCGTGCCGGTGAATGGTCGCCCGCGGCGTAATCCGGTTCTTTCGCGCGGGCCAAAAACAGCAAGCATCCTAGCGCCCGGACCCATCCGGCGTCATTGGCGCCCCGACCAACTCGGCACGCGCGCCTTGGTGGTGATCCGGTGCCGGGTGTCGGAGTTCAACGGCCTGGAGGCTGAGGGTTACCGCACAAGATCGCCGGCGGATGGCTGGAAGGTGCGGCTGGTACGACCTGACGGTGAGCGGCTGGAAATGTTTGGCCCCGAGATGTTCTTCGGGGCTGCGGCGGTCGAAGTGGATATCCCGATCCGGCCGCTCCCGGAGGCCGCGCCGCCCTTCCCGACCCGAAAGCGCGATGCCATGTGCGAGGCGGCGGCTAGAAGTGCCGAGGTTAAGCGCCAGGCGACGCGGGCGGCCAACCGGGCGGAATTACTAGTCAGCTCGGTGCGTAGAGCGGCCAAGGCGTCAACGCGGGCATAGGCAGACTCAATTAGCACGTCGGCGAAGGATGTTGCGCGTGGTTGAATCTGTACCGATTCGTTATACGGCGCGTAACGAAAAGGTCAAGATTAGACCTTCCCCCTCAGCCGCGCCGCGGTCTTGATGCGGACCGCGTGCCCGGTCTGTAGGCTGGTCGCGGTCCACCCGCCGTAGACTGAGTACCCCGTGATGCGGACGTTGACCATCCGCCCGCTGACTTTGGCGCGGTACGTCGCGCCGATCACGACCTCGGATTTCTTCATGCGGCCCCCCTGGCCTTGGCGCGTGCCGCGTGAGCTAGGCGCAACGCAGCATCGTAGGTTTCCGGAGTGTGATCCGGAGCGAGCCAGGCTTCCAGCGCCGCCAGCATGTCTGGCGCGACCGCTATCAGCCGGGCGTTGGCGTCCCTTTCGGCATTCGTGCGCCCGTGTACATGAGCCAACGTGCGGCGCTTGCCGGTTCTGTCCCGGAATGAGACAACTCTATCAGGCCCGTCAGTACCGGGCGTTTCCCATGGCCCATTATGCGGTCCTTTCATATCTTCCATGTTTCCTCCTCTTTCCTGCCCACACCCAGGCGCTCTTGGCAGCGCCTGAAGCGGGCGGGGGCTAGGCAATCTCAATATCCATCCGATACGTGCCGTTTAGCCAGGCTATCCAGCGTTTGGGCTGATCCTGGAGCTGTACGGCCGCACGGTAGAGGCGTGGCGCCCAGCCGTGGCCCTTAAACATCCCGTTTGCCAACTTTGCGGCCGCATTGGGGTTGCCTGCCGCTACGGTCTTGGCCCAGATCGGGAGCTGCTCGCCGCGATCTGTGCATTCGGTTATGGTGATTCGGTATTCCATTTTCTTGCGCTCCGTCCCTGTCTTACCCGCGCCCGCCTGGCGCGTGAGGTTACCTCAATCTCAGCCACAGCCAGCCGGCGGCGACAAGCCCCGCCAGCGAAAACCCGCCAAGTACCAGGCTGGGCGGGATCAGCGGCGCTAGGCGCCCGAGGCCCCACAGGACCGCGACCGCCAGAGCCAAGCCCACGAGGATCGCCAGCCATGCCGCCGGGCCGGATTCGCGGCCCGTGATGGGCCGCCGGTCCAGGTGGCGTTGGCATTCCCAGCGCAGGCGCTCGCGGTCGGTCATGCTCGCCTCCGCGCCTTCGCGCTCGCCAGACCAGCTTTCCGCGCTCGCGCCGTTCTCTCTTCCGGCGTGAGCATCGCATTTCCGATCTGGCACGCGCGGACCTTGTCGGCTCGGCTTCCGGCCTTGCCGCCGATGCTGCCCAGGATGCGGGCGTAGGCGCTCAGTAGTGCCTGGCTGATTTTCTTCATCGTTTCCCCTTTCGTTTCGTTTTCCGCTCTGCCATCTCGGAGCGCGCGAGGATCTTGTAACCGAGCGCGAGCACGGTTTCCCACGTCACAGTAACGCTGTGCTTGTGGCGCTTGAGCCGCAGCGTCAAGCAGTGCGGGGAGAGCTCGACCATGATCGAGCGCCCCCGGTAGGTCGCCGCAGTCTCGCGCACCAGCGGGGACTCGGGGCGGAGTTTGCTCATAACGATCAGGCGGTCGCTTCGTTGAGGCCCGCGTACACAGCCAAACGCTTCCGCAAATCGTCCGGGATATAATCCCACACGTCGGCCCATTGGTAACGCCACGCTTGCCCACAGTGACGGCAACGCACAATCGGCCAGACTTGGGTGTCCCCGTTCACCCCCACGGGCCGGAGTTGGGATAACTCCAACGAGTGAGATTTGCCGTTCCAAAAGGCCTTCATGGAGTCGGTCACGTCGGGTAACTTGTGCCCGTGGTAGCAGGGCACGTTCAGGAGCAACCCGCTCTCGTGGTGGAGTTGTACGATACCCGGATTCTCGACTGTGGTTTCGTCCGCGAAGTCTTCCCAGTATTCCCGCTGGCCCTCGCCGCGTTTACGGGTGAGGCGGACGCCCCGGTTGTATGGGGTATACTGCCCCGGAGGAACCCCGTCCTCATCCGGGAATGGCAACCGGAAACGCAGCCTCTCCGCATCTCTCAGCGGATCGACATTCCCAGTTAGCGGTTCCACGTTGGCGCGGTCTTCGTATCGCAGATAGTACATACTCTCGCAGGTTCCGATCTTGATTTCGGTTTGATCGGATTTTCGTATTGCGTATTCGCCCATCATTTCCCCTTTCCCCGTCTTGTCCGCGCCGGGGTGCGGCTACACTTCCATCATACAACCGCTTGCGCGCTTTTCAAGCGATTTATTTTCGCGGTCCCGAAAGCGCATCTCAGGTGGTGGGCAAGTGCAGTGCAGGATACAGCGTCCGCAACGACCGCACACCAGCCTAGTGTTGCAGTCCTGGTACTCTGCCCGGTTCCAGGACAGGAGCGGTCTACAGCCCCGCCGGAACGCGCGCAATAGGTCTTTGGTTTTCATTGTGGCCGTCCGCATTCTCCGCAGACTTCCCAGCGCTGCGGATTCGTCTCGCCGCACGCGCAGCCCCACGTCCGGGGTGCCACAAGCGCGAGCATTTCCAGTTCCATGATGGCCGCGCGGAGGTTCATACCAGCCGTCGTGAGAATCGCCCGAAAGTCCATCGAGTCTCCGTTGCCGGTCTCGGCGTGCCAGATCCGCGACAACAAAGCAGCGCCCGGTTCTAAGAGGTCCGACGTTTCAAACCGGAGCGTTCTCACGCGGGAGAGAAAGCGGTCCTCAAGTTTTTCCGTGGAATTGGCTGTGAACACAAACACTGTGTTCGGCGGCATAGCCGTAGTGTCGAGCTTGCTCAGGAACGCGAGCTGTGCCGGCTTACTCATCTGATCGGCTTCATCGACGAGTACCAGGGTCCACTTGGCAAACAATAGGCCGCTGTGGCAGTTGTGGCAAACCTGTTGCACGCGCTCAAGATCGCACTCGCGCGAGGGGATATGGACCACCTGGGCGCCGATCGCTTCGGCAAACGCCAGCCCCATTGTGGTCTTCCCGGTCCTACTATCCCCTAGCAGCAGCCATGCGCTCGAATACGGCTCTCGTGCGACGGCGCCCAGGATCGCCTTGGGGCGGTTCATGCCCGCAAATTCCGCGAGCACGCGCGGTTTGTATTTTTCCACAAGGGGCTTCATAGTAACCTCATCTGTCTCGGTCCCCCGAAGAGCGGAGTCTCACTTAGATCGCGCAAGGTCCGGGCGCTCTTGACGCGAAATTGCAGCGTCACCCGTTCCGCGTCGAGCTTGGGTGTGCGCTCGGTGTCGGGCTGCGCGTCCGCATCCGGTAAGGGTTGAGAGGTCCCGCCGGCATAGGGCAGGTGCTCGGCGTGGTAGTCGTCGAGGTTATCGAAGAGCATAGTATCCTCAGAATCCACAAGCGCGGGCGCAAGCGTCTTCATAGCCAGCGTCGGAACACGGATAATCTTCCCGAGAAACTGGCTCTACCGCGCGACGGGCGGCCGGTTTGCCGGTGCGACTGTGGCAATCGAACCCGTACACCTTGCCGTTGCGATACCAGGATGCCCGTGTTCCCGCAGGCAGAGCGGCGCCGCACTGTGCGCAGTTTCCAGAGCGTTTCAGGGTGATAATCATGTTTTCCTTTCGCTAAACCTTCCGCCCCGTGCCGGCAAGCCGGCCTAGGGTGAGAAGTCAAGCGGTTAGATTCTCAATGGTCGCCCCCAGGTCGCGGTAATTGCGCGCGAATACGGAAAGCGGCGCCCGATCAAGCCAGCCGTATTTGTCCTGGGGCCGAATACCGGCAAGCCCTAGCATCGGCAAGCCGACAGTACGGGCGATGGAATCGTCCGGTATTGTGCGACTGTCGATGATAGGGATCCCGCAAGCTCGGATAAGCGCCACGGTGGCGGACGTGTCCGCTCCGTGTCCAGACAGCGTGACATTCGCGCTCTCATGCAGGGTCCATCCCCCGCGACCGATGGTTAGGGCGCCACCATTGGCAAGAGTTTGGCGGACGTGGGAAATGTTATCGCGGGTGGAGCGATTCTCCAGGCGGCGCGCTTCAGCGTGGCTTCCTTGCCTCCGCAACTGCCGAAAAAACCACCATTCGCGAGCGCTTTGGCGGACAATGCTAATGTGTACCATTTCCGTTTCCTCCCCACTTCTCTCCCGCCGGCCGGGCGGGCGCGGCGCTACAGTGGCGCCCCGAGCCACAGCCAAAAGAACACCGGGCAGTACTGGCGCCGTAGCGGGCAACGGACAATGAGCCATGGGCTGTAGTCCGTCCGCAAGTGTGACAGGTCCGTGTACCAGTCGCGTCGTTTCACGCCGCACACTCCTCTAGGTTCGGTCGTACCATCACAGGCACGGCTACCACGGCCACGCGGTACATGTTGCGCCCGCCGCTGAGATCGAGGGACAAGCGGACGGCCTCACGCTGCGCGTGCCGGCGCTGAGTCTCGGGATAACTGGCGAGACGGGCGCCAGTGGCGGTGTCTACCAGGTCCAAGCGGTACTGACGGGTGTAGGACATATACATCGTGACCTCTATCTAAAGTCTACACCCGTCCGCTGGTGAGTCAACAAGCTCACGAGCGCAAGAGCCTCTAACCCTATGATAACATGTGAGAAAAAGAAGTTTAAGCGTCACAAGCGAAACCGGGATCTGAAAGCGGAAACGCGTAAACTCAATAGTATCAGCGGATTGCAGCCAAACATCGGAGCGAAGCGACGAAATGAACCTAAATCTATCAAAAGAAGCGGGTTAATGAGAATTGACAGAGCAAGAAAAAAAAGACATTGACACGGTTAATGTCGGAAGTGCAAAGTATAAGTGTGAGCGATTGCACGGTTGTCGCTGAAAATTGCCCGCCGATTGCTTCAGATTGCGCGATTCTTGCGGAAAGCTGCACCTCAGTTGCCGACAATTGCGAGAAAACCCCTGAAACTTGCAGGCCGTTCCGCTGGAACACTTCCTCTCGTAAGGCCGCCGTGCTTGTCGCAGAGGACAAGATTTCAGACCCGGCCATTGCGCGCGACTGCAATGTTTCGCCACGAACTGTCGCATATTGGAAGGTTCATCCCGAGTTTCGCGCCGAAGTCGAGAAGCACAAGTCGTTGATTTCAGAGGATGTTCTCTCATTTTCCATCGCGCGACGGATTGAGCGTGTTCGCGCGCTCGACAAAATCCATACGAAGTTGACAGGATTGGTAGAGGTGCCCGAACCAAACCCGGCTTACCTCAAAGAAGTGCGGGAGTACCAGCGCCAGGCTGCTATCGAGGTCGGTCAGTGGCAGGAGAGCGGCCAACAGCTCAAGCCCGGCGAGCAGCGTCTGACGGTCACTTACGACGCGGTGCAAGCCATTCAGCAGGCTGACCCCGAGCGCTGGGCCAGGATCGAGCGCGCCGCGGCCGGCATCATGGCGGAGGAGCGGGGCTTGCCGGCGGGGCGGCGGGTGGTGGACGCCGGAACCGTGGGGGGCGGTAAGCCGTGAGGCTGGCGGTCATTTGGCGCAATCCCGAGCCGGCGAGGACTGGGAAGCGGGCGGGGTTGAGGGTGGCAGATTCAGAGCGGGAATTCTACCGACGGTTAAACCGAAACACGCGAGAATTCTCCGCGCGCGCCGCTGCGGTTCAGGCGGAACTTGCTGCACGGAGGCGCGTCGGATGACGCAACTGGCGCGCAAAGTTGCCTGTGTAGTAGGTTCTTCTATTACGTGTCCCACCCAGATGGGACGCTTTCAAGACAAACCGTCCCACCCAGATGGGACGCTTTTGGATGTCGGGAAGGTCAAAAGACACTGGTTTGGGCGCACGGATGCGGACGCCTTACTCGATCCGGGATTGCACTCGGACGCGAAGGTGATCCTTGGGATTCTGTCTCTCAAGACGCTCTCAGGGGGCCGTTCGAGTATCGGTGTCCGAGCTTTGGGACGGTTCATCGGGAAGGGTCGCTCGACCGTGCAACGCAGGATTGCCGATCTGGTAGTCCATGGGGATATCAGGATAGGCAAGACCGCGAACGGCCAGCGGTCATGGTATGAACTAACCTCACCCGTGTTCGCCGGCAAAGGAATCGCCCAAACGCCGGCAAAACCCGCCGCAGTTCCGACCGAGCGCCGGAGTAAGCCGTCCGTCATCTGCCCGCGTTGCCGGCAACCGCGCGGTGGATTACTCCGAGTCGGCCACTGCCGATCCTGCAACCTAGATCTGAAACTTGACCGGAAGGTTATGTCCGCCGTTGACATTCGGCTTGCGGAGTGTGCGTCATGAGCGTTTTCCACAGAAAACATAGCGTTTTCATTGGGGTTTTTGCCCTGTGGAAAACCTCGCCCGTAAGTCCTTTAGAATCAGTGAGTGAAGTTTACATAATGGAGGTTATCGGAAGCGCATGAAACCAAACGCGAAGGTATACGAAAAGCCAACGGCCACGAAACAAACGCAGATGACGTTCGTGGCGCGCGGTCTCCCAGGTGGCAAAGCCTGCCGGCAGTGCTCATCCTGCCACGGGTGTCGATGATGAAGCCCGCCCGCCAAGTCACCGCCGAGACCCTCGCTCGGGTCCGGCTGCTCTCCCGCATCCTTGCCGTCGGCTTCGCCGTGGCCGGCGCCGTCTGCCTGGCGCTGGGAGAGTGGCGCGGAGCGGTCTGCTGCTGGGTGGGGGCCGCCGTGCTCTGGAGCTGCGCGCCATGACCGGCGCCCGTAAGCGCGCCTGGGACTGGCGCGGTCGCGCGTTATCCGACCTGGAGCGGCGTGAATTGGCGCTTGAGGTGGCCGAGGCCGAGCGCAAGCGGGGCGACGCCGAAGAGGTCCGGCTGCGCCAGGTCCGGACCGCGCCCTCGAAGCCCCGATACAGCGCCGTGGGCAACCTGGAGGCGGGGTGAGGCAAGCGCCCGCCAAAGGCAACGGCAAGGCGCGCGAGTCGCTGATTCTCTCCCAGATGCCGCTTGCCGCCGGTCTTGCCGAGCGGGAGCATCGGAAGTTGCCCCCTTGGATCGAGTTGGCCGAAGCCCGCCAGGTAGCCTACCTGGCTCTGGTGCAGGCGGTGGACCGCTGGGACGCTTCCCGCGGCGTCCCGCTGGGCGCGTGGATCAGGAAGCCGGTAGCGGGGGCGGTTCGGGACTTGGGGCGGAGGAAGCCGGCGCGGCTGACCTGGGTGCCGCAAGGGGTTCCGCGGATGTTTCTGAGCGATGAAACTCCAGACTGGTCGGCTAACCGGGCAACTTACCGCGCCGATTCCGCTCCATCCCCCGAGTCCTTAATGGCTTACGAGGAGTTTCGCGCCGCCGTCTGGCGCCGGGTGGACGCTCTGCCGGTGCGCCTGCGCCTGGTGGTGCGCCTGCGTTACTGCGCCGGGTTGGGGTTCGGGGAGATCGCCCGGCTGATGCGGCGTCCGGTTAAGGCCAACACCGTGGAGGCGTGGAAGGAACGGGCGGTAAAGAGGCTGAGGGAGCAGGTATAAGGAGGAATTATGGAGGAGCCGGGAAGTATAAAGCCCCGCGTCCCCCGCAAGGCCCTGGCGCGGCTGGCTATACTGAGGCGAAAGCTCGACCTGTGTCTGCCAGACTTCCGCCGGCTCGCCATAACCGCCGACGAACTCAGGGAGTTGAACTGCATTCGCCAGTCGTTGGCCGTTCACTTTCGCGAGGTCTTGGCGACTCCCGAGGTTAGACGCGAGATGGCTGGCGCGCTGTTCGCGCTCAGAAAGAGGATAAGGAAAAGCCATGCCAAACCCTGAACCCCTGAAGCCCTGGGTACTCCAGATCCGCAAGGACGGCCCCCACGCCGGGTACGTGGAGGTGGACCGCTTCGCCAGCCAAGTGGAAGCCTCGCGGGCCGGAGAGCGCCTGGCCGTGGGTTACCGTGTCTGCTACGACCGCGTTCCGGTGGGGGTAGCGGAAGACGAGTCGAGGAACTGATGGCCGACCTCCGCTCCCGCCCCTACAACCCGGACCCAGCGATGGCGTGCGAGAAGTGCGTGTTCGGGACGGGAGAACACGCGGAGTGGTGCTCAAAGCGATCCGCGCATTGTTCGTTTCATCCCTACCACTGTCCGTTCTGCGGGTCCAAGCCGGACATGAACAAGAGCCGATACCCAGGCGACGGTTCGTGGTACTTCAACTGTTACTTCGGCCACACCTGGATTCAGGATGAGTTGCCCCCTCCGAAAGTAATCACCGACCAACCCCTCACCGACGTACAACTCGACCGCTGGGTGGAACAGTGGGTGGAGCCGTGACCGCAACCCAGACTCTCTCCCCCGCCGACATGGCCTTGGCCTTCGCCCTCGCCGGCCATCGCGGGGGTCACGAGGTCTGGTGCCGGGAGAACCTGTCGATCCGGGACAAGAAGGGTGTGTCGGTTCCGCTCGATCTGTGGCCCGCGCAGAAGCGGCTGGACGAAGTGATCGAGCGCCAACGGGAGCGCAAGCGGCCCGTGCGGGTGGTGGTGCTCAAGGCCCGGCAGGTCTCCTTCAGTGTGGGCGTGGCTTCGGAGTTCTTTCGGCGCGTCGCGTTCACGCCGGGCCAGCAGTGCTTCGTGGTGAGCGAGAAGTACGACAGCGCGAAGAACCTGTTCGGCTACTACCAGCAGTTTCAGGAATCCTATCGGGCGGCGCGCGGGTTCGCATTGCCTCCGTTGGTGAAGGACAACGAGGAGCGACTGGAATGGTCCAATTCCTCCTATATCCAGGTGAAGTCGGCGGACGCGGTGGTGGTGGGCCGGTCCTTCAATCTGCGGTTCCTGCACCTGTCCGAGTTCGCCTTCTGGCGCGATCCGGCGACGGTTCAGACTGCGCTCATGCAGGCGGTCCCGGACGACGCGGACACCATGGTGATCGTGGAGAGCACGGCGAACGGCGTCGGCGGCGAGTTCTACGACCTCTGGAAGCAGGCCACGAACCCGAAAGGCGGCAGCGAATGGGTCCCGGTCTTTTTCGGGTGGAACGAGCACCCCGAATACCGACGCCCGTTTCGGGACGACCGGGAGAAGATCGAGTTGGAACGGTCCCTCACGCGCGAAGAGAAGGACTTGCAACAGCAGCACTCGTTGGTTCTGGAACAGTTGAACTGGCGGCGCTGGTGGATCGCGAACCAGTGCAAGAACAGCGAGGACCGTTTCCATCAAGAAATGCCGATCAGCCCGGAAGAGGCCTTCCTCACTTCCGGGCGACCGCGCTTCGACGTGCGTTCCATCGCCCGGATGCCGACGTTTCGCGACCCGATCCTGGGCGGGCTGGAGGAGATCGCCGTGGGGACCCGGCGTTCGGTGCAGTTCTTCACCCGCGAACATGGCGAGATGTCGCTGTTCAAAAGGCCGGTGGCGGGCAGGGGTTACGTCATCGGGGCCGACATCGCGCAGGGGAGCGAGTTGGTGGCCGGCGACCCGAACTACTCGGTCGCTCAAGTGCTCGATCAGGACGTGGGGGAACAGGTCGCTGTGGTCCGGGAGCGTCTCACCCCCGCCACCTTCGCGCAATATCTGTACGATCTAGGACGGTTTTACAACTGGGCCTACATTATTATAGAGGTCAACATTGAGATCGGCCTGCTGGAGGAACTGCTTCGCCTCGGCTATCCGCTGCACCTCATCTACCGCAGGCAACCCAGTCCGGACCAGCAACACCGCGGCCAGGAAGGCTCGCTCGGGTGGCGCACCGACATGGTGACGCGGCCCCAGTTGGTTTCGGCGCTGGACACGGCGTTGCGCGAGGGGTCCATTATCGTGCACGACTCCGTGACCCTCCAGGAATTGCGGACCTTCGTCATCAAGGCCAGCGGGAAGGCGGAAGCCAGTCAGGGGTGTCATGACGATACTGTCTTAGCGCTGGCGCTGGCGGTGGTGGCGTTGCGGACGGCCCCGCGCGACCGGAAGATCCTGCCGGGCGGGGAGGTGGTCGAGATCCGACCGCAGGCGGTGGACTACCGGACGGGGCGGTCCGACGAGACGGCTATAAGAATAAGGATGTGAGAACATGGCGCAACTGAAACTGCCCGAGGCCGAACTGAAGCGGCTGGCCTACCGCATCCGCGAGGACTTCACCGGGGCGCTGCCGCAGCATCAAGAACGCCTGGAGAAGATGCGCGATCTATGGCAACGGTGGCGTTGCCGCTACGATCCGCAATCGGCGGACGAGAAGGGGCGGTCGAACTTCCGCGTGCCCATGGTCCAGTGGTACGTCTTCCAGCTTTGGGCGCGCGACTTCGACGCGCTGATGGGCGACGATGCCGAGATCATCGCGAAACCCACCGGCCCGGCGGACCAGCGTAACGTGGAGAAGATCGGACGCTACATGACTTGGCGCGTTCTGGACAGCATGAACGCGACCAGGCCGCTGGCGGTGTTCACATTCCGGCGCCGATTGTTCGGCAAGTCCATCGCCTACACGCCGTGGTGGCAGGAGATCGACCCATGCACGGGAGACGTGTACGAGGACCGGCCCGGCTTCTTCCCGCTCTGGCCCGACGACATCGTGGTTCCCGCCGAGAACGTGGATTCGATCCAGAAGTTCTCGTTCGTCGTGCGGAAATACCGCGCCACCCCGGACGAACTCCTGTCGAGAGAGGGGACGCTTTACCAGGGCATCCGCAAGGACTGGGTCAAAATTATCGGGGCGGCGGAGGAGGGAATCCACCGCGACGCTTCCACCGAGCCGGTCCAGGCCGACAAGGACGAGGCCGAAGGAGTTCTATACGAGGGCGGTCTGTCCCCCCGGAACACCTTGCAGGTCTGGGAGTGGTACGGGTACTGGCGGTCTGAAGCGAAAAAGGACAAGGCCGTTCCGCCCCGGCACTTGGTCGTGCGAATGCTACCCGACGTTACCTTGGAGGGACGCGATGGGATCATCGGCGTCCAGGACCTCGAAGAGATCCGGCCTGGGATGCAGAACAAGCGGCCGTTTGCGGAAACGTCTCTAGTCTACGACGGTTCCTACTGGCCTTCGGGGACGGGGGAACAGATCGGCCATCTGGAGGATGAGGAGAGCGCCAATCACAACATCATGACGGAGGCGGGAGAGTTCGCTTCGTCGCCGTCGGTCTTCTACAAACCCGGAGAGGGTTGGGACCCGAAGGTTCAAAAACTGGCGCCGCGGATGGCATACCCGACCACGGACCCGTCTGCCGTGCGCGAGGTCAAAGGTTCGTTCGACCCGGTGGCATTCACCATCAAGAGCCAAGCGATCGAGGCGATAGGCGAGAAAACCGCCGGCCTGTCATCGTTCGGGATGGGTCGTTCGAGCGACCGCCCCAACGAGCCGCGCACGGCAACCGGCCAGATCGCCATGATCGAGCAGGGGAACATCCGGTTGAGCGGTCTGGACGTGCGGTTCCTGCGCGAGGACATGCGGACGATCCTGCGCGACATCTGGGAACTCGACTGCCTCTACGCTCCGGAGGAATTGTTCTTCCGTGTAGCCGAGGACGACTTGCCCGGCCACAGTTTGCAAGGCGGAGGGGCCAAGATCGCCAAGGGGGAACGGGCGGGGCGATACGACTTCGACATCCGGTTCGCGTCGAGCGTCTGGTCGCGCGAGGCGAAGAAACAGAACGCCCTCGCGATGTATCAGTTGGATCTGACCAACCCGCTGATCGTCCAGAGTCCCAAGGCGTTGTGGACGTTAGCCAAGAAGATCCATGCAGCCCTGGGTGACGACAATTTCGCCGACGTGGTTCCCGAACCGCCGGACATGGGTCTGATGAAGAACCCCAAGGAAGAGTGGACCCTAATGCTTCAGGGTGAAGAGATTCACGCGCACCCCGAGGACAACGACGAGTTGCACGTCATCGACCACGTCCAACGGGCCGACAGCAGCACCGACCGGCAGGCGCAACAAATGATGGCGGCGCACATCAAAGAGCACCAGAAACAGAAGATGGCGAAGGTTATGATGTCGGCTTTGGCCGAGAAGATGGCCCAGCAGGTTCAGGCGAGCCAGCAGGCTCCGGGTTCGCCTGCCACTCCGGGGATGGGAGCGGTTCCTCCAGGTCGGCCCGGCGCAATTCCTCCGACGCCGGGTTCGGCAAGCCCACCGCCCATCCCTGGAGGTCTGCCCCCCGATGAGTTCGAGGCGGGGCTTGAGGGCGCTAACCAGCCGCTCGGGTTGCCGGAGACGCAATGAACCTGCCGATCCGCACCACCGCCATCGAACTCCAGCACCTCGAACAGGTCCTCGCCAGTGCGGGATGGGCGCTGATCGTCCGCAAACTGGAGTCGCTGGAACTTCGCGCCGCCGACGAGGAGCACAAGGCCCCGAACTGGGACGTGGTGCGGGAAGCTAGAGGGAAACGCGATGGGCTGAGGTTGGCTTTGCAGGCCCCGCGTATCCTTATAGAAGAGATCGCCGAGCAGTTGAAAGAGGGGGGTAAGTAATGCCCTGGAAACCGTCGCAGGCAAAGTCGCATACCAAGAAAGCCGACACGCCGGAGGAACAGCGCCAGTGGGCGCACATCGCTGATCGTCTACTCGCCAAGGGAGCGAGTGAAGGGTCCGCGATTCGGCGGGCGAACGCGGTAATCAAACGAGGAGAGAAACGAAAATGAAACCAGCGCCGAAGTCGGCTCCGAGACCGACGAAACCCGCATGGATTCCGCCATGGGCGAAGTCCGGTGGCGTACCGAAACCGCCGATGGCGAAACCTCCGGCGGGGAAGGGAGGAGCGAAGAAGAAATGATGACTCGGGCCGCATATCCGAAGGCAATAGTTCCGCCGAAGCGTCCGCCGAGGCCCTGTAAGAAGAAGTAACTGACCATGCCCGTCATCATCTTCGGCAAGCGGTGTAAATTGTGTTCGCACTACATAGATCCGCGCGAACTAATAGGCGACGTTCGCTCGGGTTACCTGTGTTGGGCATGTCATGAGCGCCACAACAAAGCATTGAAGGTACTTTGCCTGAACCCGCCGCGCGGTTGTCAGGAGTGCGGCGTTACGTTTGCCCACCTGAAGCAAGTCAATCCCGAAGTCCGTATGAAACTCCACTACAAGGATGCCATTCTGCAAGTGTTGTGTCTCCCCTGTTCCGCGAAGTACGAACCCAAACGGAGGGATTTGTACGGCAGCACTCAGTACGGCCACATTCGCGGATTGAAGTAGTCCCCGTAACGCCCCTTAGTCCTTTCCCGCGATAGGCTTTCACATTTCCCCTGCCGATATTCCCGCTGGCAGTCCAAATCAATACGAAAGGTGAACCTATGCCCGATCCCGAGATTGTCGGCGGTCCAGACGCCGCATCTCCACCCGTTCCCGACTCCGGCAAACCGCCGGGCGGCGAACCCGACAAGAAACCCGCTGTCAAGGCCGACGCGAAGCCCGACGGCAAACCCGCCCGCGATTACGAGACCGAACTCGCGGAAAAGAACAGGCAGATCGAGGAACTGAACCAAAGCGCCCTGCACTGGTACAACAAAGCCCAAGGCGTCACTGCGCCCAGGGGCGATGAGGACGAGCCGCCGGCCAAACGAACGAAGGCGGCCCCGGCCGAACCAGACGAGGACGAAGATCCCGATAAGTTCGTGAACAAACTCGCCACGGTCGGGTCCAAGGCCATCGACGAGTACATGGCGAAACGCGGATACCTGCCGGCGAAGGACATCGAAGAGACTATTCAAGCCAGGGTTGACGCCAAGATCGGAAGTGCCACGAGTCACGCTCAACTGATTGCCAAATACCCGGATTTGGAGAACGAGTCGAGCGAACTCTTCAGGGAGACCCAGAAGGACTATCAGGAAATGATCTCGCTCGACAAGTCCCTTGCCAAAAGCCCCGCCGCCATCAAGATCGCGGTCAAGACCGCAACGGCGCGGCTGAAGGCCGCCTTCGAGATCGCGGAAGCCAGGAAACCGAAAGAGACCGAAGCCGAGCGCCGCACTCGTATCGCGGCGCAAGCGGGCGATACGGGACGCTATGGCGGCGGCGAGTTCTCGGACGACAAACCCATCGCCCTTGACGACGAAGCCAAGGACATGATGCGGAAGTTCAATCAGGCGGGCGGCGGCCCGGACATTTCCGAGGAGGCTCTTCTCAAGCGAATGGCGCGGGGTCCCCGCATGGTCTACCGACCCGGACGCGACACGCAAGGGAGGTTCCAGTAATGGCTTGGACACTTGAAGCGCGGCAGAAAGCGGCGGAGACGCGGGAACGCCACAAGCGGGAGAAGGCGGTGCGTCAGGCGCGCAGCGAAGCGCGAAGGGAATCCGGGGTCTTTGCGGGCGTGGGTGAGTCGAAAGTGTTCGTCGCCCCGGAAGGTTCCATGGAACGCGAAATCGACATCGCGCAGTGTCACATGGGCGGGAAGTTGATCGCCGACCTGCACTTCACGCCGGAGCAGGTGGCGCTGATCGCATTCCGCAACACGGACGAAGGCATCGCGGCATTCGAGAGCGAGACTGGTAAGAAGTGGGAAACGAGAACTTACAGTCCCCCTACCGAGGATCGGGAATTTCAGAACTTCGAGAATCCGGACATCCTCAAGGACACCGCGAGCGCATTTGCGAAACCGGGCATGGCTCAGCGGTTTCTCGGCGAGAAGCGATGCAACCAGGCCGGTCTGCGTGGGTGGAATCCGGTCAAGAATAAGCGCGGCGAGTTAGTAAAGGTCGGACGCAACCTATTCCTGGGCGAGATGCCCGAGGAGATGGCGGCGAAGCGGCGCGCGCGCAACAAGGCCGAGTCCGACGCTCAGCAAAAAGAGATTGGCGAAAGAATGCAGGTGAACCAGGAGCGGTTCGTTCGCGAAGGTGGCTTGGCTATCAGGCCCGGCGAGATTCTCCGCAGCGGCGGCCAGCCGGTCGCCGCGGAAGGTGTTCACATCCGACGAGGTAACGCAGTCGAGTAACACACAAAGGAGAATCAAATGGCCAATGCGGACAATCCGCATGGGTTGAGGCCCCTCCGTCACTACCAAGGCGGAGCCATCATCCTTGCGGAACGCAGTAAGGCGGTAGGGAGCGAACCGGCGATCTTCATCGGGGACGCTTACAATCGCCTGAACGACGGGACTATCGATTCGAGTTTGAGCGCGCACACGTTGCTTATCAGCGGCGTCGCGCTGAACTACGGAGCGACGCTCACCGCCACCACTCACCTGTGCATCGAGGACCCCTACGTGGTCTTCGAGGCCCAGGACAACAACGCGACGGACGGTTTCGCGGAAGCGGACATGGGGTTGAACGCCGACCTCGTAGCCGGAGCCGGATCGGCTATCACTCAGATCTCGGGTCACGAGATCAACGAGACGGGCGCCGCCGAAACCGCCACGTTCGACGTTCACCTGCTTCAGAAACTCAACGTGCCCGACAACGCCTACGGCGGTTGGTGCCGCGTCGAGGTTCTGTTCAACAGCCACCGGATGCACGGTGCGACGGTCGGTGTGTAAAGGAGACGGATCACCATGATGACAAGAGCTCAGTACACCGACACGCAACTCACCACGATGCTTCCCATGCTGGACGAGGTAATCATGGGCAAGTTCGGCCAATACCCCGACCAGTGGAAGCGCATTTTCCGGCAGATGACATCTAGCCGGTCGAACGAACAGACCACCGGAATCAGCGGGATGGGACTGTTCACCACGTTGAACGAAGGCGCGGCGGTCAGTTACGACCAGCCGGTGCAGTTGTTCGACAAGACCTATACGCACCTGGATTACGCGAAGGGTTTCAAGACCTCACACCAACTGATCCGGGACGACAAGTTCGGCATCATCAAGCGGATGGCGACCGAACTCGGCAAGAGCGCCAAGGAGACCCGCGAACTCGCGCACGCGGCAACGTTCAACAACGGGTTTACGGCTGGCGCGACGGCGGGTCCGGACGGCGTGGCGCTGTTTTCGCTGACTCACCCGCAGGTCTACACGGGCGGGACTCAGAGCAACATCCTGGCCACCGCCGCCGACTTCGACGACGACAGCCTGCGCCTGATCCTGACCTTGATGCGACAGATGAAGGACCAGACCGGCAAGCGGGTGAGAATCCCGCCGCGCGCTCTGGTCGTCCCCTCCGACCTGGAATTCACCGCGGGCGAAGTTCTGAAGTCCCGCGACCGTAGCGACACGGCTAACCGAGCCGTGAACGCGCTTCAGTACCGCGACGGTTTCCCGGCCTTCACCGACTTCTGGTGCTGGGATTATCTGACCGACGCGGACGCCTGGTTCGTCGTGTGCGCGCCGGAGGACAGCGAACTCCGGCACTACCAGCGCGAGGAACCGGATACCCTGCACGACGTGGACTTCGACACACGGAGTGCCAAGACGGCAATGTGGTACGCCGAGTCGTTCGGCTGGTCCGATTACCTCGGACTGGTCGGAACGCCCGGCGCCTAACCGTATCCGCCTACGGGGCCGGGCAACCGGCCCCACAACCAAGGGATAGGGAGAAATCGAAATGGGACTCAGTAACCTCGACATTTGCCAGGCCAACCTGTTCATCGGCCCGTTCATGCACACACAGGGGAAGGTCTTTAACGTCAAGCCCCGAACGGGGTTGGACGGGAACAAGGGTCGCTCCATAACTCACTCGCTCAAGACGGCGCTCAAAGCGCAGCAGTTGGCGACAGCCAACCAGAACGACGTGGTTTATTTGTACGCCGAAGGAAACGCCAGCGGAAACGTCGCCGGAACGTACTGGTGTACCGACTATCTATCGGCCACCCTCGATTGGGCCAAGGATCACGTCCACCTGATCGGCGTGAACGCCGGGCCGAGGATATCTCATCGGTCCAGGATCGCATTCGCTTCGACCTACGATACGGCGAGCAACCTGTTCACCGTCAGCGCGGACGGATGCCGGTTCGAGAACATCGGGTTCTACGCCGGAGTGGCGGGAACGCTTCCAACCGGATGTTTGAAGGTCACCGGAGACCGAAACGTCTTCGTGAACTGCCATATCGCCGGGATCGGACACGACAACAACGACATCGCAGACGCCTATAGTCTGTATCTGTCGGGTTCGGAAAACCTGTTCAAAGGTTGCACCATCGGACTGGACACGATCACGCGCGGGACGGCGGACAACGCCGAGATCATCATGGGCGGTTCCCTGACGGGTCCGATATTGGCCACCCGCAACGTCTTTGAGGACTGTCTCATCTTGACGTGGGCCGGGGCGAATACCCACCACTTCCTGCGACGTGGATCTGCCGGTCACGACCGGATGCTTCTGTTCCGGAACTGCCTGTTCCTCAACGTCGGGACCAACGCCGCCGGCGGAGCCACCATGTTGGAGGCTCTGGCTGTGACCGCCGGGGGGCATTCGCCGTACATCATCCTGGACAATTGCTCCTACGTGGGAGCGCTCAACTGGGAGACTGCGGCCGGCATTTCGGGCATCGTCTACACCAGCGGGCGTGTCCCGGTAGCAACGACTGGTTCCGGATTGATGTTGCCGGTAACCGGCGCGTAAGCAATCCAACGAGCGGGGGCTTCGGCCCCCGTTTCAGGAGACGGCCCGATGCAGAATAACATCATCAGCGCGACCATTCTGAACGGCGAGAGTCTGTCGGCGGCGGTCTATCTGGGTTCCGGCACGTTGTCGCGGATCGACATGCCCGCCGCCTGGACCGCCGCCGTTATTACCTTCCAGTCCAGCGACGACAACGTGACCTACAACAACCTGTACGACGCCAGCGGTACGGAGTACTCCGTCGCAACCGCCGTATCTCGGGCCATCGTCATGCCGGTGTCCGAATTCGCGGGGATCAAGTATCTCAAGGTCCGAAGCGGTACGACGGGCGTGCCGGTCAACCAAGGGGGCAACCGTATCCTTACTTTGGTGGCGGCGCACCTGAAGGGGTGACCATGCCTAGATTCATCGTTCTGGCGGCGCTTCTGGCGCTGGCGGCGGTTCCGATTCGAGCGCAGGTGTTCGGGGCGAGCGGACGCATCACGGCCTACGGGACCGCCGCCCCGACCGCCGCCTCCTGCGACGCCTCGGGGGAAGTCAACTCCTACTATCTCCAGACGGGTAACCCGGCGACTGTGCCTACCCAACTCTGGGAGTGCGTCCAGACCGGCGTAGCCTCCTATGCTTGGCATCCGATCAGTCACAAGGCGGGAGTCACGGCGCCGGTGGCTTGCGTCCCCGGCCAGGTCTTCTTCGACACCGACGCGGCGGCGGGTCAGAACTGGTTCGGTTGCACGTCGCTAGACACCTGGACGCTGTTGAGCGGAGGATCGGCTACCGCTCCGGGCGGAGCGAACGGCAACGTCCAGTTCAATAAAGTCGGGGCCTTCGGCGGAGACTCCGGCCTGAGTTATGTCCTGGGAACCCAAACCGCCACGATTCAAAACCTGACCGTTCCGGGCACGCTTACCGCGACTCTCTCGGGAAACGCAAGCGGCAGTGCCGCCAGCATCACGGGGAATCTGACCGGCGACGTGGTGAGCACTGGGATGGCGACCACCCTGGCTACTTCGGTTTCGCGTTATAACTTCGCCGCGCAGACTCCGGGCGGGACCCTGAACGGCGGAGCGCCGAATACGGTGACGCTCACGCCAATGCCGTTGGGCGTGAACCACGACGATGCGGCGCACTACCTCTACATCTCCGGGGGGACCGGCACGGCGGAGGCGGTTCTCATCACGGGGGGCGCGGGTCACGCCGGGGACCCAACAGGGACAATCACATTCATTCCAGTCTATAACCACAGCGGAGCATTCAACATCGCCAGCGCGACGGGAGGGATTCAGGAGGCGGTGCAGGCGTCAGGAGAGCCAGCGGTAATTCGGATTGCCATACCGGACTGGGAAGCCACTGGTCCTATTTACTTTCACGCTCCAGTTACCATTTCCAAGAACATTACTATCGAGGGTCACGGTCCTGGCGGGTGGATGGTCCAACGAGCATCCGACTTTACTACCGGCGATATGTTCTTCATTTCGGGCGCGGGTAAGGAGGTTTGGTTTCGGGATCTGTCGATCCACGGAGGAAACAACATCCCGACGAGCGGAGCGGGGATCTTTTACAATACGGGCACGACGGCCAGGGTGTCCAACGTGCAGATTTTCAATGGCAGGTATGGGCTTTTCCTGAACGGCACCAGTTTCTCCAACATCGACGATTTCCTGTATATGAACGGGGATATGACCTACAAGGCAATCTCCGGTATTCAAATTACTGGAATGGCTGTGAATACTTACATTAATCGAAGTCTATCGTTTGGTTATCCGCTTACGAATGCAAACGTCCTACAATACGGAATCATCATCAACAATGCAGATGGAGTCTGGGTCACCAATTCTGGGTTCGCCGGAGATACGGGGATTGCAGTTACTTCGGTTACGCCAGATTATACGGTAAACCTTCAGTTCGTTGGTTGCCAAGTGGACGGCGCACGCAGTTACGTCCTTACGATTGCAGGAACCGGGGCGTTTGGCGGGATACGGTTCAACGACTGCCATTTCCACTCTCAGGGACTTACTTTCCCGGCGGTTGGCCCCGTAGTGGCAATCGCTTACGGACCCACGATCAACGCCGGCGACATTGAATTCACAGGGGGATGGATAGCCGGAGGCAGCATCAACGGTCTTTGGATCGGTCAGAATGCGGGCACTGGATATATCAGAATCAATGGCGTCTCGATTACTGACAACAACCTTAGCAACACTGCGGCGATAGGGGCCGTCCAGATCGTAGACGGCGCTACGCGAGTGCAAGTCACAAACTGTCCGATTTATAACACAACAGGTACCGGCCACCAGAAGTATGGAATTGTCATTGCTGGTGCGCTTACAGATGGAATGATCTCTGGAAACTCCCTGTACAATAACGACACGGCTCCTTTGGTTGTTGGCGGGGCATTGACTCGGGTTGTTCTCAGCGAGAATCAGGGCATCGACGACGTGATCGGCACCGTCGCCTCGGGAGCCACCATCGCCGCGCCGATGAACCCGACGTTCGAAGTCACCGGAACGACCACCGTAACCAAGATCACGGGAGGGTGGATCGGGCGGGAGATCGCGCTGGTGTTCACCAACGCCGCGCCAGGTGGCGTGGCCACGGGCGGGTCCGGCGCCGGACGTATCGCCAAGACTCAGACGGTTGCTCAGAACCAAATGCTCTCCCTTGTCTTCGACGGGACGTACTGGTATCCCGGCGGAGGCGGTGGATCTGGGGGCGGCGGTGGGCTTGGCGACCCTGGCTCAAACGGGATGGTAGGTCGCGTCGCCGTCAATACGACTGTCAGCCGGACGCTCGAAGCCGGCGCCGGGATACTCGTGGTCAATGGCGACCTCCAAGCGGGCAACCCCACCGTGAGCGCCGATACCGCCACGATGCTTTCGCGGGCGCAAGGGCAGGCGGGAACGGACACGGTGGCGATCCCAGCCAGCGCCAGTGGAACGGTCTTCACTGCGACGTTGCTGCCCGTCCTGACGGCCTACACAAACGGCATGGCCCTGAAGTTCCGGCCCGACGTAAACTGCACCGGGACTCCGGCGACCCTGAACATCGACACGCTCGGGGCGAAGAAACTATTCGGTGCCGATGGCGCGACCAGCATGGCCTGTTTGGCGGGTCTGGACTACGCGATTTCTTACGATGCCGCACTGGACACGGCAGCGGGAGCCTTCAAGGAACTGGTGAGCACGCCCCTGTTTGCCAACGCCGCTCAGACGACGGCGGGGAGTTCCGCTGCGCTCGCAGTGACGCCGGACGGCCTCGCTGGTTCCACGATCTTCGGCACCAGGACGGTTCAACTGGAAGTGTTTGGCCCAATCGACGATGTTGCCACCGGCGACGGGAAGATATACTCCGTAGTTCCACCGGGACTGAACGGGATGAACCTGGTGGGCGTGAAGGCGCAAGTCATCACCGCCAGCACGTCGGGCGTGCCAACCGTCCAGATCACTCGTTGCGCCTACGCCGCCACTGGAAACGCCTGCTCGGGCGTGGGCGACGACATGCTTTCGACTCGAATGACCATCGACATCAACGAGAACTCGACGACCAGCGCGGCGGCGGCGGCGGTGATCGATGCGACCAAGGACGATGTGGCGACGGATCAGATTATCCGCGTGGACGTGGACGTGGCCGGGACGGGGACCAAGGGACTGATCGTGACGCTGATCTTCCAACTGCCATGACGAAACTCCTCATCCTTGCGTTGCTGGCCCTTCCCTGCTGGGGAGCCTGGGGCAACGGGTACACTTATCGCTACACCGATGCTATCGACTACACCAAGGTGGGCAGTTCGACGCACGCGAACTTTCCGGCGCTCTATTGCCGAACGGATGCGGCCCTGGCCCACACTTCTCATGGCGGCTACGCGACGGATCTGAACGGCTACGACATCGTTCTCACCAGCGACGCTCCTGGAAACACGAGGTTGGATCACGAGATCGAGCGGTACGACCATGCGACGGGCGAGTTCTGCGTCTGGGTTCGAGAACCTTCGGTTTCCCACTTGGCTAATACCTTGACATATATCTTCGTGGGAAACGCTTCCGTCACCACCAGCCAGGAGAACATAACCGGCGTCTGGAACTCGAACTACCTAGGGGTGTGGCACTTGCCGAACGGGACGACACTGAGCGCATTGGATTCAACTTCGAATGCTAAGCATGGCACAGTAGTTAATGCTTCGGCAGTTGCGGGGAAAGTTGACGGTGGGGCGCAGTCTAGTGGGGTAACGCAACAAATAACATTACCAGCTAACTTATTTAGTTCTAATGTGCTAACGCTGTCGGCTTGGGTACATTTTGCCGATGTAGCCAGTTATCAGGGGATTATCTCCATTTACGCGAGCGATGGTGATTCGATGGAGATAATGGTGGACAATGGAACTCACTTGTTCGGCGGAAATTATACCAACCGAGCTTTGAGCGCCGCTGGTTCCATCTCTGTAACCGGATATTACTACGTCGTCTTGACCAGCGATGGTACAATTACACAGTTTTACATCAATGGTGCGCCAAGTGGAACAACTGGCACTACGCACTTTTCAACTTTCAGCGCTACAGGGCAACTCCTTAATCGGGGTAATACGGCTTATCCGATGGCAAGCGGTTCCATTCTTGACGAGGTGTGCCTTTCCTCCATTGTCCGTTCCGCCGACTGGATTCTAGCCGAGTATAACAACCAATTCGACCCGAGCACCTTCTGGGTCGGAGGTGGAACGTGGGAAACCTACGCCGGCACTGGGGCGACGCGGCACAGGGGGATAAGCATTCGATGAGACCCCTAACTCTGTTCTTGGTTGCCTTCACGGCGTTCGCGGGCCAGTCGCTTCGGGTCACCGCTGCCAAGGCCGAGAACACCTCCGTCGTGGCGCAGGCCGTCGAGACCCCCTGCCGGTTGGAGCAGTCCATTCACGACTGGACCGACAATTGGACTCCGGGGCATCCGGCGGATGTTGCAGCCTGCGGAATCGACATTCAGGCGAAGAACAATGCCGGGGCGCTGTATTACCAGATTTATTGGACACGAGGGACGGGCGGGAGTTTTTGCGGGATCGATCTATCAGCGCTACCTAGCAAGTTCTTCTCGTATCGTTTTCAGATCGACCACGCCACATTGCAGACCCGCTGCGAAGCATGGGACGTGAACGGAACGAGGTTCGTCGGGACGATCCAGCAGTACACGGGACACTCCGGCTCGAACGGTAATGGAGCGTGGGTCCAAGGCGCGGGCGAAGCTATGAGTACGGCGTATACGCGTCTGTTTACGTCGTTGGCCGATACGAACTCCCGCCCGCCAGTCACCGCCGATACTGGCGATCTGCTGGAGTGGAAGTTCGATGGTGGCTTGACCGACTCCAGCGGGAACGGGTACACCGCTACCCTGAGCGGAGGGTCTGCAACGTACCCGGCCACGCCCGGTCAGACGCTCGTGTTCCC
Organism: Planctomycetota bacterium; assembly: GCA_043806315.1. Lineage (GTDB taxonomy): Bacteria > Planctomycetota > Phycisphaerae > UBA1845 > UBA1845 > SBAX01. Next base: position 46,749 of record JAZDHF010000266.1, on the reverse strand, counting down.
ACTACTGAAAACTTACGGCGCCCCATCGTGGACGAATACGGTCAGTCTTCGCGCGGGACACGCGGGCCAGTTGGACGGGTCCGGGAGTTACAGCCAAAGCGACGCGGGCGCGGGCGTCATCTATTTCTGGCAGAGCCTTAGCGGCCCGTCTGTTCCATTATGGTCCAGCCGCACTAGTGGCACTCCGACGCTGACTGGCCTGGTATTCGGGGACTACCTTATTCAACTTCAAGTCACCGACCCGGCGGGGCAGATGGGAACCGGAACCGCCCACATCGGAGCGGTTGCCACCGACGACAACGGTGTGGTGGTGAACGCCGATCCGAACGTGGACTCGATCTTCGGTCCGATGATCGCCTATGGGCGGAACCCTTGGGGCTACGCGGACGAGCGGGCGCTGGCGGCCACCACCTTACGGAAAGCCGTCTACGAAACCGTGGCTGGAAACGGGTACTCGATTGCCCACCCGAGTTTCATCCACGACGGCGCCGGGACGGTCAGTTTCATTCTTGCCGGGGTCGGCAGCATTGGAACCGCCGACACCACCCTGGCAACAACCATCAACGCAACGGACTTGACTATCGTTGTGGCCGACGCGACGAAACTGGATCTTGCCGGTCTTCCGGGGACGCCGGTGCGTATCTGTTTAGGAACGGGCAGTACGGGTTGTCAGCAGTCTTATACCACCGAGGAGGTCCGCGTCTGCTCCGCCTCCGGGAACACGTTGACCGTTTGTTACGACGGGCGCGGCCAGAACGCGCAGGCTTGGACCGCCACGACGACATACATAGGTCAGTATCGCGTCACTGGGACCGCCACGACATTCCTGACCGATGCCGCGGTCCCGATCTGTCCAGCGGGCGCAAACGGTCCCGCGGGGCGAGTGCCCTACTCCACGGGAACCGTCACGATGACACCCGGCTCGACGGCGGTTACCGGCGTGGGAACGGTCTGGACCACGGCAAACGGAGTCACCGGGGGGAGTTCGGTTTGGCTGCGCGTCGCCGCGACTCATGCCGTAGGGACGCCGTTTGTGTTCGCGGCCTATGTCTCCTCGGTCGGCGGTGCCACCAGCATCACGCTCGCCCGCGCCTATCCAGCCGATGCGGACGCCGGAACATTCACCTATAAGATCGTTCAAGTCAGCACCCGCTATTGGGGTCTCGGTTACACCCGCGTGGACGCCAGCGAAACGAAGGCCCTGGTGCTTGCGACTGGCTGCGAATCCGAGACGGCGGCGTATGGGAAGCCGGGAATCGAATACGGCGGCGGGTTGGATAACGACACCTTCTCCGGCAAGACCTACACCTTCGTGGACGGCCTTGGGTACCGCAATTCATACGGCCCGAACTTCTATGGCGAAGGGTTGGCGCACCGGGCGCTTTACTACCGTTCGGGCTTGACTTCTGCCCTAACCGCCGCCAACGAGATGGACGACAACTGGATTCGCAACCCGGAGGTATCCAACCCAGGCGGGTCTCCGCTGAACTACGGCGGGGGCGCCCTTGGCGCGATTGCGAACGTCCTGCTTAACTCATCCGCCCCGATCGGCTGGGGGGATGTGCGGCCCTACGTCGCGGGTGGAGCGATCGGCGCGGCCGGATGCTACGATTACGACGCCAGGGACAGCGGGTACCTCGCCGCGGCCCTCACGTTGGGAGCGAACTTCGACCCGGACGCGACCAAACGCGCAGCCTGGAAGGCCAGTCTAACCGCCGTCCTGACGCGAGATCAGAACTGCAAACAGACGGACAACTCGTGGGCGACCTCCTTATGGAACAACGCCAGTCCACATCTTACACTAACAAACGGCAGCGCGACGGCCGCCGGAACTGGACTGACCGCTACGAATACAGGATGCAAAGTGACCGCCAGCGGAACGGGAAGCGCAACTAGCGCTTCCGCAACGCTCACGGGCAGCGGTTTCACTTCCGGCAACATGATCGCAGTGACCGGCACGCGGAGCGGTTCCCCTTACACGGGGTTCTACAAATACACCGGAACATCCAGCCCGCTAACCCTGTCCGCACTGTGGCCTGGCGACACCGGCTCGATCACCTGGATGATCGACAGTTTCGGGGGAGTTGCGACGATTGGAGAGAGCCAAGACAGCGCGCAGTTAGCGAAGAACTGGGTGTGCAGATTGGATAGCGCCATTCAAATCACGCTCCAACGCGCTTGGGACGGGGCGAACTCCACTACGTCTCACATCTATGTCTACGGCGCTAACGGCATCGCTGGCCGAGGTCAGCAGCCGTTCATGCTCGGGGTGAAAACGCACGCCTTCACCTGGGCCAGCCAGAACGACGACCCAACTATCTCCTCCGGTTACGCGGCGTTGCTTCCACTGGCCGCTGCGTGGATCTACTCGACCGGATACGATCCCGAGACTCAGGGGCTGCACTACGGACGGGTGTTCGACCAATGCGAACCCTACGTCACCTCGCCGCCGGGGACGGCATTCGAGTTCCGGCAGGTCGGATGCAACTACGGCTTGAATCCGGCTTCCATCCGCGCGGGCCGGGTGCTGACGGCGGAGGCGTCCTCGGCGTTGCGAGCGCAGTACGAGGCGGTCCCCACGCCCACGGTCCAGAGCTGGGGCGATACCGCCTACGGCTCGGTCTGGGGCTACCCGCCCTACACGACCGGCGGCGTCTACTCGGACAGCAACTATGTCCGCGATGAGAACTCCGATGTTTCCTTGGGCGCGTATAAATGGACCGGCTTTTTCTTTGGCATGGGAATGGCCCACCAATGGCCCGCGGTGAGGTTGGGTGGAGTGGCGCCGGAAGTCGTGCGGGCGATGCAGTTCGGCTTTTTCATGCCCGCCGGGGCGACGCTGGCGAAGTTCACCTCAACGGCGCCCTCAGGCAAAGTAACAATCACGACCTGTTCGAGTTCCCCCTGTCAAGTCAATATGGACGCCCGGCAGGGGAATCATCCGGTTTTCGTCGAATACCTCACGGCAGGTTTGGCGCGGGTCTCGTTGGGTGCGCCGATGACGGTGAAGGTGGAATGAGGAACCATGCCGGCGTTTGACCACAAATCGATTAAATTCGGTTGCCGGGGGATGAACCTCAACCGCCCGCCGCCGGGGAGCCGTGGTTCAATAATGGGCGCTTTTGTGATGCGGGGGATTGGCGAATCAGTGAAGGAGGAAAGATCGTGAGCGTTCAAAATCCGACCTTCGGCGAATTCCAATTTCAGTGCCAGAAACGACACTCCGGACTTGACCCGGATATCCTTCAGAGTTTCATCAACGAACGCCTACGGCGTATTGCCCGGCGCATCCCGTGGCAGCAGACGAAGATCCAGGATGCCATATCGACCGTAGCGCAGTACACCTCTGGAACGGTTGCTGCGACTCTCGGCGGCGATGGCATCGAGGGGACCGCGACGGTCTGGACATCCGATATGGATGGGTGTAGCATCCGAATCGGCAACGACTCGGCCTACTACGAGTTTATCTACTCCGCTCCGGGGGCCGGGTTTCTGGACCGGGACTACGAAGGCGCGACCAACCTTCTAGCGACCTACTCCATCTGGCGGAATATCTTTCCGTTGCCCGCCGACTGCCGCGAGTTCCTGGGTATGCGATGCCCCGGACGGAGTCGCCCATTGGATCGAGTCAGCATGGAGGAGTTGGATGCCATCGACCCGAACAGAGTCTCTACCGGGAACCCGCTGCGCTACGCCCCGCACATGGACGATAGGAGCAGTCCAAAGAAGCAACAGGTCGAGGTTCACCCGGTTCCAATCGAGGTCATGGCGTTGCCTTACTGGTATCTTCAGGACCCTGCGATGTTCGACGTTGCCGACACGGACGGTTATATTCCGTCTTGGGTCAACCCGGACGTTCTCTACGCCGGCGTGACGGCGGACGCTCTATTCAAAGAGAAGGACTACGCGGGAGCCGACCGCGCCGAGGCTGCCTACCTTCGCGGAGCGAATGAAATGCTGGCGGCGGAATGCGCCAAGATGCCCGCCGCTCAGATCCGGATGGCGGATAGATTCGCGCGCCATCGGGAACTGCGTGGAGTGGCGAGATCGTTCCCGTTCCAATTGCCATGACTCTATCGGCGCTAAGAACCGAAGTGTGGCAACGTCTGGACGAACCGGACGACGGAACGGGTTACTATTCTTCGGCTGAAGTTTCTGCGGCCTTGAATCGCTCGCAACGGTTGTTCGTCCTGTTATCGCTATGTCTCGAAACGACCGGGGCGCTGCCCTTGACTGCGGCGCTGGCGTGGTATCACATGCGCGACACGTTCCCGGATTGGTTGGTTCCATTGCGGGTGAACTTGGGAACCTCCAAGATCCGACCCGCCACCGTCGCTCAACTGGCCGCGTTGAATTGCTATTGGGAAACGGTGGAGGGCACGGTGGAACGGTACGTCCACTTGGGGTTGGACTCGCTCGCGGTCTATCGTCATCCGGCGGCCCCCGGAACCTCGTTGGCGGTGATCTACGCGAGGACTCCAGTCGTAATGTCGGCGAACGGAGACATCCCAGAGATCCCCGAACAATATCATCCTGACCTGATCGAGGCGGCGATCCCGTTTCTCAGGTTGAAGGAAGGCGGGCAGGCGTTGGAAAGCGCGCTGCCCCTGATGCAACGGTTCATCGAGTGTGCGGGAAAGGCCGCTCGTTACGTTCGGGCACGAAGCCTCGATCTGCGGTACGACACAGTCCCCGCGGAAACCATCACGACGGACCTTTCCCGCGCTTTGAAACAAGACGTAAGGAGACCGACTACTTTGGCGGTGACAAATGCTTAACCCGCTCTTCAAGTTCGCGGATCTTTGCAAGGGTTGTTTGCCATTCGTGGTAGTAGGTGCCATAGCCGCTTGTATCGCCGGGCATGTTCTTGCCACGAATGTAGAGACGAAGTAATGATACACCAAGTGGGTACACTTGGCAAGGGGGTACTATGGATAATTTGAGTCTCACGCCCGGCGCTGGCGCATCCGCCTGCACGGATCAAATCGTCGCCGATTCCTCGCACGCTCAGGTCGTGAAACTCGCGATCAGCGCGGAGGGAATCCGAACCCTAATCCCAGCCGACGCTACTTACGGTTTGGATGTGGACGTGACGCGGGTCGGTGGCGTCGTCCAGGTTGGCGACAACTCCACCACCTTGTCCGTGGACGACGGCGGGGGGGCCTTGGGGGTAGACGACAACGCCGGTTCACTCACGGTAGACGCGCCTGTATCCACACCCGTCTTCGTGCGCCTGTCCGATGGCGCGGCGCCGATCACGGCCCTGCCGGTGACCGACAACTCCACCACGCTGTCAGTTGATGACGGTGGCGGGAATCTGTCCATCGACGACGGCGGGAACGTCATTACCGTGGACGGCATGGTCACGGCTAACCAGGGCACTCCGGCAGCAGTGGCGAACGGATGGCCGGTCAAGGTTAGCGATGGGACCGACACAGTGGGCATCTCGACCGTCGCTGCGGTCAAGGCCATGAAGGTGGATGTGGTTCAGTCTGTGGCTATCGGAGTGGGACAGCAGGACAAGACCGGGTTCACCGAGGGCACGACGAAGCTCCAGGTGATCGGCGGCGTGTACAACGAAACCTTGGCTGGCGACCCGACCGAAGATCAGGCCAGTATCGCTCGCATCACGGCGAAACGGGCGATCCATGTCAATTTGCGAATGAACGACGGGACGGAACTCGGGACGGCGACGGACCCAGTCGAGGTCTGTCTCAGGAATGCGGCGGGGACGGCACTTGGAACCGCCGCCGATCCGGTCGAGGTCTGCTTGCGCAACGCCGCCGGAACGGAATTGGCGACTGCGGCAGACCCTCTTGAGGTCACCCTTCGTAGCGCGGCGGCAGTGGAACTCGGGACGCAGACGGCTCCCGTCCTGACCGCCCCGGCCTACGGCGACCAGACACGTGTTTCGACCTTCCTGGCGTTGGTGGCCTCGCAAACCGGTGTGACGATTTGGGACCCGGCGGCGGGCAAGAAATTCGTCATCACCGACATATTCATGAAGGTCATCACCGCAGGGACTTGTACTCTCTTCGATGGGACCAACACAGCCGCAACTACGATTCTCGCGGGAACGTGGGCCGTGGCGGATCAGATCACCCAGTCGTTCATCCGTCCCTGGATTTCGGCTGCCGCCGACAACATCCTGAAGTATACCTCTGGGACCGGATTCACTGCGGACATCACGCTTCACGGTTACGAGATCACGCCATGATCTTTTGGTTTATGGGTGGAGGCCCGGCGGCCTCCAGAACGCTGGGCGACTGGGTTGCGGAGGTCTATCCCTGCCTGAACTCCGAAGACGCGGCCAACCTGATCCATTGGACCGAAGCCGAGTTGATCGAATGGGCCAACCAGGGGCAACGGGACTTGGCACGCCGATTCGCCATGTGGGTCGAGCGGGATACCGCGAACATTACCGGGATTGGCACGACCGATTACGTACTGCCCACCCGCCACCTATCGACCATTCACGTCACCTTGGGCGGGCGGTCGCTCAGGGCGGTCAATGTACGGGAACTGGAGGCACTGTCGGCTACATGGACCACCGACGCCTGCATGGGGGCGGGAACACCTTCCCGGTATTGCCAGGATGTTTCGGGAACGACCACCATCCGTCTGTATAAGATTCCCAACGGCGTCGAAGTATTGGCGATTCTCCATCACGAGTACCCGACGGATCTGGCGGTGGCAACCGAACCCGATATGCCATCCGCCGTGGCCGACTGGCTGTTCTTTCGCATGGTGGCGGAGGCGCGCGGCAAGGAATCCGATGGGTCGATGCCCGAGGCGGCGAAGTTCTGCCGGGACGTTCAGGGGATCTACGAACAGGCGTTCGCGGGTTATTGGGGGGCGCGGACATGAGCACCCCACAACTTCATCGGTCGTTTGACGGCTTCGAATCTTATGCGGATCGTCTTGGGCCTCGGAGTCCACATTGGAATCCAGACCATTCCGCGCCGCTTCGGGGGGAATACCAACTTGCGGACTGGCTCCCCGTCGCCGTCCACGAAGACATGGACCGGATCGGAACACTGGAAATCGAGAGCGAAACTCCAAAGGGCGGGTGTCAGGGCGAGGTGGGCGCGCTGCTGTGCTGCCCAGAGCGGGCGGGCAATTGCTGTGACAAACGGCAGACTCAACAGCCATCGGCGAGTCATGGATTAGCCCTTCCTTCCACCGTAAAGAAGTTGATCGGACAGACGACCGGAAACTTCGCGCTCGTATTGGACCCTGTGTTTCCGAAAGAACCAGTTCAGGAACTTGTAGAGTCTCTTGGCTTTGGCGTCGCGGCCCTTGGGAATGACGAATACCGGCCCGAAGTCCGCATGGCGAAACTGAACTGGAAGCGATGTCTTGCTTTCCATGCCCCCATTGTATACCAGGAGTCAAGCGATGTTTAAGGTCCAGACGCAAAAACTCCTCTCCGGCGGCCTCCACCTGACCCAGCCAACCGATCTGATCCCCCCGGATGGCGCTCAATGTGCCAAGAACTGGCGGGCGGATACGGTCGGAAACCTTCGCTCGCGCGAGGGCATGAGTCGAGTAATGTCCTCCCTGGACGCGTTCATTCATACCCTGATTCTGGTCAGCGGAGAGGGTATCGGCTCCAAATGGCGGTACGTGGGCGCCGGAAACCGCCTCTTCCAAGCCGGAGCGAGCGACGCTATGGCCGAAATCAAGCGCGATGCGTGGTCCGGAGACCCCGTGGAGTTCAGCGGGTTTCCGTTTGGTGCCGTTTCCTACGACGGATGGCTTTGGATCGTGGACAACATCAAACAGGGCCGGGACGATGGAAGTTTGGGCGGGGCCTATGCCCTTCCAGGAGCTCTGGGTTCTTTCTATCCCTGGCTTCCAAGTACCACGTTCATTTTAGCGGCGGGTCCGTTTTACGCTTACGGAACCCCGGCCGCAGGAACGCTTGGTGGAACCGTTACATATTACGCTACGTTCGATACGGCGGAGGGCAAGGAATCGAACCCAATGGGTCCAACGCCGGAAATAATCGATCCGGTCAATCCGTTCAGCGCAACGTTGATGAACATTCCTATATCCCTAAACCGGGAGGTTGACAAGCGGCACATCTACCGTAGCGGAGGGATGCTCCCGGCTCCCTATCGGGTCCACACCATCTCCGACAACACGACGACCACCTGGGTGGACGACGGGACCGTTACCGATTCCATCGCGATTGAGCAGGGGGATCTGCTCGAAGAGGATCACGACCCGCCTCCGCCGGCGCAGATCTTGGCGGGGCCGTACAACAACCGCCTGATAGCGGCGTGCTCCTTTCTTCACCCGAACCGGATCTGGTGGACGCCGGCAACGATGCCGTGGTACTTCCGCGGGTCCAATTCCGACTTCGAGGGGGACTGGGCGGACGTAGGGGAATTGAACGAGGAAGTTGTCGCAATTTCGTTGCACCCTCGCATGATCGTCATTTATAAGGAGAACTCGATTTGGCGACTCGTTGGAGACCTGGACGACGGGACCTTGGAGCAAACCAACTCCGACACGGGCCTTATCGGACGCCGGGCTTGGGCATCCTACGGCGGGGCGGATTACTTCCAAGGACGAGAGGGGCTTTACCGTTTCGATGGAGACCATTCCACCAAGATCACCGAGCGAGTGGACCCGATCTTCAAGGGGTGGCAGAGCGGGACTGGCGTAGTGAACCCGGTCCGCAGCGCCGACCCGGAAGAGAAAAGGTGGGCCTGCATGGCGATTAAACATGGCAGATTATACTTCAGTTACAAGGAACAGGGCGGAGAGAACGTCACCCTGGTGGTGAATGTATGAGCGCCGAAGGCGCCGTCTTTCAGGATACTCGGGGGTTCGATTCTCTATACTACGAGGGCAATATCGGAGACCTACTGGGAGCGTTGTCTCAATGGGATGGGAACCTTTATTCCATCGAGGATGGGGTTACGGATTGGGGAGCCGCCATTCCGCTCCGGTGGATGTCCGGTTACTTGGACCAAGGAGCCGGTAACAACAAGAAGACGTATCAGGACCTGGTGATCGACCATAACACCGGGGGCGCCACACTCACCGTCGAACTCGTTACCGATAACGGAGCGGCCACTTACAATCTTGGGAACATCGTCAGTACCGTTCGAACCCAGACCGTTCTCAAGATTCCCGCCGGCGCCGGGGAAGAGGGCATAAAGGCAAAGAACTGCGCGGTGTTGATCTACGGCGACACGCTTCTCGAAGGCAATACCAATATCGGTTGTCAAATTTTCCAAATCTTCCTGCATTACTATATCGAGGCGCGCGGCGCGAAACATCACGACACGGACGAACTGGACCTTGGAACGCAACAGGTAAAGCGACTCCGGGCGCTCGAACTGGATCTTGAGAACTCAACCGTAGTTTATGTTCAGGCGGCGACCGACATGCCGGGAACCGCCATGGCGACTCGGTTTCAGAGGGAAATCGCGGTCTCCGGAACGAGGCGCAAAATCCAAGTCCCCGTCGCGGATTACGTCGAAGGTCGTCATCTGCGAGTACTCGTCTACGGAACCGAAGAATTCTACCTGTACGGCCTGAAAGCATGGATTCAGCGCTATGGGACGTACATCGAAGCCTACGAGTCGGGCGCGGGAGCGATCTACGACTCGTTCGACGTTCCCATCGCGCCCGGCCACGTCTGCGTGGGAAAGTGCCTCGAATTGGACCTGGACACGGACGGCGAAGTGAGGGCGGAGGTTCTTACCGATCTTCCGGGAAACAACCTCAGCATCAAGCGTGGCGCGACGTTCGATACAACGACCACTACCACGGGTCGCCGCATGATGCGGATACCGACCGAACCCTATCTCGAAGGCCGACTCTGGCGGGTCAAATTGCGCGGGTCTTCGGCGATGCGGCTCTACGGCGCGAAGTTGGAGGTGAAGCCCTACGGGGTCTACGTCGAGGGATACGAGAGCGCGGCGGGGCGCACCTGGGAGTCGGACTCCCTCGACTGCGGGACGCCTAAGGTCAAGGAGTTCCGCGAGATCCAACTGGACCTCGACACCGACGGCCCGATCACCGTGAACGTCGTCACCGAGATGCCCGGTCTGACTCAGGACGCGCGGCAGTCCTACACCATCGACACCACCGACACGACGCCGGGGCGACGCATGTACAACCTGCCCATCGCGCCCGCGGTCGAAGGCCGGTTGCTCAAGATCACCATAACGGCGGTATCGGCCGCGTTCCGGTTGTGGGGCGCATACGTCTTCTTCCGTCCGGTCGGATACTACGTCGAAGCCTATCAGGCGGGTCTGGGGCATATCTGGGACTCGTCGATCATCGACTTGGGTAGCGAGAAGGTTAAGCGTATCCTCCAGGTCGAGGTGGAGGCGCACACCGATGCGGCGCTGACGGCGACGATTTACACGAGTAATGCTGCGGGAGAGATGGCGTCGCGCTCCGTCCAGACGGTCCCGCCTGGGTTGGGGCGCCGCACCTACATGCTGCCCATGGTGGGCGTGTACGGACGCCTCCTGCGGGTCACGCTGGCGGGCACGGCGGCGTTCCGGTTATTCCAAGTGCGGGCTTACGTCAAGCCGATTGGCGTGTACCTGGAGGCCGGTACGAGTCAACTGTGCATGGTGGAAGCCGAGCACGATGTGGGTTCGGAGCGGATCAAACTCTTTAAGGAAATCGAGGTGATCTACGACGGCGCGGGGACGCTGGACTTCTCGACCGATCTCCCGAAGTCCGACGTTACCCTGGTGCGATCATTCACGTTGGCGACGACGACTGGGACCGAGACCCTGAAACTTCGCTTGCCTCCAACCGCTCAGGGTCGTTTGCTGAAGGTCCAACTTCAGGCTGGGGCGGTGGACCTGAAGGTCTTCCAGATTCGCGTGTGGACCCGCACGATTGGGGAGAACGGCATCGTGCTCTGGCAGTGGATTCCGATGCCGATTCCGCAGACGCCGGAGCAGTACGCTTGGGCCGACGTGTACGTCGCTCCGACCGCTCCGGTTTGGGAGTGGGCCGAACTCCCAGTCCCCAAGACTCCGCTGGATTGGTCTTGGTTCGATCTTCCGGTGACGAAGACGCCGGAATTGCCGGAGTGGGTCGATTTACCAGTGAGCATGTGATGACGCGGTTCGAGCAGACGATCACCGGAGGCAGTCAGAACACGGGCCGTGGTGTGGTGCGAATAGGCGCCGGGGCAACGGAGGCGAATCGCGTCCACCTGACCCTTCCGGAGAACTGGACTGCCGACCCGGAAGGTCTCAAGATCCTAAACGACCGACTCCGCCAGATCGAGTACGAAGTAGGGCGGCCCAAAGAGTACGAGGTGAGCGTCCCAGTCCACTACGCCTACGCCAACTGGACTCCGCCCGCCACCGGCTTTTCGGTTACTGCGGCTAACACTCCGGTAACCGGAGCGAAGTTGTCTCTCGACAAGATCGGCACATGGCTGTTGCTGATGGAGGTCGATTGGATGAGCTTGGCTCCAGGGAACAGATTGTCAGCGTCTTTGGTGGTGGACCCGGCGACGGAGGCGGAAGCGAAGATGCAAGCGGCTACGACAAATTCTACCGCCGAGGCCCTGACCGAGCATTCCGATACGGCTTGGGGACTGTTTACCGCAACGAGCATCCCAAGACTGGTGCAGTTGTACGCGAAGGAAGTAGGATGGGGCGGGCCGGGGTCCAATACGGTAATCTACCCGCCGACCCACATTGCCGCGATCTGGCTGAGCGCGTGGACTACTTCGACCCGGCGTTTTGGACGCCAGACGCCGTCGCTAACCGCCTCAATCTTGGACCCTTACGGGGTGGCATTGACGATATATGGAGAGGAAGCCCGCTGGCCGAAATCGGAACATCCGGACACTTTGCCGATAGGAGCGGATTTTCTGAGCCTATGACCGCGCATCTCGTCAAACCGTTTCCCATGTACGAGTTGCCGCGAGTATGGCTGTGGGTCCAGCAGTTCCGCCGGCAGATATCCGACGACTTCAGCCCGAAGACCCTGGACGAGTTCGTGGACGTGGAAATGGAGAGGATGGCGCGGCAAATGACGTGGGGCGTGTATCGTGACGACGAGTTAGGCGGATTGATCGTCTTCGAGCCGTCCTCGCCGGTCGCCGGGACTTCCCACGTAACGTTCCGCCGCTCCTTCTGGAAGCCGAGAACAAGCGTTCCGGCGATGCGAGAAGCCTACGCGGAAATCTTCGCGGCGGGCTACCGGAAGATTCTGTCCTTTGTTTTTGCCGACAACAATGCGATCCGATCCCTGGCGCGGGAAATCGGGTTGAGGGAAGAGGGCGTCCTGCGCGGGCAGACGCTCAGAAACGGACGGCCGGTGGATATGGTCGCCCTTGGACTATTGCGCGAGGAGTTCGAACATGCCAACAACCACTTGGTCTTCAACGCAGACGCCGGAGTGGTCTCCGGGATACCAGTCGCTCAATGAGCGGCTGCTGGCGGGCATTCAGGACCGCCTCGCGAATCCCGCCGCCGGAACGGAACCCCTGCGTATCGCCGCCATCGACGCGACGAACCGCAGGTTCGCAGGTCTACCTCAGAAACTCGCCACGAATCTGGCTTCGCGCGGGTACGGGAAGAGTGGCGCGCTCGGTGGGGGCATCAAGGGTCTTGAACTTGCCCGGCAAGGCGAGATCGGCGGGATAGAAAGCGAATTCGCCAAGATGTTGTTGGGGCGCGAGGATCAGAACTACAATCTGGCCGCCGCACTCATGGGCCTGAACAAGGGGCAAGAAGGATCGGGAACCCAGAAGACCACCCAGAGTTGGCTGGAGAACATCATGCAGATCGCCGGGATGGGAATGGGGGCCTTGGGGTCGTACTTCGGTGGGAAACCAGCCACCAGTCCTTATAATCAAGGCCCCGGTGTTGGAACTGGAGAAGGACGGGCGTAAACCATGCCTGACATCGCAGATCCACTCGTCAGAGGGTTGCTCGCAGGGATGCAGTTCACCCAAGCCTTCCGCAACGCACGTCGCCAGCAGGAAGAACTCGCCATGCGGAAGGAGGCCCTTGCCGAGGCGCGTCAGCAGAGGCAACGGCAAAACGAACTCCAGGATCTTCAACAGCGCATACAGATGACCAATGCGGGCATCCGGCCGGTCAATGAGGAAGATGAGTTTCGGGCGTCGCTTGCCGGAGTCCCGAGATTTCGCGCGGACGAAACCGGGGCCATGCAAGAAGTTGGGACCGGCGTGAGCGGCACCGACGTGGGCGAACGGATGCTGAACTATCGGGGCCAGCGGTTGGTGATGCCGACCGAGGCGGAGAAGCAGAGCAGGGCCGCCGAAGCGCGCAGGGCGATAACGTTAGCCGACATGGGGGCAAAGGAAGAGGGTCGCGCGAAGTACGCACAGTCGTTCGAGTTGGAACCGGGAGTTGCAACGACGGTTCTTCCTTCTGAAATTCCAGCCAATATCGCGCGGAGAGCACAGATAGAGCAATCCAGAGCGGCAACGGAGGCTTCACGGGCGTTGACGGAGTACAGGCGACGACCGCCAACTCCGAAGCAATACCCCGTTCATTGGACAGAGGACAAATTCGGCAACGTAACCGGCCTGGAGCGAACGCCGGAAGGTCTAAATGTTCTCTCGGGTCCAGAGACTCAGGGGATTGGGAAACCTCAGCAACCGCCCAGCGGGGCAGGCGCTACCGCCAAACGCCGTTTGGAATTGGCCGAAGAGGAAGCGACATTCAGAAAGGCCGAAGCCGCACGCAAGGAACAGAAAGCCGAACACGCGAAAGCGGCGACGCAACTGGCGACGCTCGATAAGGAAGCCGATCCATATCACGCTGATCGAGTCAAACTCGGAGAAGAAGCCGAACTCGGGGTATACGACGAAACTACGATTCGGCCAGCGATGGCGAACTTCAAGGCCACGACCGCAAGGATTCAGGGCATCGAATACCGAAAGGCCGCAATCTTCAAAGGGGCCAAGCCTTCGGATAAGTTCGCCGAGAGCGTAAAGGACGGAGAAACGCGCACCGCTCCCGATGGGACTACTTGGAGGAAGGAAGGGAAGGACGATAACGCTATTCTCTACTTCGTCGAAGGGCCGCGAAAGAAGCAGTTGACGCCGAGTACCGTCACCACCGAGATTCCGGAGGCGGAGATGCCGTACACGGGACCAACGGGCAAGGTGAAGATGCGAGCGCCAGACGGTACGGTCACAGAAGTCCCACCCGAGTTGGTCGGCCACTACGAGAGTAAGGGGGCGAAGAGGATCTGATGTCAGACTGGTTCACCCAGAACGCTCCAAGTACGGCAACGCCTCCGCCGCCTGGAGATTGGTTCGCCGAGAACGCGCCGGCAGAGGCAACGGCTGCCACCGCTCCGGTCCCCGCCGTTGGCCCCTGGGATCGCGCGCTGGCCCACGCCAAGGAAACCTTACCCAAGGTCGCGGGCGCAATCAGTCGCTTCGGCGCACCGACGGCCCCGATGCCGCAAGCCAAGATGACGGTGGAACAGGGCCGCGAGGCCATGCAGACGCCTCCGATCAAACCGTCCCTCCTCTTGCCCCAGGAGAAGGGTGGCATCCCCCTGGAGGCGATGCGCGGAGTCGTCGAAGGCATCGAGGGTCTCGGTACGGCGGAGAACGCCAGCCTCCTGCTTGGCATCGGCGGGGCGGGCGCGGCGGTCAAGGCGGTCCCCCGAATTGGGATGAAGGCATTCCAGGTCGCGGACACCGCTCTGTCGGCCTACTTCAGCGGAACGATGGGGACCGGGGCCTACGAAGCCGGGAAGGACGCCTGGGGCAAAGTGAAGTCTGGTGACTACCCCGGTGCGGCGCACGCTCTGGGACTTGGGACGGTGGAGTCCCTCTTCGCACTACTCGCCGGCAAGCACGCGATTGGGAAGAGTCGGCAACTTCTGACGAAGCAGCCGGCGGTTGCCCAACCGGATCTGTCGCCACAGGCGAAAGTACCGGACCTGAGCGTCAAGATAGAGCCTGGACTTGTCGAGCAGGTCGGTAAGGTCGCTGCCCGAACGCAACTGCACGGGGCGGGAGAAGGTCAAGAAATGCAGGTCTCGGTAAGAGAGGCCGGCCAACCTCTCTCGATGGCTCAGGCGCGCGTTCGTGCCCGTGCTGGCGCCCTTCGCGGCAAGCTGGCAGGCCCGGTGGAACCCGAGTGGTCGGACGTGGCTCCGGGGGCGCAGAAACCGCCTGTAGAGGCAGTTCCGCCGCAGGGCGCGGTCCCGTCCACCAAGGATCTCGCGGAACTGAAGAAACAGGTCGCTTTGGTCGAAGCCGCGCAGACCGCAGGGGTGTCCTACGCCACGGGCAAGCCGCTGAACGCCATCACGAAGAAGGCGCAACGCCAGTGGCTCAACGACGCGAAGAAACGTGCGGAACCGAAGCCGCTACCTGCCGCGGAAGGCGAGAAGCCCAAGACGCCAGACCAAATCTTCAGCGAGAAACGGAAAGCGGCGAAGGCGCTTGCGGAGGAAGCCAAAGCGCAGAATGAAGCCAAGGTTGCAGAGATTGCCGCCAAGATCCGCAAGATGCAACCGGTCGAGGTCGAGAAGGCCACGGCGGAGGCGATCAAGCAGTTGCCCGACGATCAGTTGCTCGACCTGGCAGAGAAGTCGAAGCCACCGAAGCCGGTCAAGCCAGGTGACCCTGAAGTGCCGTTGGAAGCATTGGACGCAACGGTAGCCGCCGAGTTGGCGAGACGGAACGCGCCTCTTGCGCCTTTCCGCATTGAGCAGGGAAGTTACGAACCCGTCGGTCCCGAAGGCGACAACGTCCGGTTCCGTTTCACCAACCTCAAGGGCAACGTCCATGAAGACGTAATGCCCCGCGCCAAGTGGAACGACCTCGCATCGAAGGGAGAACCCGTTGCGCCAGCCGAACCTGTTCCGCCCGCGCCAGCGCAGGTCCCTGTCTACAAGCAGCGAAGTGAGGCCCAGAAAGCTCTTGAGGCGGGTCGGGCACCCGTTCCCGAGGGGATGGCGGAATCATACGTCACCGACGGGGGCGACACGCTTACATGGAATCCGCGAATCGGTCTGTATGGCGATGGACGTGGGGGAGTATTCAGCGATCAGCAGGTTAGGGCGTTTGCAAGTTCTTCTCGTGGGGGAACGCGCTCCATCGCGCCCGCGCCGGTAGTCCGACCGACACCTGAAGTAGCGAGACCGTCTGAACCGCCACCCCGGTTGCCCTCTTGGGTAGAACGGTCGAAGCGCACCAACTACACGAACGAAGGACCAGTTCAAATCGAAAGCGTAGAATCTGGGGCGAAGGGATTGCGTTCAGCAGTTCCGGGGGCTGGGAAGATCCTGTGGACTCACGAATCTGAAAGCGGCCTTCAGCCTGTCGAGATCATTGGAAAGGGTCGAGGGTTCGATCAGATTCCGGGGTGGAAGTTTAAGTGGCTCGACGGACCCGAGAAGGGGAAGATCGAAGATCGCTACGGCAAAGACTTCTATGAACCTGAACGGGCGCAGGCTGAAGCGCCCACGCCCGCAACGGTCAAGCCGTCCACCTCCGCTGTCGCGGATTACTCTAAGGATACCACGCCCGCTCCGCCCCACCCCGCTGAGGCTGCTGGAGCGAAGAGGGAAGCGGCAGGGTTGGTCCCAACTGGAACGAGGTTGGATGTTGAGTTGAAGTTTCCCCTCTCCCCAGAGGCTGAAGAGGGTCTCCTGCGCGCCAGTTCAAACCCGCTCATAGAACAACTTGCAAAACAGGCGGGTATCACGAAGATACGGGTTGACTCGCCGAACACCTTCGAGTTCAGTCAAGAGGGTGGAGTCACGGCGGGCGGGGTTGTCAGACTGAACCCAAACGCGGCCGATTTGCACGGAACCTTGTTGCACGAGTTGGGGGAGACGATCTGGGAACGAAGTTCAGAAGGGCAACGGAAGGTACTCGCGAGCATCGCCAAGCGAAATCTCCAGTTGATAGCGAAGGATTCTCCCGGCTACGCCCAGATGCTATCCGAAGGTAAACCGAATGAAGCCGTGGCCCAGATGTTCAGTTTATTCGATCAACTTCCAGAATCGGATCGGCTTGAATTGGCCGGGGTCTCGCCGGAAGTCCCATTTGCGGAGCGGTTCGATGGAGTGTCGAGGGTTCCCCCAGTGGATCAGGATTTGCCGCCGCGGAAACCCATTACGGGTGTGCGGTCATGGGAAGAGGTCGCAAAGGAGGGAGGATACCTCATTGCGGACGATGATCTTTCTGCCATCGTTCGGGAGCATGGAGACCGACAGGTTTTCATCAAGGATGTGAACGGTGGACGACACGCGATGCCCGCTTCCGTTGCCGCACGCGCCTTGGAAGACCCGGTGATTTTAGGTCACGTCAGGGAAGTCGTCGCGCTGAATAAACCGGCGGGGGAAACAACTCTGGATCAGTACATCCTGAACTATTTGCCGAATCTGAAGCGGGCGCTCTCCCGACTTCTCCCTCCCGGTGCGCCTCCACCCGCGCCTCCACGGATTGCCGCCCCCGCACGCGAGCCACCTCCAGGGCCAGCGACCGCAGCGGAGGTCGCCCCCGTAAACAAGCCCGCTGCCGCTCCTATTGAAGTGGGGGCCGCTGGCCCTGCGGCGGGGATGGAGGTTTCCGAACACGCCGCGTTGATGAAGGTTGTAAAGGCCGAATCCGAACTTGAGCAGGTGAAACAATCCATCAGAAGCGTTTGGACCCTTCGACCGAAAGAGGCTGGTGCCGAAAACGTAAGACTTGGGCAACGGAAACAGGAATTGGAAGCGGTTCTTCGGGATGCACAGAACAGACTGAAGGAAACCCAAGCCGCCGCCGCTCCGAAGGCTGCCGGGTCCGCTGGCCCGGAGCGGGGAGCGGACAAACTTCGAGCCGCCTCGGAAGCCGCGAAGCAGAAGACGGCGGAGGTAAAAGAAAAACTCGCCCCCACTAAACCTGAGTTCGTCGAAACGATCCCCGCCGTAAACCCGGATGTCGGGACCGGAGTGTACACCGTCAATCGCTGGCCCGACGGTCAGTATCAGGTGAAGCATTTCAGCCGTGGTCTGAACAGCACCTTTGGCAGCAATTTCCCGACGCTCGAAGAGGCTCGAAACACGGTTGCTGTATGGAACAAGAACCACGCGGAGTATGCCGCTTATGATGCGAAGGCGAAGGCTGAACGTCAAGCCGCAAGGGAATCGACAGTCAAACCGGAACCCGTTGCCCCAAGCGCGCGTCCTGCGGCGAAACCGCCAGCGAGATCGAAGAAACTCATGCGTGCCGACCAGATCTCTGATTTCGAGGTTGGTCGAGACGAGGTTGTGAGAGAAGGAGACCGGGCGTTCGTGGTGGACACGCGCGGAGAACGTGCTCGTACCGAGGTCCAATCGGACGTCCTCACGCCTCAGTGGCATGAGAATCTGGCGAAGTTGACTCCCCAACAGCGGATAAAGATGGCGGAGGCGACGCGCCAGAGTCCATATCTGTCCAAGGAAGGAAAGGCGGAACGTCTCGCGTTGCTGGAACCCGCGCCCCTCGCCGCCGCCTCCACCCGCAACGCAAAGGCCGTCGCGGAGAGGAAGGGGAAACTGACCGGAACTGCGGCACGTAAGGCCGAAGTCGCGCGGCGCAAGGAGTTCTACAAACCCGGCAACGTCGTCGAGGCTTACGGCGGTGGGCTGGACAAGGTTCTGGAATATAACGAGAAACCGGACGGCGACTTCAGAGTGAAGGTGCAAGCGGTTAAACCGGATGGCTCGATTGACCCGAACTATCCGACCCCCCGGACGCACTCGACTCCACCTGAGAAGGGGCGCAAAATCATCTCGACTTCCCGCCCCAACGAAGGCGAGCGCGGCTCCTTCTCCCTAAAACCCGCCGAGAAGGATGCCATCCTCGAAGGCGCAGAGTACTCGAAACGCCCGAACGCCGCGCGAGTCCTCCTGGATACCATCTTCCGTTCCACCGCTTCACGTCTCCAACGCGAAGGCCCCGAAGGCAAGGAACTTGTCGGCAAGATGTACCACGCCGAAGATGTGGGAGCGACGGAAGCGGGACCGCGCATCGCTCGCCTGATGATCGACGGCGGATTGCACGAACTGACGCCGGAACAACGGTGGAGCGGAGACGGTTCCCTGATCGACGTGCTGCGGAACGAGGCGCCCGCTGCGTCTCCCGAGATTCAGAAGACCGCTGACATCTTCCGTTCCATCGCCGCAGAGACGGCGACGGAGGCGAAGGCCGCGAAGATCATGAAGACGCGGGCGCACATCTTCGAGCCGGGCGAATTACCGTCGCCGGAGATGAAGTTGACCTCACAGCAGAAGATCTCCCTGCGGCTGGCAGAAGACGCCGACAGACGAGTCCGGTTGCGGGTCAAGAGTCCTTTCGAGGAATGGAAAGACTACTTCCCGCAGGTAATTCCGAACACCGACATCCTTGGAAAGAAGGGACCGATTCGGCGCGACATCGCGGCGAATCTGCAACGCCTCGGGGTAGTGGAAAACGTGGAAGAGGCCCAGGCGTTCATCGACGGATACCGAAAGTACGTCGATGGCGGCGGGCGAGTGAGGGCGCTGGAGCAATATCTGATCGACTCTGGACAGGTCACGGGAAAGACGGAGGCCCAAGCCCGAGCAAACGCCTTCAAACTCCTGAAGATTTTCCGCAAGCAACACATCCATCGGCAGGGGAGTCTGGAATACTCGCGCGACATCGACCTGCCTCTGTGGGATCCCGACCCACTCCGCATCCTGCCCGTCTGGACTCACGACGTTTCGATGCGCTTGGCCGAGGTCCGAGAGTTCGGACAGAACAACGAAGTCATCAACGAACTGGTCCGGTCGATCTCGCAGAACCCGAACGCCATCAATGTGCGGCTGAACGTCAACAAGGCTCTCCGCATCGCCAACGAACCGGATACCGGAATCGCTCGGGCTTCCCGCGCTATCCGTATCGTGCAAGGGTTCAGACTCGGCACGGCGTCAATCGCCAACTCGGTTCAGGGAACGCTGAACCCGTTGCTCGTCACGAAGCGACCGGACATCGTGATTCGCGGATGGGCGCGCGCCCTCACGCCGAAAGGTCGGCGTTTCGGAATGGAATCCGGCGCGTCGCTCGAAGGCGTCATCAACGAGATGGTCCGATATGCCGGAGAGGATTCCGCGGCATTGAGCAAGTTCCTGACGGCAACTGGGTTCACGCCAACCGAGCGATGGAATCGCATCCTCTCAGCCAACATAGGCAGGATCTACGCCGATTCCATGCTGGAACGCCTGAAGAAGAATCCCAAGGATGCGAAGGCGCGATTCCGGTTGGAACAGATGGGGCTTGGCCCAGACAATCTCTTGGCGGTGGGCAAGGTAACCGGGCAGGACGCCTTGATAGCGGCCAAGCGATTCTCGGATCTGACTCAGTTTCGAGCGCGGTATCTGGACCTGCCGGAGTGGGCATCTACTCCGATGGGCCGCGTGGCGTTCCAATTTAAGAACTTCGCGTTCAACCAGTTTAAGTTGGTGCAGGACGAACTGGTGGGAGAGTTGCGGCGCGGCAGACCCGGCGAAGCCTTTGGTGCGCTCCTCGTCCTAGGCACGGTCTTCCCGATTACGGGAGAGGCGATTCTCGGATTGCGGAACCTCATCAGCGGGAGGAAACGTGAAGACGAAGGTTTGGAGCGCTACTGGAACGATATCGCGTCGAACGGCGCGCTTGGCGTCGCCTCCGACTTCATGCAGAGCATGGCGTGGGGCAAGGAGCGGATGTACGAGTGGGCGGCGGGGCCATCGGGTTCGGAAGCCGGAAGCGCGGCCTACAATCTGTACTCGGGCGGTCGCGCGGGCATTAAAAAGGGCGACTGGCAGATGCGGTCGCTGGCTCGTCAGGTCTTCGGTCGCATCCCGATAGCGGGACCGCGCATCGCAAACTACGTCTTCCCGGCGAAGAAACCGGCGCAACACTTCGCGCCACTGGGAAAGGGATTTTGACATGAAACGATTGGTAGTTCTCTTGATTCTATGCGCCGCCTTAATCTTGTTCTGCGCTACCGCCTACGGCCAAGAGTTCGGCTCGACTAACGCCACGCGTATTCGTGGACGGAACGTGGACCCGACCGCGCCGACAAACTTACAGACGCTTCTGTGGAGATGCGTGGTTCCGTCGGCGGTATTCACGGGCGCGGGACTGAACGACGCTTCAGCCGGGGGCACTTGCACGGCAGCCACGGCGTCGCTCTACGAGATTGTGATTTCCAGTTCAGCAGCAAGCCCCGACGAGTTTAAGTGGCGGCAGGATGGCGGTGCCTTGAGCGCGGCAGTTCCCATGACCGGCGCGGCGCAGACGCTCGCCGACGAAGTGACGATCACGTTCAAAGCAACCGACGGGCACACCCTGGCCGACGCTTGGGCCATCGCTACCACGGTCTCTTGGGTGCCCTCCGCGATTGCCGACGCCGATGCCGTCACCGGGGCCGCGGCGCTCACCGCTGGGGATGTCGGCAAACTCACGAAGATCGGGCCGGTTGCTGGCGGGATCGTGCCGAGCGTAGCGGTTGAAGATGGGACCGGGATCAGTGGACCCGTACCGATTTGCGCTTACACCGGAACCGCCCATAGTGTTACCATTGTGGCGCAGGTCGATTCAGTTGTGTTCACCGGCGCGGGATTGAACGATGCTACCAGTGCCGGAACGTACATCGCCACCGGCTGCCATACTTACACCGTGATTGTGGACGGGACCGGGACACCCGATACGTTCAAATGGCG
Organism: Planctomycetota bacterium; assembly: GCA_043806315.1. GTDB lineage: Bacteria > Planctomycetota > Phycisphaerae > UBA1845 > UBA1845 > SBAX01. Next base: position 25,053 of record JAZDHF010000266.1, on the reverse strand, counting down.
GAAAGACGCTGGTTCATGGACCAATACCGTCTCAATGACCGGATCGCCGCAAACGCTAATAGATGGAGTTACCGCCACTTTCAAGGCAACCACAGGGCACACGCTGGCCGATCAATGGGTGATTCACGCGACCTCCAGTGACAATGGCAAGATCCTCACATTTAACAACGCGGCGGCGATTACTTTGACCATTCCTGCGAGCTTGGGAATAGGATTCAACGCGCTCATCGTCCAATTGGGGGTAGGAAACGTAACACCTACAGTCTCATCGACTACCCTCTACCAGCGTCAAGCGTACACAAAAACGGCGGGAGCCTACGCTGTCGCAAGTTTGCTGTCCTACGTGGCCGATATTTTCGTTCTTTCGGGGGACCTCCAATGAAAACCTCGTTCATCCCGGCGATTTTCTTTGGCCTTCTCCTGGCGGGCTATTCGCAAGTTTCCAGAGGACCCTTTTACGGTTCTCTTTATACTCCGTCTCTTCCGACGACCAACTTAGTTGCATGGTACGCCGCCGACAGGATCACCGGACTATCCAACAATGATTCGGTTACTACATGGTCGGATCTGACCGTCTATGCGAACCATACCGCCCAAGCGACTGCCAGCAAAAAACCGACATATCTGACGAACCAGTTGAACGGTAAGCCCACTGTGCATTTCGACGGAGGCGATACTCTTGCGGCGGTCGATTCCAATTCCCTGGACCTGACAGCTCCGGCGTTTATCGTCGGCGTTTTCAAGACCGAATCGACGACGGCGATGAAACTGGTGTACAAGGACGGGCAATACCAGTTCGGGACCGCCGCCCCCGCCGGAACTTTGATTTTCACGACGTTGGGCGTGAAGGACTACTTCTCTGTTCAACGCCCGGCGATTGCATCGGAATGGATGATCGTCGCGGCGGAGTTTGACGCTTCCTGCGACGCTTCCTTCTACGTGAACGGCGCAAAGTTCAGCACGGTCGCGGGTACGGTTGACATAAGCCTCAGCAATACGGCGCTCTACATTGGATCGGACGGGACCGCCAACTATCTGACCGGGGACATTGCGGAACTGGCGATCTACAATCACGCTCCCTCGGCGGCTGACATGTACGTAGCTCAGAGATATCTCGCTACGAAATGGGGTATCGCCTCGACTCTCAACCTGACCATCGCAAACGCGGCAAGCGCTCTGACGACGCCGACCTACGATACTTCGGGCCAAGCGATGCACCCGGACGTGTTGTATATCCCTGTCGGCTGGAACGGCTATTCCTACTGGATGGCTATGACGCCGTTCCCAGGTGGAGATGCCACGAAAGAAAATCCATCAATTTTGGCGAGCAACGATGGGACCGCTTGGGTGGTTCCAGCCGGACTGACTAACCCGATTGTGGCCGATCCGGGCGGAGGCTATCATAACGCGGATGTGGATCTCTTGTTGGGGCAAGATGGAAAGTTGTATCTATTCTACTGCCTTGGAAGTGCGACGACTTGGGAAATCTTGGTGCGATCTTCCTCGGATGGAGTGGCATGGAGCGCTGCGACCTCGCTGGTCACTGGGGCGAATAATTGTTGCTCGTCTCCGGCCGTCGTTTGGGACGGTGCGCAGTACGTGATGTGGTATATCAACGAGGCTGCCGCACCGGATACGCTACTCCGCAGGACGGCGTCCACTCCCGACGGAACTTGGTCGGCGGAGGTGGACGCAAAGGTGATTCGGAATGCCAGCATGGGCGACTCCCTGCACCACGGGAACGTCACTAAGCGCGGCTCTAAATATTTCGCGCTGTTCGATGTAACGAGTTTGAACGTTTGCATGGCTAGCACTGGCCTTCTATGGGTCTGCGCCGACTTGCCTATGATGGGTCCATCGGTATCGGGATGGGACAATGCAATCCTGTATCGCGGTTCGGTTGTGTGGACGAACCTGGAAGCGGAGCTATTTTATTCTGGTAGAACTGCGGCTAACGTGTGGCATACGGGCCGGGTGAGATTACCGATGTAGCGCGGCGCAATAGCCGCGTGGTAGGAAAAGGAGAAAGGGATGTCGAAAGTGAATTCAATTGCGGACTTGGCACTGTTTAAGACTTACGCTATGCCCGCGGATTACGAAACGGCCATCGGTTTGAAACCACCGCCGTTCGATCCGAAGAGAAGGCCGAAGTACTGGTCCGATCCGGACGCCTGGAAGAGCCGGAGCGCGAAAGTGTCTTATCCTCGCGTGATCGCCCGCACAGAACTGGGCCTGCCGGTTGTCGGCGATGACGGCAAGCCGATGCTTGAGCTGTTGCAGATCGACAAAGCCGAAGCGATATCAGTAAACATCCCGCCCGATGCCACGAATGTAGAAGGCGCGGGCGTGCCGCCTTGTCCGATGCCATTGGCGGAAATCCCAGAGGGGTACGAGCTCTATTTCAAGTACGGCAACCTGCCGGACATACGAAACCTAGCGGCCGTCGCGCGAGAGACTGAGGGCTTCACGCCGGCAGACCGGGCGTTGATTCAAGGGATCGCCAAGAAACTGGGGGTGTGACATGCTCACCGACGCTTGGGCGCTTGCCATTTCGCGGATCTGCGACGTGTTCATCCTACTGTATTCGGATGTCCCAGTTGAAGAGCGCCGGGAAGGTTGGCGACGCTGGTACAAGTTCTGGCGTCCGCTGTGGGCGAAGCTCGGACTTGACGTTGAGGCGGACCCGATTCCGCCAATGGTGCCGAAGTGACTCTCGCCGCCATCAAAGCCCGCCTCCGCGCGCGAATGCCAGCGTTGCGGCGCGCCCTAAAACGGCTTGAGAAAGCCAAGGTCGTCAGCCGAAAGACATTGGAGCGTAGGTTCATAATATGATTCTCAGCCCCCAAGGTCTCAGTTTCCTGAAGCGCGCCGAAGGTTTCCGCTCGCACCTTTATCCCGACGCCGACGGCTGGGCCATTGGGTTCGGCTGCCAGGTCAATCCGACCGCATGGCTGGGCCGGGAGATCACCGAGATTGACGCGGAGGCGCTTCTACGAGAGAGACTGCGGGAATTCGAGCGGGCGGTGAATACGGTCAGGGTTCCTCTCGAACAGTGCCAGTACGATGCTCTTGTGAGCCTTTGTGTGGCACCGGAGACCCGCATTCTCTCCGCCGATTTCTGTTGGGTCGCCGCTGACTCCGTAAGGCCGGGATTGCAAATCTGGGGCATAGATGAGGAAAATGTTAATGGCGGGAAAAGCCGAAAACTCCGTATCGGCGTCGTCGAATCCGTAAAGCGATTCCGGTCGGAGCGACTTATTCTTCTCACCGATCATGGGGAACTCACCGCTACTCCGGACCATCGAATACTGGTTCAATCATCAGGCCATCCCAAGTATCGATGGACCCGCGTAGACCGACTATCGGCCAGAATGACAGCGGAAAACGGAAGGCGCGGCGGACTTCGGCATGGAATCTATAGACTCCCATACTTGCCCATGTGGGAATCCGATTGCAGTTATGACGGAGGATACCTTGCTGGGTTTCTGGACGGCGAAGGATATGCCACCGTTATAGGCCAAGCCGGAGACAAGTCGTTACAGGTTGGGTTCAGCCAAAACGATGGCTCCGTATCCGACCTGGCTATTCGACTTCTTAGGGAGCGCGGATTCATTGTTGGGTGTCACAAACCGAATAAGGGGGTCGCCTATGGGCAGTATAATATTCAGGGTGGCCTACCTGATGTATTTAGGGCGGTCGGAACTCTTCGCCCTAGGCGACTCATCGCAAACGCTATGCGAAATTGGGACGGCGTAAGGGGGATGTACAATCTCCCTAAGGCCGGCATCCTGGAGATCAAGTCGGCAATCCATGGAGAGGTCATTAGCATTCAGACAAGCACAAAGACATTCTTCTCCAATGGCTTGATCTCACATAATTGCTTCAATATAGGCGCTGGGGCGTTCCGGGCATCGACCCTGGTGCGGCTACTCGATCAGGGTAAGGTTGTCGAAGCCGCAAATCAATTCTCCCGCTGGCGGCACTCGCGGGGCGTGGTCTCGGATGCCCTGGTAGCGCGGCGAGAGTTGGAGCGGGCGATGTTTTTGGGAGAGAAGGTGGAGGTGTGAAATGAACTGGCGACAATGGCTTCACGGTTTGGGGGCTGCGGCTATCGGCAGTCTCAGCACGGCAATCGGATCAGTGATCGGCGGGAATCTGCTAGGGTATGACGTTTTCGACATCTCATTCTGGCAGATCGTCGGCGGCGGTCTGGTAGTCAACGGCCTGCTGGCGGTCGCGTTGTACGTGAAGACCTTCCCTCCGCCGGGCACGTTGAAGCCCCAGGAGCGCCCCTGGGATGGGGAATAGGGTAAACCATCGCCCCTTGCCCGCCGTGGCTGTGGGGCGCGCCGTAGCGCAGGCTGTGGCATCTCAAGCTCAGGAGGTTCACGATGACGAGTAAAAACGAAAACGGCGAGCGGTTCATCAGCATCCGGTGGGCCATGGGGATATTGGCGGTTCTCCTGATGTCCGTGATGGGCGGGTGGGCGATGCAACGGCACGCGGCTGAAGCGGAATTATTCACGCGGCTTGCCATAGTCGAAAAGGTGCAGGCCGGCGTCTTGGAGCGGCTGGATTCGAATGCCCGGATGCTCGAACGGATCTATCAGGAATTGAAGGAACATCGGCAGACCGGGAAGTGAGGACACCATGAGACTCTCGACGCTTTTCGTTTTCGCGGCGCTGGCCTTAGGGCAGACGCGCGACGTTATCCTGAACTGGGACCACCCCGCTCCGGGAGTGACCTTCAACGTCTACCGGGCTTCGGGCGCGTGCCCGACACCGGCCGTCCCTATTCCGACGAAGATCAACGCTTCTGCGGTCGCGGCGAAGACGTATACCGATGGCGGGGTCGCCTACGGAATCTACTGCTATCAGGTCCGCGCGTTCGCCGGAGGTCTCGAATCCATCCCGAGCAACGATGCCCAGGGAGACGCGGGGCCGACTCCGCCGACGAATCTGAGGACGACGACGGCCACGGCGCAGATTACAGTCAGCGAGAAGGGCGTGCTCACGGCGACGTTGGACGTGCAGACAACGCCGACTCAATAACATGCCCATCCAGAACCGACCTTCGATCAGCGACTACGCCGTTGCCGGTACATGGACCGGCACGCCCGCTGTAGCGGTTGGCAGCCGCTATCTGCGTCTGGCGAAATACCCCGATCCAACACCGACGGAGTTTCTGGCCCACGGCAGGGCGGCCGGGAACATCACGTTCGGCTTCGCTCCGTTCTCGATTCCGGCAAATGCGTTTGCCATTTCGGTGCAGGTGCGATATTACGACGCCGAACCGAGCGCAGGCACGAACAACCTCGGTGGTCGGCTGAGGGTTGGCGGGACCTACTACGCCTCTGCCACTCATAATCCGGCCGGGACGACGTATACGCCGCGGTCGGATAATTGGCCGCTAAACCCTCGCACGGGGCTGCCTTGGACCGTGGATGATGTTAATGGCATTGGCGCGAATCCGCTTCAGCACTTCGGGGTGATCTCGACAGACGCCAATCCGGTTATCCGGATCTCCTGCATCGAAATTCAAGTAACATATCAAGCCGGAGATTACACACCGACTCCGATAACTTATGCTGTCGTGGACAATACCTTTCTCGGTGTTCCTAAAGCCGATGTGAAGGATAAGATCGAAGTGGAGATAGGTGATCTAGCGACGCGTTCCGCTTACTTGCCACAAATAAAGATCAAACGATGGGACAATGAGGCGAACATATCTATCCGCCTGACCGACGCCAATCTATCGGTAACCGCATTGCAGGCCAATGGAGTTATCGAGTGGAAGAGTTCGACGGCCCGCGTTCGCTTCTACGGAATCCAAAGCGCCGAGGGAGGAATCGAGTTTGAAATATACCTGGCCTCACGACCGCCGGTAAACGCCATTTCTATGTCCGTCCAGCAAACGCCCGGCGTGGAATGGTATTACCAACCCTTGCTGGCGAATGTTGAGTCTGACGGTTCATCCTGGGAGATCGACGCAGAAGGAGGAAGGTCTGACCGGCCTTCGCATATCGGCGGGTCGTATGCGATCTATTGGGAGAACTGCCCGCTAAACACGACTGCCGGTAAGATCTACCGCACCGGGAAGTTGGGACACTTGTTCCGTCCGAAAGCCATCGACGCGGTGGGATCATGGGTTTGGGGGTTGCTGAATTATAATGCGGGGAGTTTGACAGTGACTATCCCGCAGGCATTTTTGGATAGCGCAGCGTATCCGGTTATCATCGATCCCGTGTTTGGTTATGACACCGCTGGAGGTTCATTCAACGGTCGCTATGCTAACTACGTTTATGCCACACTTTACGCCCTGAGTGAAGCCGCCAACGTCTCTTCCATTTCTATTTATGCGGCACAAATCAATGTGAACTCTACTCCGCAATTGGGGATTTACAATAATGACTCTCCAGCTGTTCTGCGAGGTTCAACGACGACTATCGCCTTTGTGGATGCGACTCCGCGGTGGTATACGAAGGCTTTAGTCGTGTCTTTGGCTGCGGCCAGTTACAACCTTTGCCATAACCAACCCAACACGACGAACATTTATTACGATGCCGGGACCTACACGAATAGGTACGAAGCCTCAACGTTCTCTACTTGGCCCGCCAGTATCGCCGCCTGGGATGGGACTTTAACGGCGGTTAGAACGTCGATTTATGCCACCTACACAGCCGCTGGCGGCGGTCTCTCGATCCCGGTGGCGATGGCGACTTATAAGCGAATGGGAGGTGGGCGGTGAAGATCCTAAAGCAGAGCACTGCGGCGGTGATTTCATTTGGACCGTTCCTTGACAAGACGGATGGCGTCACTCTTGAGGTGGGCGCGGGCATCATAACCTCCATCGACCATGCGACGACGGGAATCTTCCTGAGTAAAAACGGCGGAGCGGGTGCGATTCGGCATCAGACCGTGACCGCCAGCGTGCTTGACGCCTATGGGATGTTTCTGGTTACTCTCGACACCACGGACACGAACACAGTCGGAAGGCTTCGCGTGATGATGGCGGAGGCCGCAACCTTTCTTCCCGTCTGGGACGATTACTTCGTGCTACCCGCCAATGTGTACGACTCGTTGGTGGGAACGGATCTGCTCGACATAAACGTGGCGCAACTCCTCGGCACGGCTTGGCTTACTCCGGGGACCGCAGGCACTCCCGACGTGAATGCGAAACTGATCGGGGCGCTCGCCGTCCCCAGCGGCGCAATCCCGGCTGCGGTCGCGGGCGCGGCTGGCGGAGTCTTCATCGCGGGCGCGAACGCGGCCACTTCGATCACTACGGCGCTGACGGCCAACATCACAGGCAATGTCACGGGCAACCTCAGCGGATCGGTGGGGAGCGTACCGGCTGTCACCCTCGCCAACGGAACGCACGGCGGAGCGGCGACGGTAATCACCCTTCAGACTCCCATCGCGGCGACCGTGCCGGATGCTCAAAAGGTGGACGTGAATACCATCAAGACCCAGGCCGTGACTTGCGCGGCAGGTGTAACCGTCCTAGCTAGCGTGGGCACAGCCGCCGCCAGCACGACCCAGACCGGCGACGTGGCGGCGCTGATTACCACAGTGGGGGTGGCAGGCGCGGGCCTTACCGCTCTCGGAGATGCAAGACTCGCCAACCTTAACGCTCCCGTGGCAACCGTGGACACCGTAGTCGATGGGATCGCAACGACTCTTGGGGCCGCCGGAGCGGGCCTGACCGCCTTGGGCGACGCCCGCATGGCCAACCTCGACGCGACGGTCTCGACTAGGGCCACGCCGGCGCAGGTCAACACCGAAGTGGTGGATGCACTGGCAACGGACGTGATCGCGGAGACGGCGCAGGGCATACCCACGGCCACGCCCACGATCAAGCAGGCCGTGATGTTGCCGTACATGGCACTGCGGAATAAGTTGACGGTCACAGCCACGGAAAAGGCCATCTACAACGACGCAGGCACGAAGATCGCGAAGAAGGCGTTGGCTGACGACGGCACGGTGTACACGGAAGACGAGATGATCTCGGGAGCGTAACCATGGCAATCGACAGTCGCGCCAAACGCCAGTCCGCAGCATGGGTCGGATTTCCCGGCCCAATCTCAGTTCTCCCGGCGGGCGTCATCGACCAGGCGGCGCGACAGCAGATCGGGTGGACGTATCGGGGCATCCTAACGGGTGCCCCCGCCGTCGTCCTGGCGCGTCTCCGCACTCTCATGGGGGTAGGATTATGACAGAAGCGATTTTGGTACTTCAGGTGGTCGCCGTGGTTGCCCTGGCGGCCATCCTTCTCGCGCAACGAAAAGCGACTGCGACTCATACGGCCCTGCTGATACGCCTTGCGGAAAAGGCGACGGAACCCACGGTTATCCGCTTGGTGCAACCCGCCGCAAGCCATCCCTCAGCCCCGGAGAAACAGTCGGAGCCGCCGCCGGTCGCCTCCCGACCGCCAGCCGCTCCGCAACCTCCGCCGGATATCCCGCCCGATTCGAACATCCATGAGATCGTGAAACGGAACGACCATAATCATCCTTGGGAGCACCACGGTTGGTGCCGCGCCTACACCCCGGCTTGGCAACGGGTCTGGGACACGCCTCACGAGGCTCTCAAGATCGACGGCGAGATCGTCGAGGGGGTGCAGGATGTGGAACTATGATGCACTGATAATCGCCGGTTCGGACAGTGCGGCGGTTAATATCAATGCGCTCGGCCCGACGACGGTTGTGGCGGGCGTGGCGGGCAAGTGTATTCTGCTCGTCTCCGGGATTCTGGTAGGCACTGCGGCGAACTCAATCACCTTAGAGGATACCCTCGGAGAGGTCTACGGTGGACCCATGCCCTTCGCGGCGAACGGCGGAGTGGCGATTCCCTACTGCCCTATTGGAGCCATCAAGAAATTGCCGCTCGGGACTGGATTGGTTATCGGGTCCAGTGTGGCGACGCCGGTAGGGGGAATCGTCTCGTTTATACGGATACCGGGGTGAAAAGGGAGTCGTCCCCCTGCTCGCCGAGTGCGCCATTACAGGAGAGTGACGCTTGACTTTCCCGGTCGGCGCCCGTAGAGTGGAGATGGAAATGCACCAGCGGAGCGCATGGAAACGGCCAGGCGTCCAAATGCCGGACGCGGCGCTCCGCTATCCGCTGGCGGTTCCTGGTTACGGGTTCTCAGGCCGGTGTATCCAGGAACCGCTTTCGCTTGTCGGGGCGTAGCGTAGCCCGGTAGCGCGCCTGGCCTGGGACCAGGAGGCTGCTCGTTCGAATCGAGCCGCCCCGATACCTCGCACAGAACCGCCAGTCCCCGACTCGGATCCCATCGCGTGCCGGGGTAACGCGGCTCTGGTCACGGTTGGAACCGGGGTAACGCGGCTCACCATCCCCCGAACTGCCCGTAGACCCCCAACCGGAGCCACCATTTTTCACTTGACTTTTCCCCGGCGTATCCTTTATTCTGGAATTGACCTCCGGCGCGCATCCGGAGGTTGACGGATTGCGGTTCTGGGGCTGGTACCCTCGATGCCAGCCCACCGCGACCCTTCGAGGGAGGGTGGTACGGAATCCACCAAACAGACCGACGCTTCAACTCCCACGCTCGCACTGCGTCCATTCGCAGGTTGGAGGGTGATGGAGGTTGGGCGGCCCGCAGTGGACCACCTCGTTCGAAAGCACTACCTCCACCACTGGCCGGGAGTTGTCGTCTTGACGCTGGCCTTGATCGAAAAGTGCTCCGTAATCGGCTGTATCGTGTTCGCCCTACCTCCGCGTGAGACCGCGAAGCGTTACGGAACAGCGGCATGGGAACTGGCGCGGCTATTCATTGAGGACGGAACCCCGAAGAACGCAGAGACGTGGTTTATGTCCCGCGCGATTCAGTGGTTACGGAAGAACCGGCGCGATGTTGGGTGTCTGGTGTCTTACGCTGATCCCTCCGCGGGGCATCAGGGTACGATTTACCGGGCCGGAAACTGGATCAGCGACGGGCATACGGATCAAGAGCGGAAAACGCCCCGGTTCGATTACGAAGACGCGGCGGGGAAGCGGTACTCGCGCCGGGCGCACGTCCCAGACGGCATCGAGATTTCACGAATCCCAAGAATTTCCAAGTTTAGGTATGTGTATTGGTTGGACGGCCATCATGAAAAACGGAGGCAGTCCAATGTTCGCTGACGTTCCGGTTATCCTGGGCTGTCCAGGACGGTTGGCTATTGAGGCTCCTTCGCAACCGAAATATGAAAAAACAGCCTCTTGTTTCAAAGAGATACGGAAAAAGGCACCGATGGCGATAGACTTCGAGGATGAAATCCGGGCGCTGGGCAGGTAGTAGAACCTGTATGGCGGCTACATCCCGGTCCACGTCGTTAACAGACTAAGCTCAAGCGGTCTACGCCAAGATCTCTGAACCGGAACTGACGTTGAAAGGCAACACCTTGCGGAAGGGCCGCGAAGGCAAAAACGACAAGGGAAGCCGTCGCTATGCCTGGAAGCCTTCAGAAATCGCTGATTTTGACCCAGCAAAAATAAATATTCATGAGGGTATTGACATTTACGTAATCTTCCGTAAGATTGAAGCAATGGCTAAACGAATCAAACTTCCACGGGGCGCGCAAGCGCGGATTGCGCGGATGTGCGAAGTATCGGCGGTGACCGTTTGCTTGGTCGCCAAGGGCGAGCGCAAGCATAAGGCCGTCTCCGCCGCCATCGAGCGGGAACTCGCGCGGCTGAAGAAACTCACGACCGGCGCGGAGGCGGCATGAGAGATCCCGCGCAAGTCCGGCACCAGGAGAGGATTGCGGGTTTGGCTGCCCGCCGGTCTTCCGGCATTCGGAAGATGTTCCGAGCCGCTTGGCAGACGATTCGGGACCCGAAGCGGCCGGCTGCGGTGCCTGTGCCGTCGTTGGACAGCCGCCAACAGAAGCGACACCGGGCGTTGGCAACCGCGTTCCGGTACGTCAGCCGGGCCGACGTGGCCGGTGGCGAACCGCGCAAGAACCGGCGGCGGATGGCGTTGAACATCATGCGGAAATCTTGGAGGGCCGCATGACGCCCACCCGCGATCTCGACACTGCCGCCTTCCGCGCCGAAGTGGCGCTGCGGGTCAACGCGCGGCTGGCAGAGCAAGAGCGAAGCCCGGCGCGATGCCGGGAGGTGGTGAGCGCGCTCAAGGTGGCCGCCGCATTGCGCGGGACCGGACAAAGTAGGACTGCATATCTGATCCGCGAGATCGCCGCGCAGGTCGCGGCGCAGATGGGGGCAAAGTGAAAGAAACCTGCCCCGGCAAGAGGTGGAGACGATGAAGGCCCGCGCCATCGAGGTGCTGTTCTGGCTCGGCATCGCGCTGTTCGGCGTGATTCTGTCGGCGTGGCTGACAAGAAAGATGCGGCGGTGAGAGGCCCGATTCCAATTGCCAATCCTGAGCTGGTGCGGCGGTTACTCGATAACCCGGCCCTCGGCTTCCAGGCCATTGCGGATGAAGTCGGCGTCTCGCGGGAATGGGTGCGGCAGATTGCCAAGCGGTTCGGAATAACGGGCAGGCAACGAGAAGCAACCCAGAGGAAAATGTGCCTGGAAGCCGAGATCACCGCCAAGCAAGCCGAAGAGCAAGCCATATTCTATGCATGGCAGGCGACTGGAAAATGCAACGGGAATCATGCTAGCCGAGTCATCAATAGGTTCTTGGCTACAGTCAGGATGAAACGGTGTTGTCAATGTAATTTGCCAAAGCCATTCAGTGAGATTGCGAAGTCCAACGGGGGGACTCCCGGAAGTCGCTGCAAGGATTGCAATGCGGTCAACGCCAATCGTTATTACCATCGCAACCGCTCCGCTTCGCACTTGCGGAGGCTGGCATGATCCTCGAAGCTTCCGCCGTCGCCCTAGCGTTGGTGTTCGGCGTGGAGTACTCCCGCTCTCACCGCGGCCCGCTAGTGCTCCTGGCGCTTGCCGTATTGCACGTTAGGGCATTTCTGCTGTGCCTGGGGTGGGAAGTGGCGCTAGTCCCGACGAGATGGCTGCGGGCGTACCCGCTGGCGGTAAGAGAAGTGAAGAGGTGGGCATGAGCAAACAACAATCAGAATCGTTGACTGCCGAGCAATTGCTCGGCGAAATCCAGATCGTGCCTGGCCCCGGCGTCCGCGAGGTCGAGGACCTTCACCGCCGCGCATACCCCCCGCCCGATGCGCCGCTCGACGCGATCAGCGTAATCTTCCTGAACCTGGAAGACAAGGCGCGCGCCGAGATGAATCGTCGTGACACTCGCGAGGCTATCCTGAAGGCCGAGATCGACCAGGTTGAGGACGTGAAGGCCATCCTGATCGGAGAACTTCTGGCGGAGCAACGGACGAAGCGACTCCTAATCTGGATCTGCGGGTCGGCGATCTGCGCCCTGTTTTGGCTGAACGTCTGGCAGGGGCGGGAGTATATCTGCTGGCTGGTTCTGTGGGTATGGAACTTGTGGAGAATTGCGTGAGCGCACAAACTCCAGATCAACTCAGAAAATGCGTAGCGGGGAAACTCGATCCGATGTGGACACACAAGGCGATATACCACGTAGTTCTGGAGGCCGACTGAGATGGCAAAGGCGAAAACAACCTGCGGGACATGTAAACTCGGGGACTTTTCGGCCAGTGGTAAGTACTCTATGGGGACGTGCGGCTGGAAGCCACCTATAGGTTGGCTGGCTCCCTTGCCGATCAATGTGCCGTCTCCTATGCGGGTCTGGGACACTTGGGATCAGTGTCCTTGCTGGACCAAAAAGGATAAGACGAAATTATCATCGGTCATGCGGAGGATGGCATGACCACCCGCCGAGCCGAGACTATTCGCCGATTGAGTCGGGATTACGAAGCCAAGGATTTACAGTACTTGGCGAGCAGGCTCCTTGGGATGGGCTGCAATACAAATAGCCCGGTACTCAAAACTGCGTCGCGTCTGTTGGAGGCGTCGGTGAGGGGCGCGAGTGATGGGACGCTGGCAGTACGGAGGGCAACATGAGTGTCCAACGTGGTACTCGTCTGGTGGTATTCGACGCCGAAGTATGGTCACCCGTAGGGGATCAGGGAGACAACTCCCAGTTTTGGAAGCCTGCGACAGTTGAGCGGGTGTATTTCCGTCAGGGAGACGGATATCTGATAGATGTCAGATTCGACGATAACCGGCAGAGAGTGTCCCATGGGCATTTTCTGCGGATGACGAAACCGTTCGATTACCGAAAATTTGCCATCGCCACGGCCCGCGCTCAGGCCGCGTCCGTGACCGATCCCGAGAAGGTGGCGCAATTGACGGCGTGCCTAGACGTGGCGGCGCGGGCGGCGCGAAATGACCATCCATGAAAATGGTCTATAAATACCCGCTTGAGATCGGCGGGTTTCTGGAGGTTGAGATGCCCCGTGGGGCAATTATCCTCTCGGTTCAGGCCCAGTGGGAAGTCATTTGCCTCTGGGTCCTGGTAGATCTCGAAGACGCGCCCGAAAAACGCTATTTCAGGGTGGCCGGAACAGGTCATCCGATCAATCACCCGGTAAAGCAATTCATCGGGACCGTCCAGCTTCTCCGTGGAACGCTAGTGTTTCACGTCTTTGAGGTGGAACCCCTGACAGGAAGGAAGCCATGAGAAGCGGGGCGCGAGACGGGACGTTGACAGTCAAGAGGAGCAAATGACACACGGAGCACCTCGAGATCCAAACGATTACCCTTGCCATTGTCCGGCGTGTGAACCACCCGACCCGCGGCGCGACTTCTTCGCGGAGGCGGTGGCGATTGCGGCTGGCGACGGGCCGATGTTACCGCAGAAGGAGCATCTGATCGCGGTACTTGATCGACTGGACGATGCGGAAGTGGCAAACCGAAAAGGGAAACCGCGCCTTCCGCTATCAATGCTCCTTGCAACTTTCGAGGGCCTCCAGCCGCCTGGTTCGCCCTATAGCATCAGGGATCAGACCATCGCCACCGCCCGCGCCCAGGCCGCGTCCGTGACCGGCCCGCGGAAGGACGAGTTATTGGAGAGTCTGCGGGCGGCGGAGAGGGCCACTAAACCTGAATTGTCAGCGGAGGAATTCAGGGCGTGCCTGGATGAGACGGAGCGGATTCACGGCGCGTCCATGGATACCTGGAGCGAGGCGCATGATGAACTCGCCCGTGAAGAGGCCGAAAACAAGATCATCGTGGCACAGGAAGGTTCATTGTGATGACTTACGCCGGAGATCCGGGACTTGCGAGGCTGCGGGACCTGCGGGTCAGTCCGACGGATGATCGGATCTCCGGCTCCAGCTTGCTGGCGGTCAGGTGGCGAGAACACCCGATGATTCGCGCCCGCGTGCGATTGGCGGGGACATCGGTCCTGCCGGAACAGGGAGCGGTAAGAATCCGCGCCGCCAGTTTAGAGTTCCGTGACGGGAGAGGAAGGAGGTGGGCCATGCGGTATTAGCCCGAACGCACACGGTGTTTAACCACAACTTAGATGATGAGGTACCGGGCGGCTTGGCCGTCACGCTGAGTCGCCCGGAGAGGGTAGTAACCGGGCCGGGATAGGGGAACCGGCCCGGAGAAAACGAGGAGGAACCGATGCTGAGTTATTTGGCTAGCCTAAAAGCGGCCCTGCGGTTACTACGCTGCGCCTTGGCCTGCCACGATCTCACCCGATTTCGCGGCGGGTTGCGATGCGCGACGTGCAATCCGGTACGGAAGTGGCGCAAGGGCGAGAAGCCGACGAGCGAAGAGGCACCGCATGAATGAGCAGCAGGCGCTGGTGAAGCGGGAAGAGTTCGGCGCGGAGCAAATTGCTACGACTTCCGAGAAGAGCGTCGCGGGGATAGCGGCGCGTGAGCAGGCCATCATTCAGGCTGAGTATGTGATGGCCGAACGTCACCCGCGCGTCTGGCTAGACGTGCGGGGGCGGATGATGGATCACTGCCGGCGCCCCCGATTCGCAGAGGTGACCCGTTACTGCAAGCCAGTCGGCAAGGCGCTCATCAATGACGTGTGGACCGAAACGAAAGCCCGCGGATTCACCATCCGTTTTGCGGAGACCTTGGCTCAGGAAATGGGCAACGTCAAGCCGTGGACCTCTACCAGTTACGAGGACGACCAGCTGAGAATCGTCCGCATCGGCGTGACGGATCTTCAGCGCAACGTACCGTGGTCGCAAGAGGTCACGGTTGCGAAGGTAGTCGAGAAGCGCGGGAAGAAACGCGGCGAAGAATGGCTTCCCCCGGAAGGGCGCGATGTGATCTCCAGTCGTGTGAATTCGCGCGGCGACATGACGTTCCTGGTCGCGGCGACGGACGATGAGATTCTGGCGAAACAGAATTCGGCCATTTCCAAGGTGCAGAGAAACTTCCTCCTGAAACTCTGCCCGCGCGACATCTTGGAGGATTGCGAAGAGAAGGTCGCGGAAACCTTGGCGAAAGAAGACAAGAGCGACCCGAAGGCGGCGGTAAAGAAGTGGATTGACCGCTTCGGTGGACTCGGTGTGATCCCGAGCGACCTTATCAACTATCTCGGGAAGCCCGTGGAACAATGGCGCGATGAGGATGTGACTACGCTCCGCGAACTCGGAACCGCCATCAAGGAAGGTGAGACGACGTTTCAGCAGGCCCTCAAAATCCGCTACACTGCGGCGGAGCCGCCGGAAGGCGAGAAAGGACCGACTCAACAGGGAACCGCCGAACGGAAGATTGCCGATATGAAAGCACAGGAAGGTTCGCTGCTTGGCATCGAATTGGCGAAGGGGTTCAATGCGCTCGAAACGATTCTTGGCAGTTCGGCTTTCGGTCGAATGCTCGGAGCCGCCGGCTACGCCACCTTGACCGAGATCCCCGATTTCAAAACCGGCCGCAAGGTCTACAAGGCCATGGTTACGGAAGCTCAAGCGGCTGGATTCACGATGGGGGCGGTGGATGCCTGAACTCTGCCTCTGCGGCGATCCGGCCTGCGCGTCTTGTTTCCCTGCGTCGTATCGACAGGCGCGTGCATGGGAGCGGGACCAGGCGGTGATGGATCGCGAAGAAGTGCGCGAGCATCGTCGCATAACCTCGCCAGAGCCGAACTCAGCGGGTACCTACCCCGCTGTCCCCGATGCGTCTCTCTACCGACGCCCAAGTGCTCCCGAACTATGTGCCTGGGGTTGCCATGACTGGGATGCCCGCGGCGGGTTTGGCGTGATTATCGGCGTGAGCCGGTGCAAACGCTGCGACAAACTCTCTACGATCGCCGATTTCCGAAGCGATCTCTGGGACAAACCCGGTGATCACGAGCGGGACATGGCGGGTTGCGGGGAAGGCGAGGAATGAAGAGGGCAATTGGAAGGCGGGGATGGAAATGAACGAGTTTACGCTGGCGGCGGCGTGCGCGCGGCACGTTCTAGGCGACGGTCAATCGCTGCGGACACGGCCGGTAACATCGACCCGGCCCGCCAGCTTATGCCGGGATCCGAAAACTGCGGCCAATCGCCAACGGCGAGGGCGAGAACGGCAGGAAGGATCTCCGGCACCAGATCGCGCCCCGCAAAAGGGCGCTGGGGTTTGGAAACTCCACCGGAGCGATAACCGGGTAGACGCTGGCTATGGAGCGGCGTACCCTAAACCGGAGGCGAAATGACAAAGGAAGAGTTGGCGGCGAAACTGACAGGCCGACAGGTCGGCCAAGAAATTACCAAGGCCGAAGAGGCTGAGGCTAAGAAGTCGGCTCTCGTTGTGATCTTCGGGTACTCGGACGACAATTGCGAACTGCGGGGCGCGATTAACGATGAGGTCGGAGTCTGCGACGGTGGCACGGTCTTAATTGATTCCAATGGAGGTTTGTTGGCCGAGATCGACCACGACGATATCGAGGTGCTCAAGAAGCACGATGTTCTGGAGACGGTGCAGGCGCGTCACAAACTGGCAGTCAAGATCGAGGCTCTCTGGTGCGATCCGGGCGAACCTGAGTATTCCTGGAGTTACCGGACAGACGTGCCCCACGCTACGTTCAAGATTATGGAAAACGGGGAACCGTACTGCCTCGGCATTGCGATCAATCTGAAGGAGTTGGTAACCAAGCCGGCGACCCACGATGGCGCATATGACTGGGACGGAATCTATGATGAATGGGAAGAGGCCCCCGATGCCGGAAACTGAACCCCAGATGCTCGCGCGGCTGGAAGTGCTGGCGCAACGGAGACTTACGGTTCTAGCTTGGGGTGACGAACTTTCTCCCGACGATATTGCCGCCATCCGCCGGGCGCTCGCCATGCTGAAGCAGTATCGGGGGGCACTGGAAGAACTCATCCCAGTTATCCATTCTGCCTTGGATCACGAGCAACCCGCCTCGCCTAACCAGGATGGACTGTGCGGCAACGATAATTGCCTGCGATGCGTACTCGGGTGGATCATCCATCAAGCCCTTTCCCCGGACCCGCCCGCGCCGGCGGAAACGGAGGTGACCGATGCCAGATAAAGTCTGGGTTCGGCTCCCACGGGCCGTCCATTCCGATCTCCCCTGGAGCGACCTATCCGCGCCGCCCGGAGTGTACCTGGCCGAATCCAATCCATACGGCGCGCTCTCGGTGCGATGCGCCGACGGGGAATTGCTCGGCATTAAGCCTGACGAGTTCGAGCGGTTAGACATGCCGGCGGAAACGGAGGCGACCTGATGCGCCACGACTATCCAGACATCCGCCGCCGGATCGCCGACCCCATCCTCTGGTACGACTCGGACGGTTGCCCCCGGTACGACTCATTCGCGCCGGGTCTCTGCACGAACATCTACGCCCGCGAAGTGGCGCTGGTTGAGATCGCCTGCCAGGCGTGCGGTGAGCGGTTCCAGGTCGAGATGCACACGACCGCATTTGAATGGGGAGTTTCAACTATTGCCGCGGAGATTACCGGCGACTGCCTCCACTACGGCGACCCGCCGTTTCACCCGATGGGCGGCCAATGCTCGGGCACGACTATGAACTGCGACGACCTCCGAGTGCTAGAGTACTGGGTCAGGGAGCGATTTGATTGGGAGCGGAAGCCGGAGTTTGAGATGGCGCTTGAGCGCGGATGAAGGGGGGACGATGAGCGCGAAAAGTAAGATCGGCTCGCAACTATTGAAACTCTACGAAGGGGCAAACACCCGAGTCGCAAAGCTCGAAATGGAGCGAACTCGGTCGCGTCAACGACCGCGAGTGGAACGAAATGCCGGAGGTGAAACGATGAAGGCCCGCTGGAATAGGTACGGAGAACTCTGGACCACGCGCGAACCGAAACGGATGCTGGCGGAGGTAGCAAGGTGACCGAACGGAGGAAGAAATAATGAGGTACTTCGGAGGCCGGCGAGACAAGGAACCGGCGCTCATCGCCCTCCGCGTCGAGAACGAGGCGCTGAAACAAGAGAGCGATATGCTACTGGGCAAGGAACCCGCCGTCCATTTGGGGGCGCAAGCGGCTCTTTCCGCTGTACGCCAAATGGAGGGCTTGCGTCGGGAGCGCGACGAACTCGCGGCGGCACTGTATAGAGTGGTAAACCAAGCATTAGAATACACCGATGGCTGCATTGCACAGAAATGCGAATGGTGGAAAAGTTCCGTAACGCCAGATTATGTAATGGGTCTCGATATCAAGGCTATCCTCGACGCACACGACGCGGCGCTCACGGCAGAGAAGGACAAGCAGATCGCGGACCTTACGACCGCCATGGAGAGCATCAACGCCATTCGCAACTCGATCATCGGACGGCGGACGATGAACTGGTCGATGCACGTCTACCCGCTGGTTGCTGTACTCAACGCGACGGGCTTCAAAGGCGAGGGGTACGAGGTTGCACGGAAGAAGGCGAAAGAGGAGAACGCTGTTTGGGGGGCGGCGCTCGTCGGGCCGCTGGTAGAGGCAATTCAGGCGGCTCTTTCTGCACTTGGTACAGGTGACTGTCGAATCTGCAAATGCGATGGCTGCAAAATCGAACGTAAGGAGGCGATTGAAATTCTAGACGCCGCCCTCGCCGCGCATAAGAAGCGAACGGTATGAGCACGCTAGCGCGAGATCAGATCACGCATCTTGAGAAGCAGATTACCGCCCTGATCGCCGCACTGGAAAATCTCCTCGACAGTCTGCCGAGCGAGGCCGTCTCGCGCTACGTGCGGCTGGACGATCACGATGAGGATGAGGGCACGGCGGTCTATACCGAGCCGTACTACGCCGCGTTAGTTGAACTCCGCAAGCATCGACCGTGGCCGCTGACTGGCCGCTGTGCGCTATGCAACAACGCGGGATCGCTGATGGTCGAGGGGCGGCGGCGGGGGCCGGTAGTGAGTATGTCGTGTCCGAATTGCGCCGCTAACAAGCCGCCCTGCCCGACGTGCGGGGGAACGCGGCGAGTGCCATCGGGACCCAGAAGCCGTAACCTAGATAGAGTCTGCCCCGACTGCGCGGGCGGGGAGAAGGGAAACTGACATGCTGACACGCGAACGGCTCGCGGAGTTGCGGGCGGCGCGATCAAGAAACCTCGTCATTTCGCAGGCAGAGAGAGTTGAGCTCTTCGACTCATGGCTGGCGTGGGAGCTATGGCGGTTGCACAACAATGGACCGCATCCCGAGGAGCGGGATGTCACCCGTTGGCAATGTACGCGAGAGGGAACGTTGGTACCAACATACATTCAGGCCTGCCACCCCACTCCCCAAGCCGCCGTGCTCGCGGCGCTGGGTCGGGCGGAGGCGAAGGTACAACCATGAACTGCCCGAAGTGCGGGACCACAATGATTGTTAAGTTAGACCTCATCGGCGGCTGCTCAGGGCATGAGAGTGGAGACCGCTGTTATTGCTCTGATCCTGATGTGCGGGCAGAGTATCACTGCCCAAACACGTACTTGTACACTAAGCGCGGGCGGCAACTCTGTAAACAGAAGGACATCCCAATCTACGCGCTTTCCGATCAGGATGGGATTGCGCGATGGCTGACGGAGCATTATGCGGAGGCGAAGCGATGAGCAAGAGTCACATAGAAGTATTTGACTTCCTACGTCGGATGCGAGCGGTATACGGTACCAACAAGTGGTTCAGCGCCAGCGAGGTCAAGGACGGGACGCTCCTCTTTCGCGCCACTGTTGGAGGATGCAGCCGCTTATTGCGGACGCTGGTAACTGAGGGGTGGGTGGAGATGCGCACGGTGCCGACTGGTGGACGCTGGCCAAGGGTCGAGTATCGGCCAGTGATTGAAGTACCCAGGGGAGTGAAGCGATGAGTAGGCGGACGGATCTGGATTGGGCGTACAGCCTGTCCCCCTTGACGATGGAACGGCTGGGACGAGCCTGGGAACTCGGGCGCATCGCGGGGGTCAGGGAAGCGGCGCGGCTGGGTGTGTATCGGCGTCGGTTGACAGGTATCTCCCCGACCGCCCTCCGCGCCTACGCCCGCAAACTCAAGCGGGGGCTGGAATAGCGCAATAACTCCCGGCTGGCGGACACCCGCCAAGATGTAGCGCCAGCCGGGCAGCCGCGCATCGAAAGGAGCACGATGGCAGCCGTGCAAGAGCATATCAGATTCCGGAGATCCTCGCCGAAGTCGCACCTTGCCATACAAGTTGACGAGCAACGCGCGGCGGACCTAGCAACTCTAGAAGATCCCAAACTGCCTGACTCTATGCACGAAACCGCGCGGAAACGATTGAGAAGACTGGAAAGGGAACGATGCCGAATTGGACCGCAGATGATCTTGCCGACCACTACCGACGACTGACGACCCCGCCAGAGGGCACAGACGCGCCCCAGGCGGCCCCGGTCGCGCCGAAGGGGCGAAAGCCGCTGCGCCTCAGCGAAGAACAGGTACAGCGCCAGATCACGGACCTGCTGGAGGCCCACGGGTGGCTGGTCATGCGAACCAACAAGTTCTGCGGCTGGGAGATAGCAACGCAGGGCGCCATCGAACCCGGAATGCCAGATTTGCAGGCGCGGAAACTGTGGAGCAAAACATGGGATCAGCGCCGTGGAGTACACGGGTCGGTATGGGAGATCCTCTGGATTGAAGTGAAACGCCCCGGTGGCAAGGTCTCACTGAAACAGGCGACGTGGCATCAACTGGCGCGGAAGCGCGGCGAGACGGTGCTGGTAGCTATGTCGGTTGAAGAAGTAGCGAAAGCTATCGGAGTTACATTATGAGCAAACGTAAAGGCCCAGCTTCACTATCTCCCGCCCTTCGGATGATTGGGAAGACTAGAATTAGCCAAACGGGATGCCTAGAATGGACCGGCTCTCTGGATAGGTGCGGATACGGGCACATCAGGATTGGTTCCAACTATGGCCATACAAGCAGGAATGTACGCGCTCACCGTTTGGCGGCATCTTTGTGGTTAGGATTCGACTTAGAGTCAGACCTACAGATTTTACATACTTGCGACAACCCCAAATGTATAAACCCTGAGCATCTATTTGTCGGAACCCCGCTGGACAATTGTAGAGATCGCGACTCCAAGGGTCGCGGAGCCATTGTGTTCGGAGAGGCCAATGGCATGAGCAAGTTGACGAATGCGATGGTCGCCGAAATGATTGATAGTTACCACGGTGGGATGTCTCGGAAAGTAATCGCCAGGAAATATGGTATCAGTCGGTCGCAGGTGAACAAGATCGTCCGAGGACAGTCATGGCGGCGGGTTTCCGCGGCGATCGGGGTGACGCTGTGACTGACTGGCTCAGCGAGAAAGTACCGCCGGGCGTCAACGTGCCGGACGATGAGATGCGGATGTTCGGCGCTGAGGATCAGATCCGGGAAGAGGCTGAGTCGTGGGCAGAGAGGCGACTCCCGAAGCCGTACTACGAAGAGCCGGAATCTGGAATAGTCATCTACCACGCCGACTGCCGCGACATACTCCCGCTTCTGCCGAAGGTCGATCTGGTGTTGGTGACCGATCCCCCTTACGGGATTTCTTACGATGCTTCGCATGATAAATACAAGAACGGAATCAGCCGCGAAGAGGCCGAATGGGATAAGCAACCGTTCGACCCGGCGCATCTTATCGCCCTTGGACTTCCTTCCATTATCTGGGGCGGGAATTGTTTTTCGTCAAAACTTCCAGATCACCCCGGCTGGCTTTGTTGGGTGAAAACTGTGAGAGATGGAGCCGAGATTCGACAGGCTGATATGGAGATGGCTTGGACGAACTGTATTCGTCGGCCCCAAACGATCCGACACCTCTGGATTGGAGCATACCGCGACAGCGAGAGCGGCAAGCAAAACTTTCATCCGACACAGAAGCCTGAACGGGTTATGCGCTGGTGCATCTCGCTGCTTCCCGGCGCTGCCGCGATTCTTGATCCGTACATGGGCAGCGGCACAACCCTGGTGGCCGCCAAGCAACTCGGCAGACGCGCCATCGGAATCGAGATCGAAGAGAAGTACTGCGCCATCGCGGTTGAGCGACTCCGCCAGGCCGTGCTCCCGCTGGAACCCGCCGCGCCAGAGCCGGAGCAACTGCCCCTGGAGTCCGAATGACAAAGCGAAAGATCACGATTATTTGGTATGGCGACGGCCCGCGACCGACCGACGCAGCCGAGCGCGAAGTTACTGCGGAAATCTACGGCCCCTTCGCCGTCGTGCGACCCGGCATCTGGAGATCCTGGATGGTCTACCACGTTGCGACGGGACGTAGCCTGCCGAAGGATTGGAACCGCGTCGGTAAGGCACGGAAAGTCGCTCTACTCTTAGCGAAACAGCCGGGCTGGGACTTGCTAACGGTTGAGGAGTTCCTACCGCGCGCCGCGATACTCAAGGCCCAGGTGCAGGCGGCGGTCGATCAGGTGGAGTCCAAATGACCTGCCGCCGCTGCCTCTCCCTCGTCGCCGCCATGGAGCAAGTCGCGCGTGACCTGGATCATGAGGGCTACACCTCGCGCGAGATGCACAGCCTCGAGGCGAGCCTGGTGCTGGACGCGATTGCCGACTGGAAACTCAATGGTCTTGAGCACGCCGCGTTCTGGCGGCGCATAGCACGCTGCTTCTGGCCGGGAGACCACCCATGAAAGCCCGCTGCCAGTATTGCGGCGCGTGGACACCGAGCGTCAGCGTGGCGCTGATGCTGGAGCCTGGGTCTACGGCGACCCTCACCCTCGTCTGGCTGGCGGTCTGCTCGATGTGCTGGTGGCGCTCCGTGCAGCCGGAAACGCGATGGCAAGAGGCGGTGATGAGATGACCCCAGGACTTGCCCGCCGGCCCAGTCCCCGCCCGCACCAGGAGACGTGCCGGCATTGCGGGGAGCCGTTCGCGGCGGGGCCAGGAGACAAGTACTGTCCGCGGCGCCCATGCCAGGCGGCCAAGGTGCGCCGCGCGAGAGAGACGGCGCGACGGAGGGGATATTGAGGCGGATCGAGCGGCTCCTGCGGGCGGTGGAGAGAGTCTGGCGGCGGGCAAAGATGGGGCTTGATTCAGATGCCGAAATCGGGTAAACTGAGATTTCCATGGTGTGAGCCTTGGAAATGTTCGAGGGCGCGCGGGCAGGTGCCAGTACACTTGCCCCCACCTCGGCCCTTACTGGAGGGCGCATGAACACCCATATCGATCCGATCCCCACACGCTACGCGGGACATCTTTGCCGGAGCCGAATGGAAGCCCGATGGATGGTTTTCTTCGATGCTCTGGAAATCAAGTTTTGGTATGAACCGGAAGGATTTCCGCTGAAAATCGGCTGGTACTTGCCGGATTTCTTCCTTCCGCAAGTCAATCTATACGCCGAAGTCAAGCCCGTCGAAATGGGGCCAATCTCCCTGAAGAAGTGCGTCGAACTCTGCCTTATGTCGGGCAATGGAATCATCAGCCTTGTTGGGCCTCCGGACTTCAGAACGTACCGCGCCATGATCGTGCTGCCGGATGGCCTTCTCGATTCCGAATCCTTGCTTCTAGATATCGACTATCATACGCGAAGATACTACACCCAAGAGCGCAGATTCTTCTCAAATCCTGGAGACCAGTTTTCCACAGAAGACGACTTCACGTCTCAATACCGAGAAGCCGTTTTTGCCTCCAGGATGGCAAGGTTTGAGGGCTGACAATGAAGCGCCCTTGGTTCAGAATGCACGCCCGCGTCAAGGATGATGCCAAACTTCAACTTTTGCCGGCGGGTCTCTTCAAAACTTGGGTCAATTTGTGCTGTATTGCCTGCGAGCGGGAAGGGCATCTTCCAGACGTAGAGGCTATCGCCTACAGCCTCCACAAGTCGGCTGAAAACACGCTGGACGCAATCTCAAAACTGTCAAAACCGCCTTTTCAGTTGATCGACAGCGACAATTTAGGGAACCTCCAGATGCACGACTGGGATGACTGGCAGTATCTCTCGGATGTTTCTACTGAACGAGTTAGGAAGCATCGGGCCGCAAAAGAAGGAGGCGTGAAACGTTCCGGAAACGTTTCTGAAACGGTTTGTAACGCTCGGGGTGAAACGGACCAGAGACAGAAGCAGATACAGAAGGAGTCTGTCTCTACAAAACCAGTAGAGACAGACGGGCGGCAAGCGCCCGGTTTCGACCTCGAACCCCCGGAAGCGAAACCCGAGAAGTGTCTCCCCAAAGTACGGGGGCGGGCGAACCCCGAATGGCCGGACTGGAAACATGCGGCTTGGGTGAAACTCCTTCAAAGCGATCCTGAAAGGCTGAAGTGCGCCGGCGCGAAAGCGATTTTTGAGCGAGCGGTTCAGGAAGCGGGGCAGGCTGATTGGCTGGTCGAAGCTCACGGTCTTGACCTTCAGAAAAATGGAACCGCCTTCAGGGGTAGTTTCCGGAACTGGATTGAGGGGGCCGTGACTGTGATGCTCGCCGGCCTGACTCCACAGCAGGCTGCCAGCAAGTCCCTAACCGGCTCCCCCGCCCATCCGAAGGTGATGATGTGATCTTCACTCTAATTGAGGTTTCCGCCTACTATGCCAGCCGGGTTCCCGGTGTGAAACAGACTGGGGCGAAACAATGGCGCGGTCCCTGCCCGATCCATAACGGCAAAGATCCGAATTTCGCGGTGGAAGCCGAAACTGGAATGGCGCTCTGCCACTCGCAATGCGGCCGCGGCTGGGACATGATCGGTCTGGAGATGGAATTGGCCGGGACGATCTTTCCGGCGGCAAAGAAGGCCGTCTACGCGCTTGT
>JAZDHF010000265.1:0-3476 GCA_043806315.1 Planctomycetota bacterium | reverse complement strand
ACCCGCGATCGCTTTCGCTAACAAGGTCTTTCCACAACCCGGCGCGCCCACCAACAGGATCCCCCGCGGGATTCGTCCGCCCAGGCGTTGGAACTTCTTCGGAGCTTTGAGGAACTCGATGATCTCTTGGACTTCGTCCTTCGCCTCCTCGATCCCCGCCACGTCCGCGAACGTGATGTTGGTGTGCTCCTTGTGCGTCACGCGATGCCGCGACCGGCCGAAGTTGCCCAACATCCCGCCGGGACCGCTCGCGCCACGAAGCTGCCGAAAGATGAAGAACCAGATAAAGCCGAAAATCAGGATCCACGGCAACATGCTCACCAACAAAAGCACGAACTGGTTCTGCTTCTCATACTTGATGTCCCCGCCTCCCTTGCGGACGGCCTCGACCATCTCCTTGAGGAAGGCGTTGTCGATCGCCTCGCGCGGGTAAGCGACTCGGAACTGGGTAAACCCATCGGGCCCTGCGGGTCCCTTCTGCGTCAACTCTATCACCCCATCTTCCTTGATCCGCAGGAGTTGCACTTGGTCATTGCGGACCAGGGCGTCGAATTCGCTGATGGAAATCTCTTTAGACGATGGCATCGCTTTCTGGAGCAGCGCCACCAGCAGCATGGCCAGTCCCAGAAGCACCAGCCAACTGACCAGGTTGCGTGACATCTTCACGCTCGGCCCGTTAGGCCGCTTCGATTCGGGAGGCTCTTTCGGCCCATTGCCGTTGCCTTCCGTCATGTTTCCAACTCCGTTTCCGCCGACACGGTCGAGGGGGCGGGCACGCCGCCCCTGGAAGATGATAGCGGGGCTACCAGGACGATTCCATCGTTTCGACGATCTGCTCGGCCAGTCCGTCCATCGCCCGCGTCATGCCCTGCGTAAAGGTCTCGCCCACCGGTGGAATGTAACTGGTCTGGTACACGAACCTCGGCCGCTCCACAAGGATTTCCCCGGATCGTAGGTCCTGCAAGCGGAACCGCACCACCACCGTCGAGCCGATTTCCCGCGGCAAGTTGGTGTCGAAATCGTTGCCGAAGGTACGATTTTCGACCTTGACGATCTCCCCCGTCAGCACGGCATCGGCCGTCCTCCGCGGCGCGATCCGATACGGCGTGTCCATCTCGATCCGTTTAATAAGGGATTCGGTCAGCCGAAACTCCAACTCGCGTCGGAACTCCTTGGACTGAAACATTTCCACGTGGACCGTCTGAATATCGGTCGAAAACGGCCGCTTCGTGGAATATCCGCAGCCGGTCAGCAGGCTGCTCCCCATCACCAACAACGGTACGATTCGCCGCGGAATGTTCAGAAACATGACGGTGTAGTTTCGTCTCCACCATGTAGCGTCACCCCTCGTGGGTGACGCGGTCAGAGCCGCGAGCGCCAGCTCGCGAACATTTAGGGTGGCATGGCCAAGCGTAGCGCCGCCATGCCCGGCGTGCAAGAACGCTACGGCCCGACCGCCGCAACCGGTTCCAGCGCGCCCAGAAGCTCCAGCCGCAACGCCGCCTTCGCGGCCGCGATCGTCTCCGGGTAGCCGTTGCGAACGCCTTGATAGTAGAAGATCGCCGAACCCGGATGGTCGGTGCGGTCGTAGTATTGCCCGATGAGGAAGTCCTTCTCGGCCCGCATCTCGCGGATGCTGTCGAGGATCAACCCCACGCCCTCCCGATCGGCCTGCGGTCGATACCGCAGTCGGTAGTCATTGTACCGCTCCTCGGCCTCGACCAAGGCGGCCTCGTCGTACTCGACTCCCGCGAAGCTCGCCAGCGCCGACTCCGCCGACCGCCCCAGGGCGAACTGTTGGTATCGACTCCGCGGATAGTCCCGAAGAACCCGCGCGTACTCCAGCTCCGCGAGGGCATGGTCGCCGACCTTGAACAGATGATCGGCCTTGGTCTTGACCGCCAACTCCGCCAGCGGGCTGTCCGCGTGATCCGCCGATATCTCATCGAGAATCTGGTAGCCCAGGTCCTCGCCCGATACCCGGAAGATCAACCATACCTTCCGCTTCACGCCGGAAAGGAACGTCTCTGCGATCACGAACTCCAGCCGCAGCGCCTCGGCGGTCAGCGTCATGCCGCCGAACTCACCGAGGTAGGCCTGCAACACGGCGTGGGCCTTGTCGTACTCCTTCAACCCGATCAACGCCTCGGCCTTGGCGATCAACACCTCCGGGTACAGCGGCTCGCCCGTTCCGTACTTCTTCACGAACGTCCTGATGGCCGACATCGCCTTGCGGTAGCGACCCTCGTGATTCTGGACCTTAATCGCGTACAGATCGCCTTCGGCCGTGCCCACCGGCGGCGGAGGCTGCTCCACCCACTCCTGCTGCTTCGGCTCGTAGACAAGCGTCCGTATCCGCGGCTGCTGCGCGTCCGTGGATCGCGACGCGGCGAGAATGATGCACGCCATCGTCGAAACCAGCCCGGCTCTTCGATTCAGATAGGTTCTCATACGCTCTGATTCCGGTTGAACCCCGGCAAAGTCTTGTCCTCGCCGCTCGCCCGCCGCGCCCCGCCGCAAGTTCGGTATCCTATCGCCGACCCCGCCGATGACGCAACTCACCCAGCCACGACCCTTGAGGTTGTGAGGTTGCCCGGCGGGTGGCCCAGGTCCCTTGGACCTGGGGGACTCGATGATTTGCGTTGGGCGTCATGCCCACGATCATCGCCTCCCCCACCTCCAAAGGCAGTGGGCCACCCGCCCTTGGAGCGAGACGGCCACCGCGACGATTGGGGCGTGAATCTGTTCTGTTCGCAGACAGGGATCTTTGAGACGGACTAACGTCGCGCACCTCAGCTTGTCTAAGACTTTGTAGGCGGACGTCGGACACCGGGATCTAGGCTGTGTGTCCCGCGTCCAATTGGCTCGTTTGCAAGGAAACGTCTCATGGCAGATACTCAGATCACCGAACAAAAAAGGGAGATCGCATGAAAAGACCCATGACAGCATCAGTACTGCCTCTGCTTGTGTTTGGCACAGGTATGCCTGTCTCTGCGCAAGGCACCGAATGGAAGACGCTCAACGACGAGGTCATGTCACTCTACAAGCAGGGTCACTACGACCGTGCCATCATTGTGGGAAAGAAGGCGCTCGAGGCCGCCGAGCGAGCGCTCGGCCCGGATCATCTCGACCTCGCCCAGATCCTGAATAACCTCGCGGAGCTGTACCTCGCCCAAGGGCAGTTCGCGCAAGCCGAGCCGTTGTGCAAGCGCGCGCTGTCGATTAGTGAGAAGGCCCTGGGCGCGAATCAGCTCGATGTGGCTACGAGCCTGAACACCCTCGCGCGGGTGTACGACTCTCAACGCCAGTACGCGCAGGCCGAACCGCTCTTCAAGCGGAGCTCGCGTCAATAGGTGTGTAAAAGCATTCAGGCGGCATCCTTCCGATTCTTTCGTTTCGACTCGCGTACGCCGTCCACAAAGCGCACGTTCTGGTACACGTCCTTCATCAGGTGCGGGGCATTGAGTTTGCGGAAC
>JAZDHF010000264.1:0-2142 GCA_043806315.1 Planctomycetota bacterium | reverse complement strand
CGATGGGCACTTGTTAGAATGCCGGTCATCGGAGGTGCGTCGGCGACGTTCGCTTGGGGCGGATGCGACGGCTTGGAGAGGGGTTTGACGAACCACGTTGTTTCGCGTCGCGCTTGGGCCGGGAACCGCAGCGCCGCGTTTTGCGATTCGATCGAAATGCGCAGGCGTCGCGCAGAGGAAGAGGAGCCAGGTCGATGAAGAGAATCAGATCCATTGTCTCTTACTTCGCGTGGGTGTATGGGACGTTGCTAGGGTCCACAATCGCTCACGCACAAGCCAGTCAAGGCGCGTCGTCGGAAGGGCGCACAATGAATAGGCCCAGATCGATCAACATCCGCGTTGTTTGTGCTGACTTGCTTTTGGCGTCTGCGGCCTTGGTTGCCGCGATGTGCGCGAGTGCCCATGGTGAGCCAGTGGCCGGCGAAGTATTCCCCGCAAAGCAACCCGACGGCACGCTGATTCAGGTCCGCGTCTGGGGTGATGAATTCTACCGGGTGGTCGAATCCCTCGACGGCTATACGCTCATGCGCGACCCGGCCAGCGGGGCCGCGTGTTACGCGCGGCTGTCGGCCGATGGGCACGAGCTGGTCTCTACGGGCGTCCCGGTGGGGGCGGCCCCACCCGCAGGGGCTGGCGTTGCCCCGCACATTCGCATCAGCCCCGCGTCCGCCAAGACCAAGATCGCGGCGAACAGGGCGCGCGCCGCCGGGGGCGAGGCGGAGGTACGCGCGGCGATCGCCTCACGCGGCGCAATGCTCCAGCAACCCGCCTGCGGCGGCGCCGTCAGCGGAATCGTGCTGCTTGTGGACTTCTCCGACGAGCCCTGGACCATCCCGCCCGCGAACGTAGACAACTACTGCAACCAAGTGGGCTACACGGGTTACGGCAACAACGGTTCCATCCGCGACTATTTCTCCGACGTCTCCGACGGCAGTTTAACCTATACCAACTTCGTTCCAACGGCCTACTACCGCGCCGCCCACCCCAAAACCTATTATGAAGATCCCGGTATACCGTACGCATACCGGGCGCGCGAGCTGGTCCTCGAGGCTCTGGGCGACCTGGACAACCAAGGTTTCGATTTCAGCCAGTATGACTCCAATGGCGACGGCTATGTCGATGCGGTGAACTGTTTCTATGCCGGGTACCGTGGGAGTGTGTGGGCCGAGGGCCTGTGGCCCCACTCCTGGGTCGTGAACTTTTCTGCCGACGGCGTGCAAACCTACAAATACCAGATCACTGACCTGCAAGCCAGTCTGACGCTGCGCACGTTCTGCCACGAAAACGGTCACATGCTTTGTTACTGGCCGGATCTGTATGATTATGATCCGCCCGGCCCCGATGATTCCGCCGGGGTCGGGAGGTTCTGCATCATGTGCGCCGGCACCTCGTCCACCAACCCACAGCAACCGTGCGCCTTCATGAAATACATCTCCGGCTGGGCGACGACGACCGTTCTGACCACACCCCAGACAGGACTTTCAGTACCATCGGCTTTCAACGCGGTGTACAAGTACGAGCACCCTAGTCTGGCGAATGAGTATTACCTGATCGAGAACCGCCAGCAGACGGGGAGGGACAGCGGACTACCCGACGCGGGATTGGCCATCTGGCACGTAGACGAGTTTGGCAGTAATGATTGGCAGGACATGACACCCGAGCGTCACTATCTGGTCACACTAGTCCAGGCAGACGGCAACTGGGACCTTGAGCACAACGTGAACGTCGGTGATTCCACTGACCTTTGGGCGGCTCCCGGTTACACAGAATGCACTCCTGACAGCAATCCTCACACCAACTGGTGGGATGGAAGCGCGTCGAATCTGTTCGTCACGGGGATAAGCGCGTCCGGACCGGCGATGACATTCAACTTCAATCCCGATTGCAACGGAAACGGTGTAGTCGATACGCGTGATATCGCCCAAGGTCAAAGCAGAGACTGCAACGTCAACGGCGTTCCGGACGAGTGCGACATCGCCGCCGGCACCTCGAAGGACTGCGACGGAAACGGAATTCCCGATGAATGCGACATCGCCTCCGGCGCACCCGACTGCCAACCCAACGGAATCCCCGACTCCTGCGAACTCGTGGGGAATGATGCGAACGGGAACGGCATTCCGGATGAATGCGACCCCCCGGGGA
>JAZDHF010000263.1:0-31444 GCA_043806315.1 Planctomycetota bacterium | reverse complement strand
CGGTGGTGCTGCCCGCCGACGGCGGATCGGTCCTGCGCATCCGGCGGGCCTCGACCCCCGAGCCCCAGCACGTGGAGCTGTACGCGCTCCTGCGCGTTCCGACGAAGATCATGGCCCCAAGGAAGACCTGGTCCGAGGGCGGGGCGCCGCATAGTGACGGAAAAAACGCGTAGACCCTTGTATTACAGCATCTCCTGCACAAGGGTGCGGAAGTTGGGTGAGCGCCCAGCTTGTGGTGGTACATCTTGCCCTCGTAGCCCAACAGCCGCAGGATCGTCACCAGCACAGGCCATTCGAGTTCCGTCCAGTATTCCCCTATCGTCCCTTCCCTAGGGTCGAGATCGCCGGAATGCAGCAGCCTGTGCCGCGTGGCAAGAAGACGCTCCGGCGGTTGCGGGATTCGCAGTTTGTCGCAGACCCGGCAAATCCTCTTGCTAAACGACGGTGTGGCGTTCCACGCCTTGATCGTCTCGATCAGCCGATTCGTTCTGTCGGCGCCCCAATGCGGACTCAGCTCGGTCAGCAGGTCGTGCAGGCGGCGCTTGAAGCCGTCGTCGATCCTAGCGGGCAGGTTCGGGTCGATCTCCGCGTCCCCAACGGCGTCGGAGTGCTTGGCTGCTATCCGATCCACGAGGATGTGCAGGATGGCGCACTTGACCTCAAGGTACTTGTTGACCTGCACGAGCAGATACATGCCGAGTGTCTTGTGCCACCAATCGCGCTCCTTGGCGATCTCCGTGCACGCGGTCTCGATGAAAGGTCTGAGAATCCCCGGTTCCCAATTATCGACGACGGCATGTCCGCCCAAGTTGAAGGGATGAACAAGCTGGTTCCGCGAGACGGCGTCGATGTATTCGCCGCAGTCATTCGTACGGGCGCACAAGACGCAGCGCACATCGCGTCCCAATGCCAGCGTCATCGCAACCGCGATGTCATCGGCGACGGACAAGATGGCCTCTCTCGCGTCGCCTGCTTGAAACGCCGTCTCCAAGGTGGCGGTCACGAGGGGGACGGTCACATCGGGTTTGTCCTTCTTGCCCTAACGCCCCATGAGTTCGTCGGTCAGGACCCATTCCCGCCCGGCAACGCTGAGCCGGAGCTTGTTCCGAGTGAATCCTCGCGGCGTCCGCGACGGATCAGCGCCCGGCGGGAGCGGATGGTGGGTGACCTCATCGCCGAGGCTCAGCCTCACATTCGAGAGCCGGAACTGCCACAGCGCGGGTCGTGCGTCGGCCCTCGCAGGGGCGACGAACTCAGACGACCCCAACCTCGCCGGAGTGTGATGCTCCCGGTGTGCGTCAGCGCAGGGCCGTGTGCGAAGGCGATGCTCGACTTCACCGTCCGCCCGTCGTCGAGCGTCGCCTCGATGGGCAGTCCGTCCAGCAGGGACATGCCCGTGCCGCACAGCAGCCTGTTCAGGGTCGCGCTGCTCGCGCCCGTCAGGTCAAGCTCAAGCTCGTCGGGCTGACCGTTGTGGTCGTAGAGAACCTTACCGTCGAGCGTCGTACGACCATCCTCGATGGCCGACAGGTCGATGTTTACTCTGGCGGTGACAGCGTCCATACAGTCTCCCGCTCGACGGGCCCGACAAGCCCCGGCGACCGATGGCGGTGATGTCGCGCGATGCTCGGCGGCGTGATTATGCGGCGTGTCGCCTTCCCTTTGAAGGCGAATGCGGCGGCTCATCAGTGGCTTGGGAACGGTCTCCGCCGGGCGTTTCGGTCGCCGCGCGACCCACGGACGGGGCGGGTCGGCGAGGCGGAGACCCGCCCCGGCCCGGCGACGCCCGCTCCGCCGGCGCGCCCACGGCGACGCGGTTTGCGGCGGGACGGTTTAGGGAGTTATTCAGGGAGTTATTTTGAGCAGGCGAAAGGCTTTGAAAGGGCGAGTGCGGCTCGACCGACGGTCGGGGCGATGTGGACGGAAATGCCTTAAAACAAGTGGTTTTCTGCCAAGAAAGGCCATTGGGCGATAGAGGACTTGAACCTCTGACCTCCTGCGTGTCGAGCAGGCGCTCTGGCCAGCTGAGCTAATCGCCCGTTCTTCGTTTCGCATTACAACACGCGGTTTCGACCCCGTCAACGCGGATTCCTCGGTCGTGCCGTTTCGTCGCTTTGAAGTGACGGTGCCACGAAACGACGACGGAACCGCCCGAGTAACACCCGGTGGTAGAAACGGCGGTGCAACCGGCCTTGCGTACAGAAAAAAAAGGAAAAGGAAGAAAAAAGGCTTGACGGCACCACCCGGTTTTGCTAAATTACCGGACGGCGTAGCGAGGGTTGAGTTCCTGTCACGCCCTCGCCGTGGGCCTGAAGGCGCGTCACAGCTATTGAGCTGCGCCCCACGAAACGGAGGGGAAAGCGTATGTCCCTCCCCCCAATCGCGGCCGCATCGTGTAGAGGGTCAGTCTTTCCATCGACCGACGCCCGGCGGGCAAGGTGTGGGCCCGTGTGGCACCGGCGTCCCGCCGGTGCCCTGCCCCGCGGTCCCGACCTCGTTGCCTTGTCGCCTTCTCCTGCGCGCCTCTTCTTATTCGGCGTTTTTGCGTTTCGGCGTTTTTTCGTTTTTTCCGGAGGTGTTCCATGTGCGCAGACACCGCAAGCAAACAATTCGGGCACGAGCAGGGACGCTCGCGCGTAACCATTCCGTCGCGCCCCGCCCACGGAGGCAGCTACCGTAGCGCGACTACACATCTTTCAGGAGGCTTGAGCACGAAATGCAAAGGAGCGAGTCATCGGAGCATGGTGGCGACCCGGGCGGAAGCCGAAGACGGACCGCCTAAGACACCCGCGCAGGAAATAGGTATGGTGTCCCCTGATTTAATCCCGGTTGGAAGGGTCGCCCGTTCAACCCGATGCAGGGAGAGGGTTAACATGTCGTCGATTTGTCCACGGAGTCTTGTCTGGGCAGCACTGTCAATGTGCTTGATGTCCCAGTCGACCCTCGCTGTCGAATGGAACGCTGCGAACGACTTTTCCGCAACAGTTAATCCGTCGGGAGCGTGGAGCTACGGTTGGTTTAACAATCCTGGCGATAACTTCCATCTTTATGAATTGCGCCAGCCGTGGGCTGACTGTCCGCCGAACCAAGTGCCCCGATGGTATGAACCCATCGACTCTGGGACCCTGAACCCGTCTCTTTCCCACAACGCCGCAGGGACCGTTCTGAACTGCTCCAGCGGTAACCTCGTTCTACAGCCTAATGACTTGGTATTCCATCCCGGGCCCAATAATGAGCATAGTGTGCTTCGCTGGACGGCGCCATCCGCGGGCGAATATTTCATTTGCGCGACGTTTCGCGGACGAGATCTCGACGGCGCGAGCACTGACGTCCACGTGTTCCATAACGCCATTGAGCTGTTCAACTGCGAGGTAAGCGGAACGGGAATTCCGACGCAGTTTGTGTCTTCTTCGTTGCACGTTAACGCGGACGAGACGATTGACTTTACGGTGGGTTACGGCAGTAATAATAACTATTTTAACGACACGACTGCGGTTGACGCCCGTATCGCTGCTGGCGCGATAACATGCCAGCTTCCGCCGGTCGGACGCCCGTCGCTGCCCGGGTGGGCTGGAATTGCGCTGGCGGGGTTGCTTTTCGTCGCGGGGCTCTTCGTGTTTGGGAAGCGCCGCACTGAAACGCAGAAAGGCTGAAACGCAGAAACGCAGAAAACAGAAACGCCGAAACACAGAAAGGGAGAGGCACCCTTCGCTTCGCTCAAGGGCAGGCTCCGGGACGGAGGGAAGTTACGAATTACGAAATCGCTTTCGCGGTCGGGGAATAGGACGTGAGTCGCCGACGGAAACACAGGGGAGCCGGGGCGCGCCGGGGCGAGCGCGGGTGGGAGAATCCGCCGAAGGCGGACTCGCACCAGCGGAGTGCGCCCGAACGGGGCGCACGCACGCTCGTCCCCCGCGCGTGGCGGGATTGGATCGCTGCGAAAAAACCCATCTGGCGTTTTACGGTCCTCCTGTTCGCAGGTCTGGGCGTGTTCTACGCGGGGTATGGACTCTTTTCCGCGAGCGATTATATGGACGGCTTTCTCCGGCTGATCGCGTCGATATCCGCCGCGGTGCTGAGCGCCCTGGGCCACGAGGCCCGGGCGAACAGCGCGTTAGTCATGGGGCCGGCGTTCGCCTTCCGCGTCATACGGGGTTGCGACGGGCTGGAGCCCGTGGGCTTCCTGCTCGCCGCCGCGTTGGCGACCCCGGCGGCGTTGAGGACGCGGGGTCTGTTCGCCCTCGCGGGGGGCGTGTTCCTTCTGGCGCTCAACCTGGTGCGGCTGGTCAGCCTGGCGCTGGTGGACGCGTACTTTCCCCGGCTCACGGAAGCAATCCACTGGAACGCGTGGCCGGGGGTGACCATCGTCGTCGTGGTGCTGCTGTGGGTCTGCTGGGTTCGTCGCTTGCGGCTGAGAGACCATGCGTTCGGCTAGCCCTCGGTTGGAAGAGTGTAGCGCCGCCCCTTGTGGGCGGCGCACGAGCGCATCCCGCGTCACCTACAAGGGGTGACGCTACATCTGGCTTCGGCGTGTACGGTTGACCGGCCATGGCTTCGGGTAGGTCCATCGCCGCGTTCGCGGTGAAGTTCCTCGTCATCTACGGGGCGCTGGCGGCAAGTTGGCCGCTTTGCGGGGAGGCGTACGCCTTCTTTCTACGGGAGAGCGGTAATCTCCTGTTCGAGGCGGTCGGCGCCGACCATCACGTGCGCATTCGTCCGGCCACGCCGCCGTACGACGAAATGAAAGACACGTTATTACTGCTCAGGCAGAGCGCTTCGACGAACTGGACCTGGACGAAGATCAGTAGTTGGGAGGTCGGGTTTTTGTCGATGTCGATGCTCGTTGGGCTGACGCTGGGCACTCCTCTTGGATGGTACCGGCGGGTGTGGGCGTTTGTCGGCGGGATGGTCGTGCTGCACGCATTTGTGCTCGTTCGGCTATCGGTCGTTGTGGTGGCCGGCGCGATTCCCCAGGTTGGTTACGATATGCGTGACCCGTTTGGGGCCCGCGTTTTGGGTATGATCGTAACGAACTTCACGGTCAATCCTGCCGTGTCTTGTTTTGTGCCGGTTTTGATATGGCTTGCGGTGACCATGCGGCGGGAGGATGCCTGGCGCCTTGTGGCGTCAACGCAGAAGAAAGTCACTGCGTAATCGCCCCTGAGGTCGCATACCGCCACACCGCGATGACGGTGGGTCTAACGGACTTGAACCGGAATCCGCATCCCGGCGGGGCCTTCCCCCCGCGACGGCGACGCAAGTTCCGGACGGACGCGGAGAAGCTCGCTCAGCCGGTCGATCCCCACGGGGTGGTTGCCCAGGGTGGTCACTTCGACGGCGGCGGCGGCGTTGCCCAGGTAGGCGGATTGCATCAGCGTCGCCCCCGCGGCCAAGGAGAGCGTCGCCGCGGCGAGCAGGGCGTCGCCGCAGCCAAGATGATCGACCGCATGGTCGGAGAACGCTGGCAATTGCTCGCTCTTCAACCGCGCGGACCAATCCGGCGAGTCTCGCTTCTCACCGCGGCGCTCGAAGACCAACAGACCCCGTTTTTCCAGCGTGACGATGATGTGCCGTGCTTGTGTCTGTTGCAGGACCTGCCACGCGACCGAGGACAGACCCGAATCATAGTCGTTCAACGTCGCCCGCGCTTCCCGTTCGGTGGGGCAGAGCAGATCGACGTTGCGGAAGTTGAGCAGGTTGGCGCGTCCGCCGCTCACGTCGGCGGAGAGGGTCCGCACGTTGTGTCGAAGCGTCGGCAGGACCCTGGTGAGCAGTGAACCGGTGATCATCCCGTAGCCGAAATCGCAGAAGATGACGGCGTCGGCGAGTTTCGATTGCTGTTCGAGGATCAACGCGGCGCGGCGCTCGGCCACGGAGTCGAGCGGAATCCGCTGGGCCCGATCGACCTTGAAGAGCTTGCAGTCCTCGGCCAGAAATCGCGTTTTCTCGACCATCGCCGGTCGCGAGTCGATCAGGTTCGACTCGACGCCCTCCGTCTCAAGGACCTCGCGGACCATCCGACACGGTTCGTCCCTCGCCCCGGCGCTGAGCAGAAAGGCGTGCCCGCCCAAGGCGGCTACGTGGCGGGCGACGATCGCCGCTCCGCCGACGTAACACCGTTCGTCGCGATGGGCGAGGCTGATCATCGGGGCCTCACTGGCGACGCCGATTGCATCGCACAGCACGTAGCGATCGACGACCACGTCCCCGACGACGAGCACGTGCAGGTCGCGGAATCGGTCGAGCGTCGCCTCCAGGGATTCGGCCGTGATCTGATGGTTGCGGCAAACGAGATTGAGGCGATGCGACTGGGCCTCGCTGGTTTTGGGCATCCGACCGATCAAGTCGGTGGAGCTGAAGACGATCTCGCCGCTGGAGAAGATGATCCTGCCGCCGTAGCCCTCGACCACGGCCTTCTCCGCCAGAAACCCGGGATCGGCGGAACGCTCATACTCCCGCCCCTTGACGTACACGTCGGGTTGGATTCGGCCAAGGATGCCCTCGGCCGTGGGAGCGGTGTTGATGCAGACGTAGTCGACGAACATGAGGGCGGCCAGGTTCTCGGCGCGGAACTGTTGCGGGATGTACGGCCGGGCGTCGCCCTTGGACACCTCGAGATCGCCGGTGACGGAGACGATCAGGATATCGCCTTGTTGACGGGCGAACTCCAGATAGCGGATGTGGCCGGGGTGGACGATATCGAAGCAACCGTGGCACTGCACAACCGTCTTGCCCGCGGCCCGCGCCGCCGCGACGAAGGAGAGCAGCTCGTTCAGCTCGACGATTTTTCGCTGATAATCCGTGGACATCCCGCCGTTCCCCTTGGCTCCTCCGCTCACGTTTGAAATCGTTATCGGCTTTTCCGCCGCCCGCGGCACACGCTTTTGGCGTCGTGGTTGCAAACGGCGGCGAATTGCCTACCCTCTTGGTCCACGTCTCGTGACGGAGCCTCTGCAGCGGAGGAGCGGGCTGCCGTCCGGCCGCGCGGTGGTCGGAGGCGACGGCGCCGTAGCACGGACGAGGGTTGGCTGGGTTCACACGCGTATGCCGTTCCCCTGGACGCTCCAGAAATACATCTTCCGCGAGATGGGCAAAACCTTTCTGTTGACCGCAACGGCCTTGACCGGCGTGCTCGGTCTGGGCGGAGGCGTCATGGAAATGATCGAGCTGGGGGAGGCGACGCCGGGCCAGTTCTTTCGCCTCATGACGCTGGTCCTGCCGGTGGCGGCGGCGTTGACGCTCCCCGTCGCGGCCCTGTTCAGCGCGACGGCGACCTACGGTCGGATCAGCGCCGACAACGAGTTCGTCGCCTGCCGAAGCAGCGGGATTAACTTATACGTGCTCCTGGTACCCACCGTCGTTCTCAGTTTGGCGTCGGCCGCGGTGAGCTTTGCGTTCATTAACTTCCTGATTCCCGGCATGGTGCGGAACCTCAACGAGTTCGTCGGCGCCGATATCGGCGCCCTGATCCAACAGCGACTCCACCGCCCGCGAGGCATCTCCCTCGGCGGTCGGTACCGCATCTACGCCGACGACAGCGCGGTGGATGTGGCGAAGAGCGACCGCGTGGTGCTCAGCCGGGTCGCCTTCGTCGAGGTGGACGGCGAGGAGTGGGTCCGCTACGGCACGGCCCGGCAGGTCAATCTGCGGTTCGACCGCGACGAGGCCCGGCTCCGGGCGTCGGGGTCGATGTCCGGCCTGAGCTTCTACGATCGCCGCGCGGGGCGTTTCGCCGACCTCGCGGAACAGTCCATTCCCATCCATGAGCTGCCCACGCTGCTTCCTCCGCAGATCAAGTTCCTCACCCTCGGCGAGTTGTTTCACTATTGGGCCCGCCCGATCCTGTGGCACCAAGTCGCCGACGCCTTCGACCGCTTGCGGGCCAACGTCGGGCGACGGATGGTCTACGACGATCTGCTTGCGGATTGGGCCGATGACAAGCGGGTGGCACTTGCCGACTCCGCCGGAGGATATACGGTGCAAGCCGCCCAGGCCGGTCGGATTCCGCGGGACGGCGGCATCGAGTTGACCGACGTCACCGTCGAGGAGAACCGCCAGGGCCGACGCCGGACCTACGCCGCCAAGCGGGCGACGGTGGACTTGGCACGCGGAGACACCTTCGCCGAGAGCGGGGCGCGGATCGAGCTGTTCGACGTCCGCATGCGCGACGGAGCGACTTCCGTCGACCGGCCGAAGGAGACCCTCGGGCCGGTGGCCGTGAGGCCGCAGTGGGCCGAGCGCGTCGCGCGACTTTCCGAGAACGAGTTACTCCGCGCGGAGGCCTCGGCGGCGAAGGATGATCCGCTGACCGAGCGCCGCGATCGCGCCCGCGAGGTGCTCGGTGACGTGGGGCGGAAGATCGTGGCCACGATCCATGAGCGCACGGCCTACAGCGTCAGTGTGTTCGGATTGGTCATCCTCGGCGCCGTGTTGGGGATCGTGCTCCGCGGGTCGCACATGGTGGTAGCCTTTGGAATCAGCTTCGTGCCCTCGCTGGTGGTGATCATCACCATCGTCGCGGGCCGGCAAATGGCGTGCAACGCGCCTACGTACGTCGTCGGGCTTTCGTTGATGTGGGCGGGCATCGCCGTCGTCGCGGCGTTGGATTGGTGGACGCTCGCCCGCGTGCTGCGGCGTTAAGGGACTGCTCGTTCGATGACCTCGGTGCTCGATCGCTATCTGCTCCGCTCGCTGCTGATCAATTATCTGATCGGGCTGGGCGTGATGCTCAGCCTTTACGTGGTGCTCGACCTGTTCGTCAACATGGACGAGTTTACCGAGCAGGGCTACCCGCTTTTCACCGTGCTGGGCAACGTCGCCGACTACTACGCGCCGAACCTGCTATTGTACTTCGGCCAACTGTCGGGCGTGATTACGCTGTTTGCCTGCGCCGCCGTGCTGGCGCGGATGCGCCGCCTGAATGAGATGACGGCCATCCTCTCTTCCGGGGTGAGCCTGTATCGCCTGGCCCGGCCCGTGCTCATTTTCGGCGTGGTGGTGACCGGACTGCTCGTCGTGGACACGGAGTGGCTGATTCCGTCCGTCGCCCACAAACTCTCCCGGACCCACGACGACGCCGACGGCAAGCGGGCCTATGAGGTCCTTTTCCTGCGTGACAAAGGCGGCGCTCTGCTGTCCGCCGCTCGGTTCCAACCCACCACCCGCCAACTGGAACGTCTGCTGGTCCTGGTCCGCAATGACGAAGGCTCGGTGATGCAGACGTGGGAGGCCGACCGCGCGACCTGGGAGCCGCCCGGCTCGCTCCGACCGGAGGGGCGATGGCGACTCGATCGCGGGCGGATGACCACGCGGCTCACCGCAAGTAACGCCGGGCTTGGACCTCGCGAGGACCAACGTGTGAGCTACCCGACGTATTACGAGAGCGATCTCAGCCCCGAAGCGATCGAGCTGCGCCAATCTCAGGGATGGGTGCGTTTCTTGAGCCTCGCCCAGTTGCGGGAGCTGGAGGCTGATCAAACCGCGGACCGGGCCTCGATCGTACGAACCCGCCATGCGCGAATCGCCGCACCGATCGTCAGTCTGCTTTTGCTGCTGTTGGGGCTTCCCTTCTTTCTGGATCGCTCGCCGGCAAACGTTCTGGGCGACGCGGGCAAGTGCCTGTCGGTCTGCGGACTATGCTACGTGGTGACCTTCGTGGCCCAGAACATCCGTTCCGAGACGGCCTCCGCTTTCCCCGCGTGGATACCCATTTTCATCTTCGGAACCTTGGCCATGGTGCTGCTCGATCGCGTGCGCACGTGAGTGCGCCCGCAAGCGACCCGGGCGTCTGGAGTCCGAACCCCACGCGCAAGCGCGGGGTCAATCCGAGCCGCGACCGTCAGGGAGCGGACCCGTAGCGCTACCCCTCGTGGGTGACGCAGGTCAGGTGGGCCAGGTCCTTTGGACCTGGGGTAGTCGATGATTTGCGCTCACCGTCGTGCCCACGTTCATCGTCTCCCCCACCTCCGAAGGAGGTGGGCCACCCGTCCGGGCAGTCAGAGCCGCGCCCGTGAGGAAGCGGGCCGGAAAAGCTGAAATCAGAACCGCGACAGGGATGGAGCCGGCGGTAAGAGCGTGGCGCGGGAGCGACACGACGTCGTCGTTCCCGTTGCGCCGGGACGACGCCCTTCCGTCGAACCGGGCGCGCGGTCCGCGCCCGCAGTATCCGGCGTGGTGGCACTGACGGAATGACGGTGTGTGCCACTGCTCTGTGAGCAGTGGGTCGATCGTGGAGCCCAAGGCACTGTTGACACAACAGTGGCACGAGGCCCCGCCCGCGTACATCTTCATTCCGTCAAGTTGTTCGGTCTTGACGTGCAGGATCGCGGGGGCATCGCGCTGCGTCTATAATGGCCGATGATGAATGAGATCATCCGCCCGGTCCTCGGACGCGACGTATACATCGCGTCGACCTCCTATGTCGGCGGGGACGTGGTCATCGGCGATTATTCCACGGTGATGCACCACGTGATGATCCGCGGCGACATCGCCCCGATCCGCATCGGCGCCCGCGTCAACGTGCAGGACGGCGCCATCGTCCATACTCCGCACGGTACTCCGCTGGACATCGCCGATGACGTGGGGATCGGCCACCGCGCCATCGTCCACTGCCGCCGGGTCGGACCGCGGACCCTGATCGGCATGGGCGTGATCCTGCTCGATGATTGCGAAATCGGCAGCCGCTGCCTCATCGCCGCCGGAACATTGCTCCCTCCAGAGACGATCATCCCTGACGGCTCGGTCGTGATGGGGGCCCCCGGCAAGATCGTGCGCGAGGTCACGGACCGTGACCTCAAGGCCATCG
Source organism: Planctomycetota bacterium (assembly GCA_043806315.1). Classification (GTDB taxonomy): domain Bacteria; phylum Planctomycetota; class Phycisphaerae; order UBA1845; family UBA1845; genus SBAX01. Next base: position 20,640 of record JAZDHF010000263.1, on the reverse strand, counting down.
ACCATGTGGTCCAAAGCTACTTGGAGCTGGGTCGGCTCCACGCCGCCGGACGTTTTCCGAATATCGCCTCTTCATAGCCGAATCCGCCTACATCGCTGATGCGGTCCGCCCGACTGCCGCTCTCGGGGACGCTCCGACGGTTATAAAGGGCCCGGCGGATTCGATTTGCCGTTCGTGCGGCCAAGGCGCAACCTATGTAGTGGAGGCGAACCGGATCGTTTGCCGAAACCGTAACGCCGTCGCACTTGGGTTTGAGAGGCGATTGTGGTATACTGAAAAGCGCCTAACCTTATGTACGGCAAGGTAGTTACCATCGGAGAAACGCAGAAATGATGAAACGCAGAAACGCGGGAACATAGACGGCACCGTTTCTGCTTTCTGCGTTTTTGTGTTTCCGCTAGCGAGGCGTGACGGCAACTAGTGCTCTGTCGCAGCCAAACTCTGGGGTCCGGTGTTTTGTGGCACAGCGGCCCTCCGCTGTGCCCTGTGGCCCAGCCGGGGGCGGCTGGGCCACACCGCCACAGAATCAGGTGCGGTGGGGCACTTGGCCCGGTCCCTGGGGTTGCGTTAAGCCAGGGTGAAAATGTAAGTTTTTGCAAACCAGGCCGGCACCAGGTCCGTCTACTACAATAGGGAGGTTTCGCCGCGCCTGCGGGACGCGGTACGCGGCGCGGGCACGGCGGGTTGGATAATCGCCGCGGGATCGCCGGCCTAGCGAGAGAAGCCATAGCGTTGCACACCAAACCGGACCATCCAATTTCCCCAGCGGCAACCGGCGCATCGAGCGGTGCGGCCGGACCGTACGGCACATCGCCGACGATGATTCTGGGGGACTTTGAACTTCGCCGCGAGATCGGCCGCGGAGGCATGGGAACCGTGTACGAAGCGTGGCAGCGATCGTTGCAGCGCGTCGTGGCGGTCAAGGTGCTGGAACGGCACGTAAGCGCGACGGCCAAGGCCGTTCTCCGCTTTCAGCGCGAGGCCCAAGCCGCCGCGAAGCTGCATCATACGCACATCGTCCCCATCTACGCCCAAGCGGAAACCGACGGAATCTACTACTACGCGATGGAGTTCATCGAGGGCCGCGGTCTGAACGCCATCATCGCCGACTTGCGCGGAACGGCGGCGCCGGACGCTTCGACGGTGGACCTTGCCGAGACCGTCGCCCTAAGCCCGTCGCGCGGAGCGTCGCAGCCTGCGGAGACTCACGCGAGCGGCGCATCGAGCCACGGGTCAGGTGTGATGATCGCACCCGATCCGGCTGTTCGCACTTCGGCGGAGGATTTCAACAACATCGCCTCGCACTTGGCCGACGTCGCCGACGCCTTGGAGTACGCCCACCAGCGCGGCGTGATTCACCGGGATATCAAGCCCCACAACCTGTTGTTGGGCGTCGACGGTCGAATGCGCATTTCGGACTTCGGTCTCGCGCGGCTCGCGGAACAACCCGGCGTCACCATCACTGGCGAGGTCATCGGCTCGCCGCTGTACATGTCGCCCGAACAGATCAGCGGCAACCCGGAGAACGTGGATCACCGCGCCGACATCTACTCGCTCGGGGCGACGATGTATGAATGGTTGACGCTACGGCCGCCGTATCCCGGCGAGACGCGGGAGCGGGTGATCAGCATGATCCTCAGCTCGGAACCCGCGTCGCTGCGCTCGCTCAACACGGCCGTCCCACAGGACCTGGAGACGATCTGCCTGAAGGCCGTCGAGCGGAATCGCGAACGTCGGTATCAAACCGCCGCCGAAATGCGCGACGATCTGCGTCGCTACCTGGCGAGCCGTCCGATCGTGGCCAAGCGGACGGGGATCGCGTTGCGGGCGGCGAAGTTCGTCGGGCGTCATCAGTTGACGTCGTTGGCGGCGGTCGCGGCGGTGATCGCGCTGTCGCTGACCTGGGCCTTGCACGTCAAGCAACAGACCGTTCGACAGCAGACGGCGGTGGCCGTTCAGGCGAAAGAGTCGGAAGATCTCGTGCTGGATTTGATCAGCCGACTGCCGTTGGAATTGCGCGGACCGTTGCGCATGGCCGAGGCGGCCGTGCCTATGGCGAAGGGAATGCTGCAATCGGAGCAGGCGGAATCCATCCTGGGAGGCGCGGACGGCGCGGACGGCTCGGCGTCGAGCATCGGCAGCCCGGCCGCCCTCGCCCGACGAGCGGCCGGTGAATTGTACAAGACCGTCGCGCCGCCGAACTGGCCGGGCTCGCCCTCCGCGGGCGAGGATGGGGCGGCGACGCACCTGAAAGAAGCCGTCGAGCGATCGGTCGCGGGCAACGCGGAAGAGGCCTTGAAGTTGCTGGACACTTACTTGGAAGTGAAGCCTGACGACTTTGAGGCGCGGCAACTGCACGCCCTGCTGTCCGGTCAGCTCGGCCGATACGACCGCATGGCGAGCGACGCCGACCATTTGCTCGCCCTGCGTGGGCAGGCGCCCAACGGTTTCTTGTGGCGCGGCCTGGCGCTCCTGTTGCTCGACCAAGTGGATCGTAGTCTGGAAGACCTCTCGCAGGCGAGCGCCATGGACAAGGAATCCGCGTGGGCGAAGGCGCTGCGCGGATTGGCGTTGGTTCAGCTCGGACGGGCCTTGGAGGCGCTCCCGTATTTTGAGGAGGTCTTGAGCGGCTCGCCGGGATTGGTCGTGGCGCGGCTGGGACGGGCGATGGCGAACGCGGCCGCGGGACGACCTCAAGACGCCGTCGCCGACGCGACCGAAGTGATCCGCGTGGAGCCGAACAACGCCGATGCACTCACCATTCGAGGCGACTGCTACCTCTTGCTCGCCGACTTCGCCGCCGCGGCGAGCGATTTCCAACGGGCGATGAGCATCGCCGGGCGAACGCCGGCGTTGGGCATTAAATATCTCTCCGCGGTGCTGCAGCAGCGGCATTTCGCGGAGACCAAGAGCGCACAGCCGGACGCGAAGGGCGATCCCGCCGCCGACCCCGACGAGGGTTCATCGCGCGGACCGTTGCTCGATTGGTTCTCGCGGAAGGTCAGACCGCGAACGGGCGGTCGCGGCGGAAACCCCTAAGAGCGATCCCGCCCGAGCAACTCGTGTACGACGAAACCGCCATGATCGACGCCCTCCGCCGCCGCATCGGTGAAGAACACTTCACGTTCTCTTTTTCGCGGAGCGGCGGACCGGGCGGGCAGAACGTCAACAAAGTGAACACCCGCGTCACCCTGTGGTTCGACCTCGAGGCGAGTCCCCACCTGACCGAGGACGAGAAGCGCAGGCTCCGCGCCCATCTCGGCGGGCGCGTCACCGCCGACGGACGATTGCACATCGTCTCCATGCGACATCGCACCCAACTCGCCAACCGCCGGTCGGCCGTCGAACGACTCTACGAACTGTTCGCCGCCGCGCTGCGTCCGCGGACAGTGCGTAAACCGACCAAGACTCCGCGTGGCGCGCACGAACGTCGCCTGCGCGAGAAGCAAGCCGCCGGGCAGCGAAAACGGCTCCGCGGGAAGAGTTCGATCGGGCGGCTCGACGACTAGTAGACCGTCGCTCTCTACCTTTCGGGTGGGGTGGCATGCCCAAGCCCGGCCCAGCCGGGCGCCGGCATGGCGGCGTTGCGCTTGGCCATGCCGCCCCTCGACTGAGCTGTGACGGGGCGCTACCCGGAGTCAGTGGACAGGCGGGGCGAGTTGGATGCCGAGATCGGCGAGTTGGGCGGTTGCCCGGGCGGCCCAATTGCGGTTAGCGGCGGGGCTGGCAGGGCTGGGGTGCAGAATCCCGCCGATGACGACATCGAGACCCTCGAGCGCCTCGTGGGCACGGGACTCGGCGAAAGCGCCGACGCCGATGATATACCGCGGTTGTAGGGTTTCGGCCGTCCGGCGAAGAGCCAGATCACAGGCGGCAAAAAGCGGCTCGCGCTCGCCCACAGGCAGCTTGTCGGGCGTGCGGTTGCGGCCCGTCTCTTCCATGAACATCAGCGGGCAGTAGTTGGCGATGAAAAACCGCTCGAAGAATCGCCGCGGAGTCTTGAAGCTCTCCTTGGCCCAACCCCACAGGCGTGCCCCGCTGACCTCGCTGCGATGGCAGGCGAAACCGGTGACGGGTCGCTTGGGATGTTCGCGCGATGGCTTGTCGACTTGGCCGTCGATTCGGAGCCAATCACGAACGAGGTTGATTTCGCCGAACGGCACGCCCGTTTGGGCCATGCCCCACGGGCCGGGGTTCATGCCCAACAGCACGACCTCCTTCCGCCCGCGGCCATAACGCTCGAGGTAACGGGCGTGCGGCTCCCACGCGTACTCGAGCGGGTTGTAGACGTGGGTCACGGGCCGGGCGAACGCCAGGCGGTTCACCTCACGACGCAGTCGGTCGGCAATGGCGGGCAAATCCACGCGGTGCAGTCTATCGCGGCGGACCGCGTATCCGAACCCGGAGCGCAAGCGACGGGTCAAGACGCCCCCCGCGCAGGCGACGGGTCAGGTGATCACTTGTCTCCCACCAACTCGAACGTCTTCCGACCGACTTTCTGGGCTTCGCTCGGGACCGTGAACGAGTAACGGTACTTCTTGCCTTTGGCCACAATGGGGATGAAGTCGCACGAGTAATTCGCGCCCTTTTTGAGGTCGGCGCAGAGCACGAACTCCGGCACGCCGGCGGCCACCTCGCCGATGAACAGAGCACTGGTGCCGATGCGTCGCAACGAAATGATCTTCCCTGCCTCGTCGCGCATTTGGAAATGCTTCTCGTTCCATTCATCCCACTTAGGAACGCTCTGTTCGTTGTAGTCCGGCGGATCGGCCAACGGGATAAGAGTGGGAACGCCGATCTGCATCTCCAGGGTTTCGTCGGTGACGGCCGCAAAGGCGACGGCCAACGCCTCCCCCTGGTCCCGAAAGCCCTCGCGCGTAAGAAGCATACTGACGAAGAATGCGCCAATGGCGAGGAGAATGATGAGTATCACAATGCCCTTCATAGTTCATTTCTCCGGATGGCTCAGACCGCCGCGCGCACTATACACCATACCGCCCAACGATCTGTTCCCTGGTCTGGCCAAGAATGCCGTACTTGCGACCGACTTTCGTGAATGCCTCGACGGCGCGGTCAATGTGGTGGAACTCATGGGCGGCGGAAAGCTGCACGCGAATGCGGGCCAGTCCCTTGGCGACGACCGGAAAATAGAAACCGATCACATAAATACCTTCCTCGTACAAGTCCCGCGCCATCTCCTGACTGAGCTTGGCATTGTAGAGCATGATGGGGACGATGGGGTGGCGGCCCGGTTTGATGTCGAACCCGGCGTCCGTCATCTTCTGGCGGAAGCGCCGGGTATTGGCTTCGAGCTTGTCGCGAAGGGCCGTCGATTCGGACAACAAATCAACGACCGCCAGTGAGGCCTTCACGATCACCGGGGCCAGGGTGTTGCTGAACAGATAGGGACGCGATCGTTGCCGCAGCAGTTCGATGATTTCCTTTCGCCCCGCAGTGAATCCCCCGGACGCGCCGCCGAGGGCCTTTCCCAATGTTGAGGTAATGACATCGATGCGTCCCATGACTCCGCAGTGTTCCGCGGAACCACGGCCCGTTTTTCCCATGAATCCCGTGCAATGGCAGTCATCCACCATCACCAGGGCGTCGTATCGGTCGGCGAGGTCGCAGATTTTGTCCAGTTGGGCGATGGTCCCGTCCATGCTGAAGGCCCCGTCGGTGGCGATCATGCGATAGCGAGCGCCTTTCGCTTCCTGGAGCTTGGTTTCGAGGTCGGTCATGTCGTTGTGCGCGTAGATGAGGCGCTTGGCCTTGCACAGACGAATGCCGTCGATGATCGAGGCGTGGTTGAGTTGGTCGGTGATGAGGACGTCGTCCGCTCCCAGCAACGGCTCGAACAATCCGCCGTTGGCGTCGAAGCAGGCGGCGTAGAGGATCGCATCCTCGGCCCCCAGGAACTCGCTGATCCGCCGCTCCAGTTGCTTGTGAATGTCCTGCGTGCCGCAGATGAAGCGCACGCTGCTCATCCCGTATCCGTGGGTGTCGAGCGCCTCGCGGGCCGCGGCGATCACCTTCGGATGCGACGACAATCCGAGGTAGTTGTTCGCACAGAAGTTGACGACTTCCCTCGGCGGGTTTCCTTGCGGGTAGACTACCCTGATATCGGCCCCCTGCGGCGAAAGGATCCACCGCTCCTCCTTATACAACCCGGCTTCTCGAATCGAGGCCAGTTCCCGTTGAAGGTCTTCTTTCATACGCCCGAACATGCCATGGTTCTCCAAAAAACTCTGTGACCGCGTGCATCCTATCCGACCCCGCCGCATAACGCACGGCCCGCGTTGCGTTCCCGTGCCGAGGGGTCCTGCCGCTCGACCCGCAACACGCCCGAGCCGTCCCGTTCACGGGGCCGTCCACACCCGACCGTCGGGACAAGTTCCAATGGTCGATTGCGAAACGATCGCCGGACTTATCAGAGCCGGGAGCGGAAGCGACCGGACAATCCGAGCCGCGACCGTCAGGAAGCGGACAATCCGAACCCGGAGCGCGAGTGACGGGTCAGTCGCCGGTGAAGACGTTCTGCCAGACGGCCAAGTCACGGCGCGCTCGACGCGCTGCTTGGGCTCCAATCAGTCGTTCATGACCCCCCACCCAGTCGCCCAGGAACCTTAGGTATTCCATCTTTCCCATCGGACAAGGGCAAGGGTTGTTGGGTATCCGACCGCTGGAGCGCTCGATCCGGGCGACGCACCGCGCGGTTAGACCCGATAGCCTGTTCGTCGCCCGAAGGCGGGATGTCCGCACGCGCGGCGCAGCGGATGATCCGCCCGCGATCCGCGTCGGTGATGGCACCGGAGCGCTTCCAGTAGTTGGCGAGCAGCGCGACACATTGGACGAACTGCCCGTGATTGCGGGCCCCCTCGGTGCAAACGGCTACGGTGTCGGCCCGCGTGCAGCCATCGTCGGATACTTCGTTGGGAATGCCGGTATCACACTTGTCGATGACGATGGTTTCGCCGATGTCGGAGCCCGGACAGATGTCGTCCCCGTCCAACACGCCGTCGCCATCGGCATCACACGCCGCGTCCGCACAGGCCGCACCCTCGGTCCACGCCTGCTGCGTTCCAGAACACGCGCCTATTGGTACGTCCTCCGCGCACGTTCCGGCGAGTAGGTCACAGCACGCGCCGATGCTTTCTCTGATGCCGAGACTGTGGTGTCCGCCCGCGGCGACGGCCACGAAACCGATGTTCGGCGCGGAGACGTTCGTCTGACCGTAGGAGTTGTTTCCCCACGCTACGATGGACCCGTCGCCCTTGAGACCCAGACTGTGGTAATAGCCTGCGGCGATGCCGATGAAATCGGTATTGGGCGCGGGGACGTCGGTCTCACCGTAGGAGTTGTTTCCCCACCCCACGATGGACCCGCCGGCCTTCAGACCCAGACTGTGATACCCGCCCGCGGCGACGGCCGTGAAACCGGTGTTGGGCGAGGGAATGTTGGTTTGGCCGTAGGAATTGTCTCCCCACGCTACGATGGAACCATCGGCCTTGACACCCAGACAGTGCCCTCTTCCTGCGGCGACGGCGATGAAACCGGTGTTCGGCGCTGGGACGTTACATTGACCGTGGTTGAAGTCGGGAAATCCACATCCCCATGCCACGAGGGACCCGTCGGCCTTGAGGCCCAGACTGTGATGCCAGCCTGCGGCGATGGCGACGAAATCGGCGTTAGGTGCGGGAATGTTGGTCTGGAGGGCGCCGTTGTATCCCCACGCCACGATGGATCCATCGGCCTTGAGGGCCAGACTGTGATAGTAGCCCGCGTCCATGGCGACGAAACTACTGTTGGGCGCGGGGACGTTGCATTGCCCGAGGTCGGAACCGTTACCACATCCCAAGGCCACGATGGACCCATCGGTTCTGAGACCCAGACTATGCCATTGGCCCGCGGCGATGGCGATGAAATCGGCATTGGGCGCGGGGACGTTAGTCTGACCGAAGAGGTTTTGGCCCCACGCCACGATGGCGCCTTGAGGCGGGTCTGCAACCGCGATGCCCGCCGGCGTCAGCGTCGCGCTGACTCCGGCGAGAGCGAGGACGCAAGCCCCGCGTATTGTTCCACGACCACGACGCGTGTTTTCTCGAATTGCCGGATTCATAAATCCATCCCGACGATGTTCACCGTACTCAATTGCGGCGATCGAAAAGAACCAAGGGCCATTGTACTGTTGCCCGCCGGAGCAATACAAGCCCCCAAACCACCCGATTTCGGCGTTTTCGGTCCGCTCCCTCACGGTCGCGGTCCGACCCCCCTCAATCCCCCCTTGTGAAGGGGGGAGGCGTGTCCGGTCGCTCCCGCTCCCGGCTCGGATCAATCGGCAATTGGCAGCGCCGTGGCTCAGTCGGAGGGCGATGGGCCGGTTTCGATTTCGAGGATGTCGAGGTCGATACCGCCGAGTTTGGTGATGAGGGGGAGGGACAGGTCGGCGAGGCCGGCGTTCTTCAACGAGGAGACGGCGAAGGCGATGCGGGCCGGGCTGCAATCGGTTTCGCGCAGGGCGGCGTCCACGTCGATCCAACGCCCGTCGATGAAGAATTGCGTCCATAGATGATAACCGAAGATGTCTTCCTGTTTGCCGAAGACGGGGACGTAGGCGAGGCCGACGGCGACGCGCGAGGGGAGTCCGTTCAGTCGTCCCAAGGCCGCGAGGAGTACGCCGTGCTCGCTGCAATCGCCCTCCTTGGTGCGGGCGACTTCACTGGCCGTGGCGAAGCCGATGTTGAGGCTCTTGGTCTCGACGTACGCGGTGACGAAGCGGCGCAGCTTGTCGGCGAGGGCGAACGGCTCCTTCTCCCCGCCGGCGGCCTGTTTGGCGAGATCGATGAGCTTGGGGTCGGCCGTGTTCATCATCAGGTTGCCGTCGAGATATTCGGACATTGACGGGTCGTTTTGACCCTCACCCCGGCCCTCTCCCTGGAAGGGAGGGGGGGTAGATTCCGACCGCGGCTTATGGCTTACACGGCTGACGATCAACTCCACCGATTTGTCGGTTTTCGCCGCGACGGCTTGCATTTCCGTCGTCGGAAAGTCGCCCAGTTCGACGCCGGCGGCTTTCGCGGTGAGGCGATATTTGATCCGTCGGGCCGCGGCGCGATCGATCTTCCGTTTGGCCGGGATGGCGGAGGTGTTGAAGAACTCGGGCGGGACGAAATCCCGCAGGGCCGCGGCCTCGTCGGTCGTGACCATCTCGATGTCGCCCATGCCGGGGATGGGCACCTTGGCCTTGAGCGGCTCGCCGTCCGAGTCGATCCAGGAGACCATCTCAAACGACCCCACGGGCGATTCAATCGTGACGGTGACCTTCTGCCCTTTCGTGACTTTGTCGCCCAGGCGTAGTTCCTCCCACTCGCCGATTGTCGTCACAGCGCTGACCGGCCCGTCCAGGCGAACGTCAGGCGCATAGGTCTGCAACGTGTACTTCGTGCCCGGTTTGAACCCGCGAAGCAGACTTTCACGGAACGTGCCCCAACTCATCAAGGCGCCGGTGGGGAAATCGAACGTCTGCGTCTGGTCCATGCCGTACTGCGAGGTGACGATGGTCACCTTGCCGTCCCTGACCGTCCCCTTGGTCGCGGACTTCATCACGGACACGTCCATCTCCGAGCCGAAGGTGACGGGGACGCCCGCGAGCGTCTCGCTGGTGTGCTGGGCCAAGCCGATCTTGACGGGTTGCTCGGCCCGACCCAGGACCATGTGAAACGTCGCCCCGGTGGTGATGAGGTCTCCGTCGCGGTTCATGGTGGTGTGGGCGTAGCCAACCTTGGCACCGGTCATATAGATCTCGGCCCACTCGTCGCTGAAACGACCTTGAGGGGGATTGTGGGGATTGATCGGCGCGGCAATGGCGCAGACCGTGGTCATTGCCGAAACGAAAATCATCCAGAAATGTCGCAAAGAGCCTTTCATTCGTCAGCGCCTTTTCCGCACGCGTGCAAGAGGCCACTGCTCAAGAGCAGTGGCACACGAAGAGCAGTGGCACACATCCATAGATCGTAGCGAGTTATCGTCCGAACCACTGTCGAATCTTGTAGAGAGTGGCGTCGCGTCCGGCCTTGGCGATGGAGGTCGTGAGGGGGATGTCCTTGGGGCAGACCTTGACGCAGTTTTGGCTGTTGCCGCAATCGACGATGCCGCCCACGCCGCTCAGTACGGCCAGCCGTTCGTCGCGGTCCACCCGGCCGGTGGGGTGGGCGTTGAAGAGGATCGCCTGGGAGACCGCCGCCGGACCGATGAAGACGGAGCGATCGTTGAACTGCGGGCAGGCCTCCACGCAGCAGCCGCAGGTCATGCACCGCGAGAGCGGATAGGCCTCGTCCTGCTCCTGTGGAGAAATCCGCGGCCCCGAGCCGATGTCGTGGTAGCCGTCCACCCGCACCCAGGCCTTCACCCGCTTGAGGGCCGCGAACATCGCACTGCGATCGACTAGCAGGTCGCGGACGACCTTGAACTTGGTCATGGGTCGAAGCTCGATCCCCTCCGGCGAATCGGCCAGCAGCGAATCGACGAGCGCCGAACACGCCTGGCGGACCCGTCCGTTGATGACCATCGTGCACGCCCCGCACACCTCTTCCAGGCAGCAGGCATCATAGGCGACGGGCGCGGTGTGTTCCTGTTCCGTTGTGGTGGGGTCCGCCGCGATCCGCTGTAGCACCGTAGTGACGTTCATCCCCGGTTCGTACGGAACCTCGAACGACTCCCAATGCGAGCCGCTGTGCGGGTCGCACTGGCGAAGAACCTTCACGGAGAGGGTCCGCGTCGTTTTAGTCGTGGATTCTTCTCTGATCACGCTGTCTTCCGTCCCTCACCGCGCCGCGCCGTTCACCGGCTCGATCCGCGTGATGTGAATTAGCGCACAAAAAACCGAATGTTCCACAGGACCGTCCGGGCCCTGCGGTCCGGGAAGTCCGACGATCACCTTGGAGCGCTCGACGATGGCCAGTTCGGGATGGCGGATCTCGTAGGCGGTCCCGTCGGACATATAGAACATGAACGGCTGGAACGGGCGGGCCCGCAATACTTGTAGGACGTCTTCCGGTCTCATCTCTCTCATCCCATTACGCGCTCGATCCGCTCGCCGCGGCAATAGCGGGTTGCGGACGCCGCGACGGCGTCGCCTTAGACATTTCCTTCCACGTCTCTTCGATAATCTCCGCCCCCTTCATACCATACGTTCTCGGTCGCGGCGGGATCAGGGTCGTGTCCACGTCTTCGTAGGTGATCTCAGGACCGTTGGGCGTATGCCGGGCGATCGTCGTCTTGAGCCAGCGGTCCGACTGCTCGCGGAACGCGCGGCACCATGTCTCCGCCTGCTCGCGAAGCTTGACCGGGTCGTCGGCGTTGGTCGGGGGAATCTCAAAGGCGGGCTTGTAGTGCGCCCCGCGGCATTCATCCCGCATCAACGCCCCTTTGGTGATTACCCGCGCGAGGAGGATCATATCGCCCAGGGCGCGAGTGAAACTGAAGTTTTGGTTCGTCCAATGGCCCTTGTCCGACAGGCTGACGCGCTGGTAGCGGTCCGCAAACTCGTCGATCTTGTCCAGGCAGGCCTGGAGGTCCTCGTTGTTCCGCACCACGGTGACACAGCGTGTCATCCATTCGCCCAGTTCCAGATGGAGCTCGTAGGGGTTCTCAGTCCCTTGGTTGTGGATCAATTCGTCCATCCGCTGCTGATGGACCTTGACCGCGTCGTCGAACAGGGAGACGGGTTGATCGCCCGCGCCTCCTCTGGGCAGCGCCTTCAACCAAGTCTCAATCGACGGTCCAACGACAAGCCCTGCGAAGATGCAGCTCAGCAGCGAGTTCGCCCCCAGGCGGTTGGCTCCATGGTATTGATAATCGGCCTCGCCGATCACGAAGATACCCGGCACGTTGCTGTGGTGATTACGCGGCGAGCCCAGCACCAGTCCGCCGGTGTTGTCGTCGCGCTCATAGTCCACCCACAGCCCGCCCATCGAGTAGTGCACGGCCGGGAAAATCTTCATGGGCACTTCGCGGGGATTGACACCCTGGAACTTCTCATAGATTTCCAGGATGCCGTCGAGTTTCTTGAGCGTCGGCGGCGGCAACTCGGTGACGTCGAGGTATACGCACATCTGCCCGGCCTCGACGCTAAGCCCCTGAGCGACGCAAACGTCAAAGATTTCGCGGGTGGCGATGTCGCGGGGGACGAGATTTCCGTACTTGGGATATCGCTCTTCGAGGAAGTAGTATCGCTCCGCCGCCGGGATGGTACGCGGGTCGCGCGGGTCTTGCGGTTTGCGCGGGACCCAGACGCGCCCGCCCTCGCCGCGGGCGCTCTCGCTCATCAGGCGCAGCTTGTCGGTGCCGGGGATCGCCGTGGGATGGACCTGGACGAACTCGCCGTTGGCGTAGATCACCCCGGCCTTGTAGGCCCGCGCGGCAGCGCTGCCGGTGCAGATCATCGACATGGTGCTGCGGCCGTAGATTAGTCCGCACCCGCCCGTCGCCAGAACCACGGCGTCCGCGGCGAGCGAGCGGATGGTCATGGCGAACATGTCCTGCACCACGGCCCCACGGCAATGGCCGTGGCCGTCGAGGATCGGACCGAGGAACTCCCAATACTCAAACTTCTCGACCAGTCCCTCCGCCTCCCAGCGGCGAACCTGTTCGTCAAGGGCGTAGATGAGTTGTTGACCGGTGGTCGCGCCGGCGAAGGCCGTCCGCTTGAAGAGCGTCCCGCCGAAGCGGCGTTGATCGAGAAGCCCCTCCGGCGTGCGATTGAACGGAACGCCGAGGCGATCGAGGAGGTTGACGATCCTCGGACCCCAATCGCACATCTCCTTGACCGGCGGCTGATGCTGGAGGAAATCGCCGCCGTAGACCGAATCGTCGAGGTGCAACCATTCGCTGTCGCCTTGTTGCCGCGTCAGCTCATTGACGGAGTTGATCCCGCCCTGGGCACAGACGCTATGCGAGCGCTTCACCGGGACCATGCTGATGAGGTAGACGTGGATGCCGGCCTCGGCGAGCTGCATGGTAGCCGACAGCCCCGCGAGTCCACCTCCGACGACAACAACATGTTGCTTCTTCGCCATGATGGATACCGTGTGGGACCGACGGCGATGCTGTGGGACCGACTTTCCAGTCGGTCATCCCAATCACCGATCGTGCGTCGCCGCGGTCACCGAGTGCCCCGTCTTCTGTGCCGTTCCTTCTTTCAAGTTGAACGTTCGAAAGCCGCCCAACGCTCCCAAGCCCACTAAGGACAACACCACGCCGAACGCCGCACACACGTACCCTGCCACTTGCTGTGATCGCGGGCGGATGGTGATGCCCCAGGTAATCAACGAGGTCCAAATCCCGTTGGCCAAATGGTAGACGGCGGAGACGACCCCGATGGCGTAGATCGGCGTGATCCACCAGGCGGCCTGGATTGCCGCCGCCGTAGTCGTAGCAGCCAAAGCTCCGCCCGATTCGTCGTACAGGCGGAAACTGCCTCCGCCCGCCCATCCGCCGAACCAGTGCATCTGCCATACGTGATAGAGGATAAACACGAATGCGATAAGGCCGGTCGCACGTTGGAGCGTGTAGCGGATGTTGCCGCCGTAGCGGTACTGCTGGGCATTCGACTGGGCCGTGAAGATGATCTGGAAGCCCAGCAGCATGTGGAACAACAGAGTGAGGAAGATGCCGACGATCTCGACCGGCACGAGCAGGGGGCCGAGCAGGTGGATGCGTTCGACCGACCGTTGAAACTCCGCCCCCGCGGGTCCGGGAGCCAGCACCGTCGCGTTGGCCGACAGGTGGAAGACAAGGAAGACGCCGATCGGCACCAGCCCGGTGAGCGAGTGCAGCCGGCGCATGAGGAAGTAGTATTTGTCGGCGAGCGGTTCCGCCGCAGCCTGCTGCTCGTGCTCAGCCACGCACCTCTCCCATGCCCCGACCGGCTCGCCGACACGCGTGTGTCGGTCGAACCGGCGGTCCGGTCCAAAGCGGGGGATTATAGTGGCCGAGAAACTCTACGCAACCGACGACTCAACCGGCCCGGCCGTCGATTATCTGACCGCAAGCTGAACCACCAGCAAAACGACCGCGGCTGCTGCGCTGCCCAGGGCGCAGCCGAATAGGAATCCGCCGGGCGTAAAGGGCGATGATGGCTTGCGACGCCGGATGGGGCGGAAAGGCGCCCTCCGCGGACGGATGACCGAGTCCCGCGGCTGCTCCGCCGCGGTGCGAGGCTCCGTGGCGACCGTTGGACCGGGTGAAGCTTCGACGCCCCGGTGGGGTAGGGTGCGCTCTGGCGCTGCCTCAATCGCGGAAGGTGGCGAGACAGCGCCCGCCGTCAAGGGAAGTTCGAGTTGGCGGTGCGTGAGTGTGCTCGGTTCCTCACGGATGAAGGCGGCCGAGGGGAGGAACTCGCTGCGACCGCGAATGGGAATAAACCGCTGCGGCCGCCAAGCGTCGGACTCGGGATACAGATACTCGTCGATCATTTGTCGAGCGAGCATTCGCGACGCTCGGCTGAGATCGCGTGCCCGTCGTGCCTTGCCCGCCAGCCCGTTGTATCCGGCGTTTTCCATGGATCGACCTCCGTGCCGATTCGGCGTGTTGAACGTCCCCGACAACACCCGATTGTATCGTCCCGACGGGCGGAAGACGACAAGCGAAACCTCGGCAATCACGCTCCGACGTGAATCTGGGCGATCTGGGCGACTCGTGTCTGGCTGAAGACTTTGACCACCCCGTCCGCCGCTCGTAGGATCGGTTCGCCTTGCTTTTGAAGAGCGAACGGATGGACCTGGAACGGATCGAAAAGGCGGTGCGGGAGATCCTCCTGGCGATCGGCGAGAACGTCGATCGTGAGGGGCTGAGGAGGACGCCGCGCCGGGTGGCGCGGATGTACGAGGAGGTGTTCAGCGGGATGTGCAAGGATCCCGCGGAGCACCTGACCGCGGCGTTCGCGGAGGGTTACGACGAGCTCGTCGTCCTCCGCGATATCTCCTTCAACTCCATCTGCGAACATCATCTGATGCCCTTCGAGGGCAAAGCCCATGTGGCGTATCTCCCGGATGGGCAGGTGATCGGCATCTCCAAGCTCGCTCGGGTGGTGGACGACTTCGCTCATCGGCCTCAAGTGCAGGAGCGTCTGACCTCGCAAATCGCCGACCTGCTGATGGAGAAGGTCAAGGCCAAGGGGGTCGCCGTCGTGATTCACGCCACGCATACCTGTATGACCTGCCGCGGGATCAAGAAGGCGGGCAGCGTGATGATCACCTCCGCCGTTCGAGGTCTGTGCAAGAGCGACGCCCGCACCCGCGGCGAAGTAATGTCGCTGCTGCACAGCTAATCACGGCGTCGAGTTCGCGGACACGATAAGTCGTCCCAACGCATGGGATTCAGCGGCGGATCGATGACCCGCCCGCCCCTCACGGGGCGGGGCGCACGTCCCGCCAGGCCTGTCACGGACGCTTTTTCTGACCCCCGGTTGATTTCGCCTTGACGGCGGCATCACCTAGCAGTATTCCCGTGGTCCGGTTGTAGAGGAGAAACCTAATGATTATCCGAACGGTCCCCCGGTCATTCGTTGTCGGCTCTTGCACACTGGTGGTTAGTCTGCTCGGATTCGGCTGCCAGCAAACGGGAGGTGGAGGCGGCGGCAACGTCAACACCAACGACAATGACTCAGGAATGGCGTCCAGCAAGCCGAAGCAGGATCTCTGGACCACGAATACGGAGAGTTCGTCGGTGCAGGATTTCTCCTCGTCGCCGTTGCCGGCGGGCTTTTTTGACTTCGAGGGGCGGTCGTGCGACGCCTTTGGCGGGGCGACGTCTTTCGTGGGAACGGCCATCTCCCAAAACACAACCGGCGCCGCGGACACAATCGTCACGCGCAACGGGGACCCGATTGCCCCCTCCGATCCCATCGGCGCCACCGGGACCGTCTCGGTCCAGATCACGAGTCTGAACCTTCATGGCACGGCGCCGATCGAGGTGCCGTGCGACGGACAGCCGACCCAGTGGAACGTGCAGGCCGCTCTTTCGGACACGGCCTCCCCCGTCGGCGCCCTCAGCGCCGTCAAGACCCACGACAACGGCGGCACGGCCGAGACGATTCTCCCCGTGCTGCTCAAGCTTACTTTTACGAACGTGGAGAAGCCGACCGTTCAGCACGTCCTGGACTTCGCTGAAAGCGGCCTGGACCCTGTCGAGTTCCATGCCCAAATGACCTGGGTGCACAAGATCGATCCGAATGCTCCAGACTCCGAGGCCGGGTTCCTCGTGGGGGTGGCCGGCGGGCCGGAGGCAGCCAAGCTGATCGCCAACGGCAAGGCCGGCCCGCGTCTTCAGGGCGGCCAGACCCTCATCGCGTGTACCGAGCACGGCGACCCTGGCGGCAGCCATTTGCACGACACCTGCACCGCGGACACCGACGGCGACGGCATCCCCGACGGCGCAGACCTATGCCGCTTCGTCTTCGATCCCAACCAGGAAGACCGCGACCACGATCGGTTTGGGGATGCGTGCGACCCCTGCCCGGACGACCCCACCTGTCCGCAGAGCGGCGAGGAGTGCGAGAACGTGTGCCGCGATGTCAATGACGAACTCCTGGCGGCTTGGGCCGAACTGACTCCGAAAATCTGCGAACTATTCAGCACTTGTATGTGCCTGCCGCCGTCGTGCGACCCACTGTCCTTCGTGCCGCCGGCGCGCTGCGCGCAACTCACCGTCGAACTGACCGCCACGTCGACGGACTTCACCTGCTTTTACACCCGGTTCACCGGGTGGGGGTGCGACCGCTGCGTGCTGCCTCCGATCCCGCCTTGGTCCTGCCCAGACCCCTGCGAAACAACCACCTGCCCGGAAGGCCAGACCTGCCAGCAATTCCTCGGATGCATCGAGGATTTCGCCTTCTGTGAGTTCGTTACGTGTCCGCCCGGACAGGGCTGCGACCCGCAGAACGGACAATGCTGTGAGGACCCCGCCGGCGGCTGCCCGCTGCCGACCTTTGACCCCTGCGAGTTCGTGACGTGCCCATCGGGGTCGCAATGTAACCCGGCCACGGGGCAGTGCTGGAATCCTCAGACGGGCGAGTGCTTTGAGGCCGAGTTCCACTTTGACCTGTGCGAATCGGTGACTTGCGATCCCGGTCAGATCTGCGACCCGCTAACCGGGCAGTGCGTCTCACCGATTGACCCATGCGCCAACGTGACCTGTGCGGAAGATGAGTACTGCGCTCCAACGACCGGAACGTGCGTCCCGCTCGACGAGCTCAACGTGTGCGACTTCATTACGTGCGAGCCGGGACAAACCTGCAATCCGGACACCGGCTTGTGCGAATAGCCGGCGCGCTTCGCGGCAGGTCCGGTGCCGAGGCGCCCGGTTGAACGCCGCGGCGATTCGCGGGACTTTCCGTTCATCAGAATCCGCGGATCGAATCGGGTTCACTGATACCGCGCCGACCGCGTGTGCCCGAAGTCCGCGAGAAAACGGGCTAACCGAGGGGCCGTGCCCAGGTCAACTTGCGGAACGGGAGGACTTCGGCCTTCGTTCCGGCCCGCTCGAGGCTCTGCAGTGCTACGCGGGAACCGCGCCGGTCAACTACGAAGGCGGACCGATCAACGACGTACGTTTCCGATAAGCCGCCGAGCCTGCGAGAACCCGACGGACTTGCTCCCGGCGGTACGTTCCGCTATAGGTACGCGGCTCGCCTGGGATCGTCGAGCGGCGTGTCCCGGCGACGATCTGCGAGGCGTAATCCGGTGGGCTTCAGCCGTCGCCCCCCGGTGTCGGCGGCGTACCCAAGTGGACCAAGGGGACGGATTGCAAATCCGTTATTCGTGGGTTCGAATCCCACCGCCGCCTGTGATGAAAAACGCGAGTGGGACGCAGAAGACCCCGGTTTTTCCGGGGTTTTTTGCATGTTGGGGCGTGCCGCCCCGCTGACACTCGTGCAGTCCGTTGCGGACGGGTCACCCCCCTCGCGGAGTGTTTTTGACACCCATTTGACACACCCTCGGTCGCATGGGTCCCGGTTGCCCGCAGGCGTTCCCGCTCCGCGGTCGGGGGGGACAGGTCCGGTAGCGCGTCGCCCTCGATGACCAACAGGCGAAAACGATATGCTCGCAGCCGTTGCAGCGGGCCGCTATGATCCCGTCATGGCCCAACAATTCGGCCCCGCACAATTCATCGCCAAGTGGTCCCGCGCCGAGTTGTCCGAACGCGCCGCAAGCCAATCGCACTTTAACGACCTGTGCGAACTTTCCGGTCAATCCACTCCGACGGATCACGACGCGACGGGGCCCGAATACACGTTTGAAAAGTGCGTGGTCCCTTTGGCTGGGGCGTCGCGGGGAGCGGTCGGCGAGCGGGGGTTCGTCGATGTGTGGTGGCGCGGGAAATTCGCTTGGGAGTACAAGCGCAAGGGGAAATACCGCGACCTAGCCGAAGCCTATCGCCAGCTCTGTCAGTACCGCGAAGCGCTCGAAAACCCCCCGCTCTTGATCGTCAGCGACATCGCCCGGACTGAGATTCACACGAACTTCACCGGCACGGTCAAACAAGTACACGCGATCGCACTCGCCGATATGGCCGAACCACGATCGCTCGACCTGCTGCGCCGGGTATTCACCGACCCCGAATCGTTCAGGCCCGACGTAACCGCCGCGCGCGTAACCGAAGACGTGGCCAAGCAATTCGCGTCGCTCGCGCAGTCCCTACGCTCGCGCGAACGCGAAGCGCACGCGGCCGCGCACTTCTTGATGAAGTGCATGTTCTGCCTGTTCGCTGAAGACGTGGGCTTGCTTCCGGGGAATCTATTTACACGGATCATCGACCGTTATCGCAAGGAACCGCCCAAGTTGACCGATCGGCTGACCGAACTGTTCGACAAGATGCGGACCGGCGGGGACTTCGGGGCCGATTCGGTCGCTTACTTCAACGGCGGACTATTCGACGAAGCCCCGCCCCTGCGGCTGACGGCGGCGGACCTCGACACGCTGTTGGACGCGGCGGACAAAGACTGGGGCAGCGTCGAACCCGCGATCTTCGGCACGCTATTTGAGCGCTCCCTGGACCCCAACACGCGGGCGCAAATCGGCGCGCACTACACCAGCCGCGACGACATCATGCTCGTCGTCGAGCCGGTGGTCATGGCCCCGCTGCGGCGGGAATGGGAAGCGGTCAAAGCCGACGTGGAAGCGCAACTTGCCAAACGCCGGTCGGCAACGGACAAAAAGGGGAAGGCCAAGCCCGACAAGGCAATCGAAGACAAACTACACACTTTCGTCGAGCGGCTCGCGTCGATTCGCATTCTCGACCCGGCCTGCGGATCGGGCAATTTCCTGTACGTCGCGATTCAACAGCTCTTGCACTTGGAAAAAGAGGTTATCACCTACGCGGCCCGACCCGACATTGCCCTGGGACTGTTTCCTCAAGTGCGCCCGACGCAACTGCACGGAATCGAACTCAACACCTACGCGGCGGAATTGGCCCAAGTGGTTATCTGGATCGGGTATCTGCAATGGATGCGCGACAACGGCTTTGCGGCCCCACGCGATCCGATCCTCGAACCTTTGCAGACTATCGAATGCCGCGACGCGATTCTCGACCTGTCCGACCCGAAACACTTCAAGCCCGCGAGCTGGCCGGACGCGGATTTCATAATCGGGAACCCGCCATTTCTTGGTGGTTCCCTGATTTGGGAAGCACTCGGCACGGAATACGGGGACAGGCTCTGGGCGTCTTATGACATTCCTGGTTTTAGCGATCTGTGCTGCTACTGGTTTGAGTTAGCGCGCCGGGCGATCAAACGCAATCCTCACATGCGAGTTGGGTTGCTGGCTACGCAAGGTATTCGGGGTGGCGTGAATCGGACGGTGTTGGAGCGGATCAAGGAAACTGGCGATATTTTCGCGGCTTGGTCGGACCGCAACTGGGTTCTCGACGGCGCGACGGTCCACGTATCCATTGTTGGGTTCGATTCTGGGCGCGACACGGCGCACGTCCTTAACGGAGTGCCGGTCAAGGAGATTCACTCCAATCTCGCAGCGGGTGCGGATACGACCGAGGCGACAAACCTTGCGGAAAACCGAGAACTGAGCTTGGGCGGTACCAAGAAATCTGGGGCCTTTGATGTTGATTTCAACCTTGCACGCAATATGCTTGCCGAGCCGACAAATGCGAGTCGAAGACACAACGAAGATGTCCTTCATCCGTGGCTGAATGGATCGGCAATCACTGGTCGCAATCCGGGTACGTGGATAATCGACTTTGGGGTCGATGCGTCACTTGAGGATGCCTCTGGCTATCAGAGACCGTTCGAGCATGTCAAGATGCTGGTCAAGCCGGAGCGAGACAAGAACAAGCGAGAGCATCGCCGAGAAAACTGGTGGCTTCACGCCGAGACCTGCCCCGGAATGCGTGCGGCCATTTCAGGGTTGGACCGCTTCGTTGCAACGCCCCGTGTGTCAAAGTTCCGATTGTATGCGTGGTATTCGACTCGCGTCCTACCGGACGACGGCACTTAGAATCTGGGCAAAAACAACTCCGCATTTTCGGTTTGGCGTTCATGGTAGCCTTGGCGCGGTTCGGGGTTGAATCGTGTAGTTCCATTTTGGGCAGGTTGCGTGGTGTTGGATGGAGAGGGTTTTGAACTCCTTCTTG
>JAZDHF010000262.1:0-27783 GCA_043806315.1 Planctomycetota bacterium | reverse complement strand
CAACGCCGCCTCTGGCGTCCATGCTCCAGCTCCGCCCCTTCAGCCCCCAAAACCTCTCTGCGAATGTGATCGGCTCCCGAATCATGCATAACTTCTTCTCCCACCGGCCCTTCGCTACGCTGTTGCGGAATCGCTGGGTATACCCACATCCGCTTCCTCGACGTCCGGCTTTCCGGTAAGCTGGCTGCGGGAACTCACCAATCGGCGTTACATGTGGCGACGAACGTCGCGGGGAGCGAGCGATTGGAGATCCCGGTGACGATCGAAGTCGCGCCGGGTAAGCCGTGAACCCCTCTCCCCTTGAGGGGAGAGGCTGGGTGAGGGGTGAATGCCGGGAGCCTACCCTCACCCCAACCCTCTCCCTGGAAGGGAGAGGGAGTTCTCACGCAAAACTAGAGGGCGTTCGACATGTCCACCGGTCATGCAGAGCAGAAGAAATCGCGGGTGAACTGGGACGATCCGACGGTACCCGTCGGCAACGCGCCGCCGCTGCCGCGTTGGCCGGTGGTCGTTGCCGGGCTTGCCTGGCTGGCGTGGCTCGTGTTCCTCATCGCACTGCTGGTCTCACGAGGCGGCGCCGCGGGGGCGTAATCCGTGCCCGCACCGTCGCCAACGGAAGTCTCCCTTCCCGCCACGCGGCCGAGAGAAGCCTTGGCGCTTTCCGCCGCCGACCTCTATTCCCGGAATCTGAGCGCGTTACGGGCCGTACAACCGACCGTTGCCGACGTCGTGGACGCCGTGCGCATCCCGGAAAGCGTTGAGGAGGCTGTCGGTCGTGACGGGAGTCGCACATTCCTGCTCACCGACGGCGCCGGACGCCGGGTTTGGTTCGGGCAGTCGTCCATGCCCGCGGTCAGCGCCGCGGAGATGTTCTGCAATGTACGCGGAGACGGCGGCAACGTGTCCCAACCGGGAATCCTCACCGGCTGTGAGCCGCCGGTCATTGCGGAGCGGCTGCCGAAACACTGCGCCGTTTTTGTCCTCGAGGAGAACCCGCTGCATCTCAAGCTGGCGATGCACCTGTACGACTACTCGGCGCTGCTGACGAGCGGAAGGCTCGTGCTCATCCTGGCCGACGACCTCGCCGCCAGGCTGGTGGAGTTCTTCGAGGGGCGACCCGGATACCTGCTGCCCACGCAGATGTTCACCGTCCCGCAACGCTCGCCAGCGCAGATCGCCGATCTGCAACGACGGCTGGAGCAGGCCGGCGAAGCCGTCTTGGGCGTGCAGGCGAGGGTCGTCGAGTCCTGTGCGGAGACCTTTCGCCGGCGCACCCTTGGCCGGCTCCCCGAGGCGCCGCGGGTCGGTCTACTCAGCGTCGATGCCACGCCGATCGCGCTGGACCATGCCGGACGCATCGAGCGTGCGTTGAATCGGCTCGGCTGGCCCCACGAAGTCTGCGTTCCCGACGCCCCCGACAAGTGCCACGTCGCGGCACGAATGCAAGCGATCGAGAGGTCGTGTGCGGACCTGGTTCTGTTCGTGAACGGCGCACCGGGGATCATGCGGCCGTTGCTGCCCGCCGAGCTACCGGTGGCCGCGTGGTATTTGCCCGACGCGCGGGTCCCGACGGCCCCGCCCTCGCATCTCGGTCCCAATGATGTGTTCTTGGCGTCGTCGAAGGCGCAGCATCAGGCGATTCTCGCGGCCGGGCTGCCGGCAAGCGCCCTGGCGCGATGCGAACCGGCCGCCGACGTGGCGACGTTCCATCCGATCGCCGTTCAGGACCATGAGCGCACACCGATCGCCATCTTGATGGACCTCCCCGACGATCGGCCTGAGGCGTCGGGCGTTACCTTGCCCAGCCACGTCGCCCTCTGGGAGGCTTTGCAAAACGGGACGTTGCAACGCGCGGACCGGTACTCGGACGACCTCGCCGATGAGATTCTCGAAGCCGCCCAGCGTTCCAGCGGCACGACCTTGGACGAGCCCGCCAGCCGATCGCAGTTTATCGCCTTCCTCCGAACACGGATCGCACCGGCGATGGTCGCCCGGGCGGCGGTGGAGGCGCTGGCGACCCAGGGAGACGACTTCGCGATCTGGGGCTCGAACTGGCCGGCAGCGGGCGACGGAAACGACCAGCGACGCGGACCGATGCCATCCGGCGAGCCGCTGAACCGAATCCTCAACGCTGCGGAATGTATCATCCTGCCCTGGATGTCAACGACCGCCGTCCAACTCGCTCTGGACACATTGGCCGCGGGTGCTAACGTGATCCTCCGTTCGACGCAGGAGTCGTTCCGGAGCGAGCATCCGGGGTTGGCGTCGGTCGCGGGATTCCTGTCGTTCTATCGGACGGCGCGTGAGCTGACCGACGCCGTGCGACGGATGCGATCGCAAGGGGAGACACGCCGGGAGCAGACGGCGGCCGTCGTTGCGGAGATTCAAGCGAACCACTCGGTGACCAACCGGCTGATCGCCATCGTGGATCGCCTGCGCGAGCGGCAGGACTGATCGAGTCTCATCTGGTACTCCCTCTCCCTCGCAGGGAGAGGGCTGGGGTGAGGGTAGAAGTGAAGACCATCGTGGAACGACCAATCGTCGGCGTGATCGGCGTGGGGATCATGGGCGAGCCGATGGCTCGTAATCTCCTTCGCGCGGGCTATCGCGTTTGCGTCTATTCCCGTACTTCATCCAAGGCCCGCCAACTGCTCGCCGAGGGTGCGGGTTGGAAGGACTCGCCGGCGGCCCTCGCCCGGGAAGTCGATGTGGTCATCTCCGTGGTGAGCGATTCGCCGGACGTGGAGGCCGTCTACCTCGGTCGAGCGGGCGTGTGCGAAGGGTTGCGCGGGGGAACGCTGTGCATCGACATGTCCACGGTTGCCCCGGAGGCGGCGAAGGCGGTCGCCGCGGAGGTGGAGAAACGCGGCGGACGTTTCCTGGACGCCCCCGTTTCGGGCGGGAAAACCGGCGCGGAGGCGGGCAAGCTGTCCATTATGGTCGGCGGTAGGGCCGAGGATGTCGCCCGTGCCCAGCCGATCTTCGACGTGCTGGGGAAACTGACCATTCACTGCGGACCGGCGGGTCATGGGCAACTCACGAAGCTCTGCAATCAGATTCTCTGCGCCCTCAATCTCCTGGCGGTGAGCGAGGCCATGGTTTTCGCCCGGCGGCTTGGCCTCGATCCGAGCGTCATGTTGCAGGCGGTATCGGCGGGTGCGGCCGGGTCGTGGGCCCTGGAGAACCTCGGCTCGCGGATGATCGCCCGCGACTTCGCTCCGATGTTCATGATTGATCTGCAACAGAAGGACTTGCGGATCGCGTTGGCGACGGCGCGGGACAGCGCGGTTCCACTGCCCGGCACCGCCCTGGCGTCGCAGCTTCTCGCGGCGAACCAAGCGGCAGGCGAGGGGCGCGAAGGAACGCAAGCCCTGGTGAAGACCCTGGAACGCCTCGCCGGATTGTGACAAGCCGTTCTCCCATTCGGCAATTGGAAATTGGAAATTGGCAATAGATCATGCGGCTCGGCTACAACACCAACGGGTTCGCTCATCATCGGCTAGAGGACGCCTTCGCCATTCTCGCGGACATCGGCTATCAAAGTGTCGCCGTCACCCTCGAGCACGATCTATTGGACCCTCCCGATCGACGCGCCGTTGCCGGCGCCGTCGAACGACTCACGCCGCTTGTCGATCGAAGCGGATTGGCCGTGACCATCGAGACCGGGTCGCGGTTCACCCTTGATCCTTGGCGCAAACATCAGCCCACGCTCATCAGCGGCGCCGAGGAGGGTCGGCGAAAGCGTCTTGAGTTCCTTCAAGCCGCGACCGATGTAGCAGCAGAGCTGCGCGCGGAGAGCATGTCCTTATGGTCCGGAGCCGCCGACGATCACGCGGACGAACGTGCGTTGAATGTGCGACTGACTGAAGGACTGCGCGAACTGCTGGACTATGCCGGTGAGAAGAGCGTTCGACTGGCGTTCGAGCCGGAACCGGCAATGTTCATCGACACGATGGCGAAGTTTGCACGACTGCACGCCGACTTGTCCCATCCTCTGTTCGGCCTCACACTGGACGTGGGGCACATTCATTGCCTACGAGACGGATCGGCCGCCCATCATATAAGGCAATGGCGGGATGTCCTTTGGAACGTGCACATCGAGGACATGCGTCGCGGCATTCACGAACACTTAATGTTCGGAGAAGGGGACATGGCCTTTGCGCCGATTTTCGAGGCATTGCGTGAAATGGACTATGTCGGCCCGGTCCATGTGGAACTGTCACGTCACAGTTACGACGCCGTGAATGCAGCGCGGATGGCGTTTGAGTACTTACGGCCATTGGGTCAAGAATGTGCGTGATGAGCACTGAACATTTAGTGTTTTTATCCGTTCCGGGTCTGCGTCCGTCAGATATTAACCCGCAAGACACGCCGACACTGTATTCCTGGGCCAACGGCGGGGTGGTCGCGGAATTAGCGCCCACGTTCCCTTGCGTGACGTCGTGCGTGCAGGCGTCGATAATGACGGGAACGCCGCCCAGCGCACACGGGGTGATTGCGAACGGATTCTACGATCGGAATCGAAGAGAAGTCGAATTCTGGGTGGCGCACAATGACGTGATCGCAGGAGAACAGATTTGGGATGCGATCCGGCACGCACGACCCGGTTTCGCCTCGGCCGTATGGCATGCGCAGAACATTAAGGGCGCCTCGGCGGACTTTATCGTAACTCCCGCCCCGATTCACGAACCCGACGGCACGACGCGGCTATGGTGCTATTCCAAACCGGACGGCCTGTATCAGCAGTTGCTCGATGCAATGGGTCATTTCCCATTGCAGCACTACTGGGGACCGTTGCCCAATATCGAGTCGACGAGATGGATTCTCGATGCCGCGTGTTGGCTAATGGAACAGCGCGGCCCTCACTTGAATTGGATTTACATTCCCCATCTCGACTATGCAAGTCAGAAGTTCGGGCCGAATAGTTCACAGGCTCGGGAGTCGCTTAAGGAATTGGACGCCGCGCTTGGGGGATTCGCGCATCGCGTCGCCGCGGCGGCGATGAGAAAGCGCGGCGCGTATCTTGTCGTCGGCGAATATGCGATGACGGACGTATCGGGAGTCGTCTACCCCAACCGCGTGTTGCGTGAGGCGGGTTTGCTCGCCGTCCGCAATGAAGGCGGTCGGGAATACCTGGACCTGGAGAACAGCACTGCGTTTGCGATGGTGGATCACCAGTTCGCGCATGTCTACGTGCATTCCCATCAGAGCCCGGAGCGCAAGCGAGGAGTCTTACGCGTCGTTGATCTGTTCAAGGACGTTGTCGGCATCGCCGGGGTCTACGCAGGCGACGACCGGGCTCGGATGGGCATGGACCATCCCCGCAGCGGCGATGTGGTTCTCGTCTGCGATGACGCCCACTGGCTCGCGTACTATTGGTGGTTCGACGATGCCCTGGCCCCGCCCTTTGCCCGCACGGTGGATATCCATCGCAAACCAGGCTATGACCCGGTGGAATTGTTCTTCGATCCGGCGACGAAGGGCATCCCCCTGAACGCCGCTCTCGTCAAAGGCTCGCACGGCGTCCCCGCGACCCAGACTAAGCACCGCACGGCGCTCATCTGCTCGATCGGGTCAAAGGCCGTGCAGCCCGGCGGCGTCTATCGCGATACGGACGTGAAGCGGATCAGCCTGGGGCTGCTCGGCCTCGCGCCAATTGGATAACCCCGCAAGCCCCGTTAAAACCGTCAACCGGGCTGCATGATCCCGATAACAATTCCCTCGGGATCGGTGAACATGGCGAAATGCCCCACGCCGGGAATCGCCGTCTTGGGTACGAGCACCTTGCCGCGATGCCCGGCGACCTTGGCGAGCGTCGTGTCGATATCGGCCACAGTGAAATAGACGTTCAAGCAGGCGTGAGGCGCATCCTTGGGCCGGGCGAAGACCCCGCCGCCGGGTTCCTGCCCGGTGTGGACGATGGTGTAGCCAGGCATGGCCTCATCGTCGAACTTCCAATCGAACACGGCCCCGTAGAACGCCTTGCACCGGGCCACGTCGTCGGTCATCAACTCAAAATGACATAGCGGGTTGGACATCGCCGAATCCTCAATGAGAGCGAGAACCACACATCAGTTGGCTCCCAAGGTAAGCGAACGCTTCGCTCGCGTCAAAAGTGGCGACGGATGCTCCGGAGTGCGACGCTGAACGTTCGGGTCTCCGCCCGCTAGTCCTTCGAACCCGACCATACAGAGCGGGGCGGCAAGTACCACAAACGCTCATCAAAGGGCTTGTTCGCCCAACTGATGGGCGTCTGTGCCAGCCAACATAGGAACGGTGAGTCGGCTGTTCGGGTATACACATCGGTGTTGCTCGCCTTCGCACGGCGATGCCACGGGTACATGATCCTCGCGCGCCGAAGTTCCAATCGGTCGACGGGCTGGATAAGTTTGACAGCCCCATACGGACCGAACCGCTGCGCCTGGTCCCATGTCGCAATCAGATACATGTCCCCGGCGGAAAAATTCAGCGGCGGACAGTTGTACGGCGCAGGTTCGGCGAACGAGACGACCTTGAGTTGTTCGTCGCGCGAGGTCAAGGGCGTCCAGGATGGCTGAACGAACCGGACGGCCGCGGCCCGCGAGTTGTCCTCCGTCGTATCGATCCAGAAGTTCCTGAGATGCAGTCCGCCGAACAGAGCAACCCAAATCAATACGAACGGCAACGCCGTCCACCGGAACAGCCGATATACGCCCGTCGACTGCCCTGCCAGGGTGTACCCCGCGCTGATCGCTAGCGCCGAATTCGTGAAAATGCCGAACCGGCCATATTCGGCGGGTTTACCGGCGCCGATGAGAACAAACTGCAGGAGGAACAGGGTCGCGACGACGACAAGCGGGATCGCCATGCTGTTCTTACGCACGACGGCAACGACGAACGCGGCCGTGCCAAGGAGAACGATCGGCAGCGTGGCCCCTTCGATGGTCAATTCGACGACGCGTACGAACCCCTCGCCGATCCTGGCGATCTGATACATGGCCAGCGAGTTGCCGAAGTTGCTTCTCAGCACTTCGTGGTTGACGAAGGCGTTGATGAGGATGTAGGGGTTGGTGACGAGATAGACGGCGAGTCCAATCGCGACTCCTTTGATGGTGTGAGCGAGGCGTGCGCGCGGGCTCAAGTCCGCGGCTCGGAAGGCGACCAGCGGAATGAGAACGAAGATCGGCCAAGAGGAGAGCACCATCCCCACGGCCGCCCCGCAGCAAACGCACATCCACCAGAAGGATTGTCGATTCCTTCGAGGCTCAGGCCTGCCCTGGAAGGGACAAATGTCGATTGCCGATTGTCGACTGCCGACATCCGCCCGCGCTGTATTTTTTTCGATCTTCGATCTTCGATCTTCGACTTTCGCGTTTCCCGACGCCGCGCAGCGCATTGCGAAGTAGACCGCCAGCAGCATCAGCACCGCGCCGGGCAGGTGCGGCTTACCTTCGTGCGACATGCAGACCACCACGGGCATCAGCGTAAACAGCAGCGCGGCGAGCACCCCCGCGCGGTGCGCCGACCTGACCGCCGATGCAGCGCCACCCCTTGTGGGTGACGCGGAGTCCGAACCCGGAGCGCAAGCGACGGGCCGATCGTCGGCGGCACCGGACGGTGATGACCCCGCGCTGGCGCTTGGGGTTCGGATTTCAGCGTCGCCCGCGCCAAAGCCCGCGGATCGGGAGAGGGCGATGCGTCTGGCAATGGCGTAGACGACGAGGACGCCGATCAGCCCCCACACGGCCGAGTAGGCCCGCGCGACGATGTAGAACTTGCCGAACTCGTCGGGGTGGTCGAGATAGAAGACGACGTCGCTGCGTACGTCGATGAGTCCGAGCAACCCGCACAACTTGATGAGCGCCCCGACGGGGTAGATGAACAGCCCGCCGTACTGATAGAGCCGCGGGTCGAGTTCGAGCCTGCTCGGCCTCATACCCGCGAGGGCCATCATGGTGATCATCTCGTCAGGCTGATAGGTGTAGAGGCGGTAGCGGAGATAGATCTTGGCCACGTCCTCTTCGGTGGCGGTCAGAGGGATCGGCGCGACCCCCTCTTCCTTTAAGGGAGAGGGTCGGGGTGAGGGTAGAGACGCCCGATTCCTGGTGATCGGATCGACATCGACGTCGGCCCCGCGGGTGGGATCGAACTTCGCCTCGGCCTTCGCCAGCCGGTAAATCTTCTCCCCCGACCAAACCTCTCCGTCACCGAACAAATACTTGTCAATCCTGCGACTGGGCAGACCCCAGGTGATGCCGACGATCGATTGTCCGACGAACACTGCCGCAACGACCGTTATGCTAAACGTCCGGAGGAGACCCGGACGGATGACGATCATGGAGATGCCCCTCGTGGGCGTTTCGGAGGCGTCTCGCGGGGTGCAGCTTGTGGAACGCGCGAAATCGCCGAGTAAGTTTCCATCCACACTCCGGGCATCGCCCCGATTCGTTGCCGGTAAGATTGTAGTCGCACCGGATGCATCGTTCGAAGTCGGGCGGTTGCCGGCGGCCCCCGCCGAATGAGGTTCCGCACCTCAAGCAGCGGCGTCTGAGGTCGAACCCGGCAAAAAACAGATCCCCGGCGAAGAACTGTACGGCAAGGCAAGCGACGTTCAGAACGACCAGTAGAAGATTGGTGACCGTACGAAGCGCGCGATGTCGAGCACGCAGACTGCAGCGCGGACACCGTATTGTGAAGAAGTCCGGCACGCCGTGTTCTCCGTCGGGGAATCAACGGCAACTCATTTCGCTGTGGGAATCGGTCCGGCGATGGCGAGATGCCTCAGATAGAAACCCTCATACCGTCCTCCTGCGTTCCGCCTACGCGGTGGTTACCGGTTGGCCTGCTCTTCCACCCGCTTGACCTCAATTCGTCGCGGAGCCTTCGGCTCGGGTCGGCCGGTCGTTGCGGCCTCGCCCAGTTTTACCCGCTCCACCTCCGCCGCAACGCGCTTTCGCAACATGCGGGAGTGGATGAACCACAGCACGCATCCCCCCAGCGCGACGACCAGCAGCAGCAAGCGCTCGTACTTCTTTACGTCGGCAAGGAACAGGCGGATCGCCTCGCCGAAGATATATCCGCCGCTGCCCACCACCACCGCCCAGATCAGCGCTCCTGTCGCGTTGAGCAGCAGAAACCGCATCGGACTGAAGCCCGACGACCCGATGACGAACGGCGTGATGTTCCTCAGCCCGTAGAAGAATCGAAAACTCAAGACGACGTACGCCTGATATCGTTCGAGCGCACGGTGAACCCTCACCGCGCGTTTGTCCCAACGGGGGTGGCGGGCGAGGAACGCCCGCCCCTTCCACCGGCCAAGGTGGAAAACCAGCGTATCGCCGCTTAAGGAGCCCAAAAAGGCGAGTAGAATCACCCATCGGAGCTCGAGGTACCCCTGATGCGCCAGGAAACCCGCCAGGACAAGGATGGTCTCGCCCTCAAGGAAAGTCCCGATGAACAACGCGTAGTACCCGTAGGCTTGAAGCAGCGCCTCGATGTTCATCATACTTCTCCGATCGGCTATATCGGACCGGGAACCGTTGGTCCGCGCCGAGAAGTGAGTTTCGCCGGGCGCCGCGTCCTACGCAACCGACCGTCCGAGGTGAAAACAGGGATGATCCCCAGACGGGCCGCAAGGGATAGTGAATCGGCCCGTCGTCGCAGGGGTTGCGAACCCGGCGCTACACCGGCGATGGGCGTCGTGTTGGGTCAGGCCGGACGGCGTTTGCGGGGATCGAGGTTTTTGAGCTCGTCGCGGAGACGGGCGGCCTCCTCGAAGCGCTCTTGCTCGATGGCGGCGCGGAGGGCCTTGCGGGCGACGACGACCGAATCGGCCGGAACCTTGGCCTTCAGCTCGTTGGCCAGGGTGCGGAGGATCTTGATCTCCTCGCAGGCCTTGCCCGTGTCGGACTGCCCGGTCCGCTCGAAGTGGGCTTTGATATCCAGGATGCCGCGGTTCACGTGGGCCAGGGCGCTGGCCGCCTGGTTCTCCTCCAACGCGCGATAGGCGAGCGCCCGAGCGTGCATCATCACCACGTACGGTCGGAACTCCTCCAGGGCCATCCGATCGTCCGGGTCGATGCCGTACTCGTGACAGAGGTCGAAGATCTCGAGGCTGTGCGTGGTGTCGCGGAGTACGTTGACGAACTCCTCGAGCACGAACAGGGCGATGTAGCGGCGGTAAAAGAGCGACGCTTCGACGCGCAAACCGTGGCACTCCGGACGGGTCAGCCCGAAGCCCAGCGCCGTGCCGTTGCGCTCCTGGTGCTTGGCGAGGCGTTTTTGGTGATAGGCGAGGAGCGACTCGCACCCGTGGGGCTTGGCGCCGTCGGGTCGGCCCTCGGCCTCCATCTGGAGGATGCCCAGCTCGACGCGCATTTGAATCCGGACGGTCTCATCCGTGCCGAGAATCTTGCGGACGGAGATCTTCTCCGGCTCGTAGGGCCAATCCTGCAGCGTCGCCTGCAGATCAATATAGGACATACCCCGGCCTCCCCAGGCACTATCATGCCCCGTTCGGTTCCCCCAACCCATCCTAGGCCTCTGGGAGTGTACGATTCAACAGCGTGGGGAACGTCGAAACGAGGGGTGACGCCCAATCCGGTGCCACGCGATGGCCGTGACGGACCGGTAACCGATTGATCGCCGATGTTCCCCCGCGGGCGTGATGACCGGGCGCCTCCCGATCCGTCGCATTCATGCGGCGGGTCGGCTGCGTCCACGGTGTGCGACGACTTCAGCAGTCGCGGTCTTCGGAGCCGCCCCGTTCACGGGGCGGGCACAGACCGCGACCGTTTCGCCCTTCCCAAGCCTGGTCCGAGGTAGCGGCCCACTGCCGTGCCGGAAATGCCCCGAACAGGCACGATGCCCTATCCGAACCCCAAGCGCAAGCGCGGGGCCGGGTGCCACCGCCGTGTCCACGACGGATGCCACGGCTACACGTTCGCCGCGAGCGCCCTTCCGAAGCGAATCTTCGCGCCCACCAACAAAATCAGCAACAGGATGGCCAGCCCCCACCCGCCCACTGTCGGGATCGCCGATCGCGCACATTCGATGTCCGCGCACTGGCCGAGCTTAGTCCATTCACACTCGGCGCAGTCGCACCCGGCACTGGTGACCCCGTCCGTGCATCCGCCAAAAGGATCGTGATTGCAGCACGCCCCCGTAACGGCCTCGCAGACGATGTCGGCGCAGGTCGCACCTTTCGTCCACGACTCCTGCGACGCCATACAGGCGCTCTCCAGAACATCATCGGCGCAAACTCCCGCCACGAGGTCACAACATGCCCCCGTATGCTGACGGCAGCCCGGATCGCGGTCGACACAGGAAACGCCATGGAGCCAATCGCGCTGTTCGCCGACGCACTCCTCGGGCAGGAGCCCATCGACGCATTGCCCCGTCGTCCCGTCGCAACAAGAACCCGCCGGCGTTACAGACAGGTCACAGTATACGTTGGCCCAAAACCCTGCCCAGGGCGGGAATAGCCCGGCGAAATGGAACAACGCGCAGACGTCCGGGTTTGCGTCAGTGTCATTTTCGGAGAAGAAATCTTGCGTCGAGCCGACTTCCGCTTGTCCAGCCAGAAGCCAACCGGCGTTAGCCGTGGAAAACGTTGCCGCCAACCACGCCGTCGCTGGAATCGGTGTTGCCGGCACAATCGTGACCTCCAACAAGTAGGCTTCCTGGTTCGGCAGCGAGTTGAAGTCGGAAGCGCTTCCGGCGATGGGCGTCGATCCCGGCATGCAAGGATCGCCGTTCCACAACTCCGTATGTACGTCAAATGTGCTGTTCGCAGGTCCGGAGCCATACACGCCCAAGTTGTAGTAAACGGCGTTACACGCTCCGTCGGCGAGTCGAAGATCGTCGGCCATTCTCTGGTTGGCGCCCGGGGTGTAGCAATTGACGACTGGAGTGATCTCATTTCCGAAGACGCGCGTGCTGCCCGGCGGCGCACCGGCCGCGCCGCGCGACCCGGTCGCGGCTTGCGCTTTGAATTCACCGAAGGCCCGAGGCAAAGCGGTTTGAACTTGTTCCGGCAGCGCCACCACGCGGATGGGCGGCAGGGTGTGCTGCTCCGCCCGCGCAGACCGATCCGTTACGGTTACCGGCAGTGACGCGCCGAACGCGACGGCGCTGACGGCAACCAGAACCACGGCACAAACTACGGTGACGCGCTGAGCGAGCATTCTCTCCCCTCCGCCCAAAGGAAACAAGGGGTCCGTCAAGGCGGACACCGCGATAGTCCTCGGTAAGTATAGCGATTTCGGTGCCGTGATGCCAGCGGGAAGTTGCCGTTTTTTCAAGCGGGGATGATCGCCGCGGAGCTAGGACTTGCGACGCCGACGGATCGTTGCCCGCTTGTCGCCGTTCAGCGGCTGGATACGGGTGACGTGCACGGGATCGACGTAGACCGATCCGCCGGTCGGGATACCATGATCGTCAACCGGGGGAAGGGCGATTTGGACGATCGTCGACGTGACGAACACCATGTCGGGGTGCGTAACCTCGTAGGACTCGCCATCGGAGATATAAATGCGAACGCCCTGAAAAGAACGCGCGCGCATGAGGGTCCTGATTTCGTAGGCCGTCACAGCGCAGCTCCGAACGCCTAGTTCACCACCCACGTCTCCCCGTCGTCGTAGAGGTCTTCGAGTCGTCCGGGGCCCTTCGTCTTGACGGCCTCGTTCACCTGACCCATCACCAGGTCTTCGTAGGTCGGCCGCTCCACGCAGCGGAACACGCCCATCGGCTCGGGGAAATCGGGATAGTGCATACGGCTCAGCAGGTATGCCAGACTCGGCTCGGCCTGTCTCTCATCGTGGGAAAGCAGATCATCCTCTTTGATGTCGCCGCCGAGCGTCACAATCTCCGGGTCCATGCCGTGCAGACGAATGCCCTTGTTGCGGTCTTTCCCGAAGATGAGCGGCTTGCCGTGCTCGAGGTAGACGGTGGTGTCGTCCTTCGTTTCCTTGCCCGTGGCATACTCGAAGGCCATGTCGTTGAAAATGGCGCAGTTCTGATAGATTTCCACGAACGAAGTGCCCTTGTGCTTGGCCGCCCGTTCCAGAACATATTCGAGATGTCTGGTGTTCACATCGATGGCCCGGGCGACGAAGGTCGCCTCGGCCCCGATCGCCACCGACAAGGGATGCAGCGGGTAGTCCACCGACCCCATCGGCGTCGACTTGGTTTTCTTGCCGAACGGCGATGTCGGGGAATACTGCCCCTTGGTGAGACCGTAGATACGGTTGTTGAACAGCAGAATCTTGATACTCACATTGCGGCGGATGGTGTGCAGTAGATGGTTGCCGCCGATGCTCAGTCCGTCGCCGTCGCCGGTCGCCACCCACACGTCGAGCTCCGGTCGGGTAATCTTAATCCCCGTCGCCACCCCCGGCGCGCGACCGTGAATGGAGTGGAACCCATAGGTATTCATGTAATAGGGAAACCGGCTGGAGCAGCCGATGCCGGAAACGAAGACGGTGTTCTCGCGCTTCACTCCGAGAGCCGCGAGGACCTTCTTCACCTGCGCGAGAATGGAATAATCCCCGCAACCGGGACACCAACGAATATCCTGGTCGCTGGCATAGTCTCTGGCCGTCAACTGAACAGTCGCCGATGCTGTGCTCATGACTTCCTTCCGTTGTGATGGTTCAACACTTCCTCAATCTTGTCCTCGATCTCCTGGATCATAAACGGCTTGCCCTGCACCTTGTTCAGTCCGATCGCGTCGATGAGGTAGGCCGCGCGGATGTGGGCCAGCAACTGCCCCAGGTTCATTTCCGGAATCAAAACGCTTCGAAAGCGACCCAATACGTCCCCCGTGTTCTTCGGCATCGGGTCGAGATAACGCAAATGAGCACTGGAAACGCTCATGCCCTTGGCGCGACAATGCTCGACGGCCGTGGTGATCGGACCGTACGTGCTTCCCCAACCGAGAACCAGCAAGTCCCCGGACGGCTCTCCGAGCACCTCAAGCGGCGGGATGGTCTCCGCAATGTTGTCGATCTTCTTCCGCCGCGTGCAGATCATGTGGTGGTGGTTTTTGGGGTCATAGCACACCTCGCCGGTGACGTCGCGCTTCTCCAATCCGCCGATGCGGTGTTCCAATCCGACCGTTCCCGGAAGGGCCCACTCCCGCACCAGCCGCTCATTTCGCTTGTACGGCCAAAAGCCGTGCCCATTGCCGCTCTCGGCGGTGGGATGTTTGATGACGAACTTCGGCAGCTTCGCCGGGTCGGGAAGCATCCACGGCTCGGCCCCGTTGGCCAGATATCCGTCGCTCAGAACGATCACCGGGGTCATAAACTCGGTAGCGATGCGAAAGGCCTCCAGCACGATAGCGAAGCAGTCGCCCGGCGTGGCCGCGGCCAGAACACACAGCGGGGCCTCACCGTTTCGTCCCCAGACCGCCTGGTGCAAATCCGCCTGCTCGGTCTTGGTCGGCAACCCCGTGCTGGGTCCGCCGCGTTGCACGTCGACGATGACCATCGGCAACTCCGCCATCACCGCCAAGCCGATTCCCTCTTGCTTGAGAGCCACGCCCGGCCCGCTCGTGCCCGTAACGGCGAAGGCGCCCGCAAACGCGGCTCCCACAACCGACGTCATCGCTGCGATCTCATCCTCCGCCTGAAACGTACGAACGTCGAAGTTCTTGTACTTGGCCAGTTCGTGAAGAATCTCGCTCGCCGGGGTGATGGGATAGCTCCCGTAAAACAGCGGCTTCTTCGCAAGCTGCGCGGCGGTAACCAGCCCCAGGGCCACGGCTTCGTTGCCCGTGACCTTGCGATACCGCCCCGGAGCGATCTTCGCGGGCCCAACCAGGTACCGCGCCGGGAACATCTCCGCGGTTTCGCCGAAGTAGTAACCCGCGTGAAGGGCCCGCAGGTTGGCGTCGGCCACCGCGGGCTTGCCGCCGAACTTGTCCCTGATCCAACGCTCGGTCGCCTCCATCGAGCGTCCGAAGAGCCAGTAGGCCAGCCCCAGCGCATAAAAGTTCTTGCAGCGCCCGGCCGCCCGGCCCGTCAGGCCCGCTTCGGCGCAGGCTTCGCCGTTCAGTTTGTCGATCGGGACGCGAAAGAGCTGATAGCGGGTCAGGCTGCGGTCATCGAGCGGGTTCTCCGTGTAACCCGCTTTCGCCAGGTTGTTCTTGTTAAAGGCGTCATCATTGACCACGAGAATGCCGCCGGGTTCGAGGTCGGCGATGTTGGCCTTCAACGCCGCGGGGTTCATGGCGATCAGGGCGTTGACGCGATCACCCGCCGTCCGCAGCTTGTGGGCCCCGAAGTTCAGTTGGTAACCGCTCACCCCCGCCAGCGTCCCCGCCGGAGCGCGGATCTCCGCGGGGTAGTCGGGGAACGTGCTCACATCGTTCCCGAACATCGCCGACGTGTTGGTCATCTGCATGCCGACGAGCTGCATCCCGTCGCCGGAGTCGCCCGCGAAACGGACGGTGATCTCCTCACGCTCGATGACCTGGAGCGGTTTCTTACGAGTGTCTGCCGGTTCGGTCGAAACGACCATGGCTTTTCGTGTGCTCCTTAACTAAGAGCGTCTAACAGAACCCTAAGCGCAAGCGCGGGGCCAAGCCCCGAGGGCCGAAGAACCCAAGACCGGTCGCTCGCGCTCCTGGTTCTGTTAGAGGCCCTAACCCTGTTGCGGCGGAATCGGCTGGGACCGTCCTCCGCCGGCCCGTCTGGGGGCAATCCATGCGCCAGCGGGCTACGACCGCTGAATCGCCGGTGCGTCGAAAATCGACGTACGGATACATAAGTCTATGCAAACTGGAGTCCGAAAACAACATCTCCGCGCCGCTTTGGCGACGCCAGGTGGGTGGCATGGTCAAGCGGTTTTCTGCGGTGCATAGCCCGAGCCGCCCCATTCATGGGACGGGCGTGTGTCGTCCAAACCCGGAACTCCCTCCGGCACGCCGGGATCGACCATGCACCCTCCACTCGTCGTATGTTGCGTAGCACGCGGCGTGCCTCATAACCGCCGAAGTCCGAGATTCTCGCTTCGGGTCGGTTCAATTCCAGGAATGCCTACGATACAATTCCTCAAAGCGGTTGGCAGCGTCGGCTCGCCCCGTTCCGTGTAGGCCCGGAAAGGATACCCATGCTCAAACGTTGCGACAGCGTTCTGGAAGCGATCGGTGGGACCCCGCTGGTACGGGTCCATAGGATCGCTGCCGGTCTTTCCGCAGCCGTCTATGCCAAGATCGAGTTCGTCAACCCCGGCGGCAGCGTGAAGGACCGAATCGCCCTGGCTATGGTCGAGGCCGCCGAGCGTGAGGGACTGCTCAAACCCGGCGGAACGATCATCGAAGCCACGTCCGGGAACACTGGAGTGGGACTCGCCATGGTCGCCGCGGTCAAGGGCTACCGCTCCATCTTCATCACGCCCGACAAGATGAGCGTGGAGAAGATTCGCCTCCTGAAGGCCTACGGCGCCGAGGTCGTCATCACCCCAACCAACGCGGAGAGCAACAGCCCGGACAGCTACGGCGGCGTCGCCGCTCGATTGATGAACGAAATCCCCAACGCCTGGCGGCCCGACCAGTTCACTAACCTTAACAATCCCGACTACCACTACCGCTCCACGGGACCGGAGATTTGGGAGCAGACCGACGGCCGGATCACCGTCTTCGTCGCCGGTATCGGCACGGGCGGCACGGTCTCCGGCGTCGGGAAGTTCCTCAAGGAGAAGAACCCGAAGATTCGCGTGGTGGCCTCCGACCCCGAGGGATCGGTCCTTTCCGGCGATTCGCCCAAGCCCTGGGCCGTCGAGGGCATCGGCGAGGATTACGTCCCCAAGACCTTCAACTCCCAGGTCGTCGATGAGTGGATCCGCGTGAGCGATGTCGAGTCCTTCTCCGTCGCCCGGGCCATGTCCCGACAGGAAGGATTGCTCGTCGGCGGATCGTGCGGCACAGCCATGGCCGCCGGACTGCGCTACGCGCAACGCTGCGGCCCGAACGACATGATCGTCGTCCTCTGTCCCGACACGGGCCGCAACTACCTCTCCAAACTCTACTCGGACGAGTGGATGGTGGAGAAGGGTTTCATGAAAGCCACAGGCAAACCCCACACCGTCGGCGAGCTGCTTTCGCGGCGCGGCAATGTACCCCTGATCGCGGTGGGACCGGACGATCGGGCCGAGCAGGCCATCGGCCTCCTGCGGCGGCACGGCATTTCGCAGATGCCCGTCGTCGAGGACGGCAAGGTCATCGGCGGCATCCGCGAATTGACCCTCGCCCGACTGCTGCACGCCCGCGTCGACCCGCGACAGGTTCCGGTTCGGGACATCATGGCCAGGCCCATGCCCACGGTCGATGAGCACGTCGACCTGGACGAAATCTACCGCCTGCTCTCCTCAGGCCACAGCGGCGTCGTCGTTGTCGTCGGCGGTGAACTGATCGGCGTCGTCACCCGCATCGACCTGGTCAACTTCTGGGACGATCCGTTCAACCAGGACTTCGACGAAGCGACGCCGTCGGAGACCGCGGTTGCGAGGAAATGATCCGAACCGCGACAGGCATAGAGCGGTCAATCAGAGCCGCGAGCGCAAGCGAGCGGACAATTGTCCAGGTACCAAGGCACGGAGGCACGAAGGCACCCGCGCGCCGGGACCGCCACGCCCTCCCGGGACAGGTTTTCAGTGTTTAGCCAGCTCGCGGGCGATGACGATGCGCTGGATTTCGCTGGTGCCCTCGTAGATGGAGGTGATCCGCGCGTCGCGGTAGAGTTGCTCGACGCGACAATCGCGGACATATCCCGCGCCGCCGTGGACCTGGACGGCCCGGTAGGCGATGCGGTTGGCGGCTTCGGAGGCGTAGAGTTTGGCCATCGAGCTGGCACTGCGGTTCGTCTCCCCCGCGTCCACCGCACAGGCCGCCCGCCACACCAACGCCTTGGCCGCTTCCAGCTCCACGGCGCTGTCCGCGATCTTCTCCGCGACGGCCTGGAACGATCCGATGGGCCGACCGAACTGCTCCCGCTGCCGCGCGTACGCGACCATCTCGCTCAGACACGCTTCGGCGATGCCCGTCGATTGGGCGGCGATGCCGATGCGCCCCTGGTTGAGGCTGGCGAGGCAAACTTCCAACCCCTTGCCGCGTTGACCGACGAGGTGATCCGCGGGAACGAAAACATCCGTGAAGTGGATGACCGCCGTCTCACTCCCTCGAATCCCCATTTTCCCTTGGATTTTGGTTCGCTCGATCCCCGGCCGGCGGGCGTCGATCATCAGGGCGCAGTAGTTTTCAGGCTCGGGGAGGCCCTTGAGACGCACCACGGTGAACAGCCAGCCGGCGTTGAGGCCGTTGGTGACCCACATCTTTTCCCCATTGACTCGGAAGCCGCCCTCGACCTCCTCGGCCGCGGTCTTCACGCCCGCAGCGTCGCTGCCCGCGCCCGCCTCCGAGACGGCAAAGGCCGCGAAGTTCGACGGCTCGCCCCATGCCGACAGCCATGTGCTTCGCAGCGGCTCGCGCACGAACCGATTGACGATCCCGCCCACCAGGCTGTGAACGGCGATCGTGACTCCCACCGACGGCGACCAGACGGACACTTCATGAAGGATGGCGGCGTAGGTCCGATACGCACAGCCGACGCCGCCCAGTATTTCCGGCACGAGCAGGTTGAGGAATCCGATCTCGGAAAGTTTAGGAAGGACGGCGGCGACGGAGGACTCGTCCACGTCGCAGGCCCGGTCCAGCGGCAGAAGCTCGGTGCGGGCGAACTCCCGCGCCGTGTGGAGGATGAGGGATTGGTCTTCGCCGAAGACGAAGTCAACTGGGGCTAGCGGCATCTGGGCCCGTTGCTCCCACGGTAGCGCTCGCCGATTCGACCGCTCCGCAGCACGGGCAGAGCCGCACAGTTCCTATCCTCAGTCGCAAAGCGAGCGGGATGAGTATAGGGAGTCCGCCGCTCCAATACAACGGCGACCTTGGGGTCGGACGGCTCTGGAGATGAGAACAGCGCGACCGACATGCCCGTTTGGGACACGTCGGTCGCGTGGGGCAGCGTCCCCAGGGATACGATCTGGGCCGTTTCGTGCAGGGGTCTAATCCGGCGGCGACGGGCCGGATAGCTTCCGGTGGAACGCTTCGAAGTCGGCCAGGGTGATGCCCCCCGTTGAATCCGCATCGAAGCGCTCACAATCCCCCAACGTTCGGTCGGTGCCGAAACAGGTCTGAAACGCGGCGAGGTCGAAAAGGTCGACGTCGCAGTCGTCGTCGATATCCTGCAAGAGTTCGTTCCAACGAAGTTCCCAGGCATGATTCGCCGTGGGATCCCAGCTACCTCCAAAGAGTTCGACGCTCTGCGCGGCGGCATTGTAGACCATCGTGTGGCCACCCCGGGCACCGGGACTGGTTGTGTAAACCTGTGACCATCTCACTCCGTCCCATTCCCACGTGTCGTCGCAGGGGCTCCCGGAAGCGCAGTAACCGCCGAATAGAATCGTCACTTGGCGGGACTCGTCGTAGATCATGGCATGATCAGTTCGCCGCCCGGGTCCTGGCGCGGTGATCTGCGTCCAAGTGCGGCCATCCCATTCCCACGTGTCGGGGGGCAAGGACTCGAAGTGATTAACCCCGCCGAAAACCACGACACGGTCGCGTGCTCGGTCATACGACATCGCTGCCCGAGCACGGGGCGGCGGTCCGGACGTACTAAGGACGGCCCATTCGGAACCATCCCAACCCCAAAGGTCACCGAGGTCGCCTGTTCCATAATATGGGCGACTCGATCCGCCGAAGACCAAGGTGAGTTGTCGAAGAGAATCGTAGGCCATGGCCTGGCCTTCGCGTGGGGACAAGCCACTGGTCGTTCGTTCGGTCCAGGTTGTCCCGTCCCACTCGAATGTCGACATCCACATGTTCCAGTACCCGTCCACATTGGTTTTGACGAGAACAGCCACTGCGCGAGACTCGTCAAACGCTGAAGCGGCGCTACTCGACCAAGCTGGTCCGCCAACGCCCGCAACGGTCCAGGCATCGCCCTTCCATTGCCATGTGACCGGGAGCGGGTACCCATTGAAGTGGAGGAACGTGGCGTCCCTCTCACGATCGAACACCGCCGTGTGCGGGGAAGCGAGAATCGGCATCGACGGTTGTCGCTGTGACCAGGTGTCTCCGTTCCATTCCCACGTGTCACCGACGGGATGGACTTTTGCTACATGGGAACGCGCTCGTCCTCCGAACAGTACGACCACGCCCCGCCTGCTATCATAGGCGAGCGCGTGATTGTCCCTGCCCGCCAGCCCGGCATCGGGCCGCGCCGTCCAGGATGAACCGTCCCACTCCCAGGTGCTTTGGACGCCCGTATAGACTCCGCCGTGGGCCAAAGTGACTCCGCGCCGTTCGTCGTAGGCGAGCGCGAAAGAGTCTACATAAAAGTCCAAGGGAAAGCCGCCATCATCTCCCGAAATCCAACTCGCGCCATCCCATTCCCATGTCTTGTAGCCCCAGTAATCGGCGCCTACGACCACGACGACGCCGCGGCGATCGTCGAAGACCATCCGATAGGGATAGCCCGGATCCGGCGGGTCGTCGTCGAGCATCGTCCAGCTTCGCCCATCCCATCCCCACATCTGAGAGGGCCACATGTCCCCGTCGTCATATTGCCCGTAGAGAATCGTAAGCCCTCGCCCTTGATCGTACGCCAGTTGGACGTTGTACAAACCGGTAGGTCCGTCGGCATCAGCACGTGTCCATTGCGCGCCGTCCCATTCCCACGTGTCGCGGGCGGGTCCATCCGCGAGATAGCCGCCAAATAGCACGGTAACCCCGCGACGGGAATCGAAGCTCAGGGCGTGCCCCGTTCGCGGGCCCGGACCACCGGTTGCGCGCAACGTCCAGGTTTCGCCGTCCCATTCCCAGGTGTCATCGAACGCCGAGTAATAGTTGCGGACACCGCCGAAAAGCACGGTGACCCCGCGGCGGCTGTCGAAGGCCATTGCGTGCTCGAAGCGCGGGTCCGGCGATGTTCGAATCTCTTCCCACGTCACGCAGTCCGCGCAGAGCGACGGCGCGGCGGGCAAGATGGCTGGCGATAGCAAGGCAAAGGTCCGGATCGCGCGCAGATTCCACATGGTCATAGTTTTTCTCCTGTGTTTGGCCGACGCTGCCCAGAAGCAACGATCGGTCTATTAGTACAACACGCGGCAGGCGACTTCGACGGAGAAAAAATGAAAATTATTTGTGGGCGTGAGGCGGGGCAGGCAGGAGTAGGAGGCTCGCGCGTGCGGAACTGGGGGGGCGAAAACCGGTCAAATAGGATCGTCGCCCCTTGCTAAAAACAGCGCGACCGACATGCCCGTTGGGACACGTCGGTCGCGTGCGGCGGCCCCCCGCCCGGGCCGCCTTCTCTCAGCTTTCCCCACAGCGCTTCTGGGTCCCCCCTTCGCGCCGTTCCCAGTCTCTCCCCGGCGTAGGCCGGAGGCTGTCAGACGAGTTTCAGCTTTAGGCCGGGCAGCGTCACGCACGCGTGCCCGTGCTCATCCCTCCCCAATAAGCACGTCCCGTGCCGCGAGTTCCAGTCCCGCCTGCGCCGCAGCGAAACGTGATCTTGCGACGGTAGCGGGGGTTTTTGCGGTGACGGAATGCCGACGGCGCTTCTTGCGGGGGTGGGAGGGACCGGTAACTCCCCACCCACTTTGGGTAACCGTCCCCAGCCGTGACGGCAGCGATGACTCGGCGCTGTCACTCGGAGAACCGGTTGAGGAGGCGTCGGGATGCCCAAATCGTCCGGCCCCGCTGTGCATCTTGAAGCGACGGCGTCAAATGGGTTCGTTTTGCGAGTACAGTTTTTTCGTGTAGTGTCACGTGATGGCACACGAGGAAACGCAGAAACCCAGAAAACAGAAACGCCAAAATCGAGGTGATGGAGGGACCAGGGGATTGTCGATTTCCGATTGTCGAATGTCGAATGGGGCCGAAAGAGGGCGTGCGGAGTGGGCGGTTTGGGTTCATCTACCCGTATAACGTGCGGGGGGATCGCTCGGCGAAGGGCATTGGAGCGATCACGCGCAGAAGACCCGCGACTGTCCCTCGCACCCCCGACCGACCTTTGGCGCCGGGGTTCTAGCGGCTGCTCTGCGAAGCTTATGCGTTCTGCCGCATCGCCAGCTTGAGAACTTCGTATTGTTCGTTCGTCAGAAGTATCCGTCCCGCCTCAGCCGCCAAGAATAGCATCCTCTCGTAGCTGGTCAGGGCCAGGTGCAAAATGATGTTTGGGTCCGCGAGAGGATGGGGCTGGCGCGGCTCAGTTCCAAACGGATCGCCGTGCGCCCATGCGCTCCCGCTCGCATAGATTAGCCGATATTCGCCCTCGCGTTCGAGCTCCGCGGCCAGTTCGCGCGTCGACATCTTGTACCAGCTTGCGGCGATGCGCTCCTTACCGTGTTTTGTTGAGACCGTGAACATCGGCCTGACTCGCTCAAACTCGGTCCGATTCAGCTTCTCGCCTTCCGGGCGTTTCGGGGATTCGGCTAGCCGTTTGCTGACAAACCCATCGGGGTGCTCGGCCAACGCATTCGATTGCTTATATCGGGTGATCCAGTAAAACTCCGCGTACTCCTTCGCACGAGGCTCCGGATCCCGCATGATGTACTCAAACTGCCATGCAAGCTCAAACAGGGTTCGGATGAGTGCCGGGGCACCGTAAGGTGTTGAGTCCTTGAGCAGCGAACGAATGCTCGCAAGAACTTGCGCGGCACGCTCCAGAAAGCGCCGCGATACATTCTTCGCGTTTCTCTGGAGTTCTGGGTCCGAAGCCGCCGTTCCCGAAAGCGACACCTCCGGCCAACGCCGTAAAATGTGTTCTTCGGTCTGAACAACGAACTCCCATATTCGACGGTCCTTGTGATCCAGCCAGGGGTGCAGCAACTGCGTCTCCTGAAAGGTCGCGTCGAAATGAACCTGCAACAGTTCAAAGACACCAACGCGACCCAAGAGGTTGGGAACCGCCTCCGAAGTCATGATCGCAAATGGCACGGAAAGCGTGAGGGAGGGATCGAAACGAGTTGTGATGTTATGAACGAACGCGTGACTCACGCCTCCACCGACACTCTTGAGTGCGACGGGGCGTCCGGCTTCGAGCGCGAGACCCAACAGGATAGCCGAGGATCGGCGCAGCGTTGATATCACGGCCCCTGAGTCAATCTGCAATGCTATCGGTTGAAACTTGCCATCGCACCGCTGCAGCTCAGCTTTGGCAAAGGGGACCAGGACGGTTCCGAAGTGTTTGGTCGGACGCTCCTGCCACTTATAGACCGGCATAGATCACATCGGCATCGGAGTCGAGCGCTTCAAGGATGAAATCGGTGTCGTCGGCCTTTTGGCGCGCTTGGTCGGCGGCTTCCGTGGCGGTGTCGCCGACGCCGATAACCTCGCCGTTGTGAACGGCAATCCACTTGCCCGCGAAGCGGCGGAAGAGATCCGCCCCGTGATCGGTCAACCATGAAAAGTCCGCATCGTGCATTTCAACCCTCGTCGATATTGTATACGGAATCGCTGGAGTGGGCAAGGGTGATCCTGTACCAAGAGCTCCCGCTCCCGCCCCTTGGGTCGGATACGGTGTGCCGCGGCTCTTGAGCAGTGCCCGTTGTCGATCATCATCCCAGACTATCCACTGTTGTTCCAACAGTGGCACGCCGCTGATTCGCAATCGCTATTCAGCGATGGGCCCGTCGCTCGCGCTCCGGGTTCGGATGACCGCGCCGTTCCTCGCCGCGGGAAACGCAGGTCGCAATCGCGAGGTCCCCGGTCACGTTGAGCACCGTGCGGCACATATCCAGGATGCGGTCCACGCCGAGGATGATGCCGATCCCCTCGCCTGGCACGCCGACGGATTGCATGACAATGACGATCAGCGGCAGCGATCCGCCCGGAACCCCGGCCGTCCCCACGCCTGCGAGCACGGACATCAGGACTACGGTGACTTGTTGTGG
The DNA here is from genome assembly GCA_043806315.1 of Planctomycetota bacterium. Taxonomy (GTDB): domain Bacteria; phylum Planctomycetota; class Phycisphaerae; order UBA1845; family UBA1845; genus SBAX01. Next base: position 3,852 of record JAZDHF010000262.1, on the reverse strand, counting down.
CACGGTGAGATGCACGCCGAAGACCTGAGCGAGGAAGAGAACGACCACGCCTTCGTACAGGGCCGTCCCGTTCTGATTGCCCGTAGCGCCGACGGTGAGCACGAAATGGGCCACCTCCCGCGGCAGTCGTAGCGTCTCTTTCGCCACCCGCAACGCCGTCGGGAGCGTGGCGTTGGACGAGGAAGTGCCGAAAGCCGTCACCATGGCCTCGGAAATCCGCCGGAAAAACTCCATCGGCCCCATGCCGCCGAACAACCGAATGGTCAATGAATACACGACCAGCATGTGCAGCGTGAAACCCAGGAGCGCCGTCAGTACAAACCAGATCAGCGTCTTGAGAATGTCCACCCCCAGCCGCGAAGTCACCGCGAAGACCAGACAGGCTACCGCGTAGGGCGCGATGCGCATGGCGAACCCGATGATGACCATGCACACGTCGAACACGCCCTCCAAGAGGGCCACCAACGTCCGCGTGCGGTCCTCGGGAACCAGCGTAATCCCGATGCCGAAAAGAAGGGCGAAGAACATCACGGCCAGCATCCCGTTGCCCTTGGAGCTGCCGTCCAACGCTCCCACCATCTCCTGCAACGGGTTTTCGGGAATGATGTCGATGAGCGTGTCTTTGAAGGACTTCGCCTGTTTGGCCTTTTGAACGAGCGACGCCGCTCCCCTCGCGTATTGAGCACGCAACGCGTCTCGTTGCTCGGGCTTCAGCCCCCCGCCGGGTCTCATCGTGTTGACTAGAACCACTCCGATCGCCACCGCCGTCAGCGACAACACGACCGTGAAGATCAACGTCCTTCCGCCGACGCGCCCCAACCGTCGAATGTCCCCCAACCCAACTACGCCCAGGGCCAGCGCGGCGAAGACCAGCGGCACGACGACCATGAACATCAACCGCAGGAATACTTTCCCCACCGGGTCGGCGACGTTGGTCGCCACCCAATCGAGCCGGTCGTCGATCCCGTTGGCGTCGACATCGAGAGTATCCTTCACTTCGGGTACGACGGGGCGGGTGTAGATCGCGTTCGCAACGAGCCCCACTCCCGCCCCCAGCATCAAGCCGAGCAAAATCTTCAGATGAAGCGGCCGACGTTTGCGCCGCGGAGGATTGTCAGGGTTGGTTGCCGTCGGGTTTTCGGGCATACGCGCTCTCCGGTCGCCGGTTCACGCTATAGGGCGTTCAAGAGTGCAAGAGTTCAGAAGTTCAAGAGTTCAAGAGTTCAGAAGTTCAAGAGTTTAAGAGTTTAAGGGTTCAAGAGTCCAAGAGAGCCCGCTCCGGCCGCGGCGATCTTCTACTCGACGCTTGGCGCTGACACCAGGGCCACAGTTAGCGGACCGTCTCGCGGCCGGTGCAAAGCGGTGGGGTGTCCGGTACTATACTCTCCGGTTCGGTCGAAGGAAGGACTATGGATTCCCAACCCGCGTCGCCGGTCCAAGCCGGACCTCCCTCCGCCGGCAAGACCCCCAAACCATCGATACCACCCGACGCGCCGACGCCCGCCGGCGCCGCCCCCGACCCGCGTGCCGCGCGGGAACCCGATTCCGGCATGGACGCCGCCGTATCCAGCTCGGCGGCGTTGACGCAGGGGTCCTCCCCATCGGAGGAACCCGCGACGCTGCAGGAAAAAGTCAAGACGATACTCATCGGCAAACCGCGCGATCTCTCCGACCGGTCCGTCTTTACACGCATTTCTCTGGTGGCCTTTCTGGCGTGGGTCGGACTGGGCGCCGATGGATTGTCGTCCTCGTGCTATGGCCCGCCGGAAGCCTTCGCCGCCCTCGGCGAGCATACCTACCTCGCCGTCTTCCTCGCCCTCGCCACCATCGTCACCGTCTTTGTGATTTCGACCTGCTACAGCCACATCATCGAAATCTTCCCCAGCGGCGGCGGCGGGTATCTGGTCGCCTCGAAGCTCCTCGGGCCGCACGTCGGACTGGTATCCGGTTGCGCGCTGCTGGTCGACTACGTTCTCACCATCACCGTCTCCGTGGCCGCGGCCGGGGACGCTCTGTTTGGACTATTCCCCGCCCGCGGAGCGGCCTGGAAGCTGCCCGCCGAGCTTGCCACCATCGCCTTGCTCACGCTCCTGAACCTTCGCGGGGTGAAGGAGTCGATCAAGGTCCTTTTGCCGATCTTCTTCCTATTCCTCGTCACCCACATCGTACTCATCCTCGGCGCGATTGGGCTAAACGCCTCACAGGTTTCGCAGGTCGCGACGGAGGTGACGAGCGGCTTAAGGCAGGGGCTGAGCGATCCGAACCTGGGCATGATGAAAATGCTCACCATGTTCCTCTTTGCCTACTCGCTCGGCGCCGGAACCTACACCGGCATCGAGGCCGTCTCCAACAGCATGGCCGTCATGCGCGAGCCGCGCGTCGCCACCGGTCAACGCACCATGCTTTACATGGCGGTGTCGCTCTCCGTCACCGCCGGCGGACTGTTGGTCGCCTATCTGCTGCTGCACATCCGCCCCGAGGAGGGCAAGACCATGAACCAGCTCCTCGCCGAGACCTTTATCGGCGAGTTGGGCCTGTCCGCAAGTTGGGCCGGCGCTCCATTCATCCTTGCGACGATGGTGGCGGAGGGCGCGCTTCTCGTCGTCGGCGCTCAGGCGGGCTTCATCGACGGTCCGCGCATCCTCGGAAATATGGCCCTCGACTCCTGGATGCCGCATCCCTTCGCCAACCTCTCCGAGCGCCTGTCGACGCACAACGGCGTCATGTTAATGGGTCTATGCGCCGTCGGCGCCCTGCTCTACACCGGCGGTCACGTCTCCGCCCTGGTCATCATGTACTCGATCAACGTCTTCCTGACCTTCTCCCTCTCCATGATCGGGATGTGCGAGTACTGGCGGCGGATTCGCTCCCGCCACCCCCTGCGGCGCCGGCGTCTCGCCCTGTTTGCCGTCGGCGCGGTGATGTGCCTGTCCATCCTCACCGTGACGGTGCTGGAGAAGTTCTATCAGGGCGGATGGCGGACGCTGGCCGTCACCGGCGTGGTCGTGGCGTTGGGTTTGATTATCCAACGCTACTATGGAAAGGTCTCGTCTCGACTGCGGCAATTGAACGAGGTCATCGCCAGACTGCCGTCGAGCGGCGAGCCGGCCACGACCGAGCCGAACCCGACCGAACCCGCGGCCGCGGTCCTCGTCGGCGGCTTCGGCGGACTCGGCGTCCACACGCTCCTCAACGCCTACCGCTTCGCCCCCGGATACTTCAAGAACGTCATCTTCGTATCCGTCGGCGTGGTGGATTCCGGGAGTTTTAAGGGCGTCGAAACACTGGATGACTTGCGCAAACACACCGCGGAGTCCCTGGCCAAGTATGTGGACCTGGTTCGCGGTTGGGGAGTGCCGGCCACGTCCTTCATGGCCATCGGCACGGACGCGGTCGAGGAGTTGGAAAAGCTCTGCGTGCAGGTCCTCAAGCGGTACCCCAAGGCTATCTTTTTCACCGGCCAACTCGTCTTCCAAAAGGACACCTGGTACCAGCGTCTGCTGCACAACCAGACGGCCTTCGCCCTCCTGCGCCGCCTGCAATGGGACCGCGTCCCCATGGTCATCCTCCCCACGCGACTGGAACGGCCCTCACGAACCTCGACCGCCTGAGCCTCGCGTGTAGCGGTTCAGCGTAGAATGGAGTTTCGGGCCGCCTGTCGCCGGCTTGCCGCGAAGCGCTGAGTCGCGCCTTGCGTCGCTGCCGGGCTTCGGCCTCACCCTTACCCACAACTTTTCTCCCGCAACAGATCGCGATGGAGTTCGAGCCCTTGCACGAGGGGCATGACTTTGTTCCAACCCTTCCAGATGGTTTGCCAGCCCGGCAGGCCGTCGCTTTTTCGTGCCAGAAAGC